>NZ_JBVKAK010000001.1:0-463048 GCF_055639435.1 Streptomyces sp. NPDC039430 | reverse complement strand
CCAATCTCCCGTACTGGAACACACTGATGCGGAACCCCCCCCCCCCCCCCCCCCTCCCCTCCCCCCCCCCCCCCCCCCCCCCCACGGTCGCGTTCCCCACTCCCGTCAGAGACCGTCGGTGTAGAGGAGACGGTTCGGGGAGCCGGCGCTGATGGGGAACACGGTGTCCTTGGTGGTCTGCTCGGTGAGCCAGTCGGCCACCTCCTCCGGGGTGGCGGACGGGTACGTCTCCTTGTAGAGGGCCGCGGCCCCGGCGACATGGGGGCTGGCCATGGAGGTGCCGTTCAGCGCGACGGAACCGCCGCCGAGCCGGGCGGAGACGATGGCGACGCCGGGGGCGTAGGTCTCCAGACACGTGCCGCGGTTGCTGAACCGGGCCTCCTGGTCCTCGCTGTCGGTCGCGCCGACGGTGTAGACGCCCGAGGCGCGGGCGGGGGAGACACCGCAGGCGTCCACCGCGTCGTTGCCCGCCGCGACGACGGGCAGCACGCCCTGCGCCGCGACGGCGTTGACCGCCGTGTCGACGGCGCTGGACGAGGGGCCGCCGAGAGAGGCGTTGAGGACCGCGGGCTGCCTGGCGTTCTTGGCCACCCAGTCGAAGCCCGCGATGACCCCGGCCCAGGTGCCATTGCCCTTGCAGCCGAGCGTACGGACGCTGACGAGCGAGGCGGCACGGGCCACGCCATAGGTGGCGCCGCCGGTGGTGCCCGCCACATGGGTGCCGTGACCGTTGCAGTCCTGGCCCACACGCCCGTCGCCGACCGCGTCGAAGCCGACGGTGGCACGCCCGCCGAACTCGCTGTGCGCGGTCTCGATCCCGGTGTCGACGATGTACGCCGTGACGCCCTTGCCGGTGCCGGCCACCGTGAACTCCCCGTCGAGCGGCAGCCTCCGCTGGTCGATCCGGTCCAGCCCCCAGCTCAGCGCGGGTGCCCGGTCCCGCGCGGCACCGGCCTGTTCCGGCCCCGCCTGCTCGGCCCGCCACTGGCCCGGCCGCGTCGACGTCGGGCTGACGGTGACCCGGCTGTTCTCCTCGATGGCCCGGACGGCGGGCAGCGCGCGTACCTGGGACAGCTGGGCCGCGGAGAAGGCGGCGGTGAATCCGTGCAGGACCTTCTCGTACGTGAACAGGGGGGAGAGGCCGAACTGCCGCAGGACGGTGGCCGGCGAGAACCCGGACTTGAGGGTGACGATGTACTGACCGGGGACCGCGTTGGAGGAACGCTCGACCGGGACGAGGCTCTCCCGGGGGACGGCCGTGGCGTCGCCGCCGCTGGTGCCGCTGATCAGGGGGGCGAGCAGCAGAACGGCGGCGGATGCCCAGCGCGCGCTGAGACGCATACATGCTCCTTGGATGACGGGAACCGCTCGCGGTCGGAGTGGACCCGCGAGGTATGAACACCCGTCCTTCGTCCACAACACACGGGCCGCTTGAGCGATGACCACCGGATGGAGCAAGAACACCTGCCCGGTGCCGCCCGGTGCCGCCCGGTGGCGCCCGGTGGCGCCCGGCCGGCGGTCCGTCAGACGGCGGCCCCGCCGGGTCCCCCGGTCGTCATGTCGATCAGCCGGCAGACCGTCTCGATGTCCGACCTCACCTGCGCGGTCGTGGCCCGGCCCGAGAGCCAGGTGATCAGGGCCGCGTGCCAGGTGTGCTCGACGACGCGTACGGCGGCGAGCTGCTCGGGCGTCGGGCCCTGCGGACCGACGGACGGGCCCATCGCGTCGAGGATGATCGCCGTCGTCCGTCCGATGACCCGGTCCACCTCGTCGCGCACCCCCCGGTCCGCGAACGTCAGCGCCCGTACCATCGCGTCGGCGAGATACGGATCCCGCTGGAGCGCGCGGAAGGCCCGCAGCAGCGTCTCGGCCACCCGCTCCGCGGGACTGTCGCTCGCGGGCGGCCTCTTGCGCAGTGTGGTGTGCAGACGCTCCAGCTGATCCTGCATCGTCGCGACCAGCAGATGGACCTTCGAGGGGAAGTAGCGGTAGAGCGTCCCGAGCGCGACCCCGGCCTCCTCGGCGACCTCGCGCATCTGCACGGCGTCGAAACCGCCCCGGCAGGCGAGCAGCGTGGTGGCGTCCAGGATCCGGCGGCGCCGGGCTTCCTGGCGGCGCGTCAGCGGGGGTGACGCCGGTTTGATCTCCGCTGCCATCTGTCCCACTCCATTGAACGCGTCCGCTGAACGCGTCCGCATGCTTCGCCGCCTCCGGACCGCACAGCATGGCAGACACCCGCCGTGGCACGAATCACCTGCTCGGGCGGGTGCCGCGACGCTACTTGCCGGTAGATTCGAAGCCGTGGACGAACAACTCTGAAACTTGTTCTAGATTGTGGACAGCGGTTACGCTCCGGCGAAAACGCGGAGAGCGCAGTGAGACAGGGGGCCGAGAGTGACCGCTGAGGCCATAGAGGCGGGCACAGGACCGGGACCCCGGGGCGGAGATGACCGTCCGTCGGAGAGCGGCGGCGACCGGCCCCTGCGGATCGCCCTCCTCAGTTACAAGGGAAACCCGTTCTGCGGCGGCCAGGGCGTCTACGTCCGGCACCTGTCCCGTGAACTCGCCCGTCTCGGACACAGCGTCGAGGTCATCGGCGCCCAGCCGTATCCCGTGCTCGACGAGGGCATACCGCTCACGGAACTGCCCAGTCTCGATCTCTACCGGCAGCCCGATCCGTTCCGCACGCCGGGGCGCGACGAGTTCCGCGACTGGATCGACGCCCTCGAAGTCGCCACGATGTGGACCGGCGGCTTCCCGGAGCCGCTGACGTTCTCGCTCCGGGCCAGGCGCCATCTGGCCGCCCGCGCCGGGCAGTTCGATGTCGTCCACGACAATCAGACGCTCGGTTACGGACTCCTCGGAAACCTCGGCGCCCCTCTGGTCACCACCATCCACCACCCCATCACCGTCGACCGGCGGCTGGATCTGGACGCGGCCGGGAACTGGCGGCGCCGGGCCTCCGTACGCCGCTGGTACGGCTTCACCCGGATGCAGAAGCGCGTCGCTCGGCGGCTGCCCTCGGTGCTCACCGTCTCCGGCTCCTCCAAGCAGGAGATCACCGACCATCTCGGGGTACGGGCCGACCGTATCGAGGTCGTCCACATCGGCGCCGACACGGAGCTGTTCTCACCGGACCCGGCCGTGCCCGAGATCCCGGGCCGGATCGTCACCACCTCCAGCGCGGACGTCCCCCTCAAGGGCCTCGTCCATCTCATCGAGGCCCTCGCCAAGCTCCGCACCGAACACCCCGGTGCCCACCTGGTCGTGGTCGGCAGACGGGCCGAGGACGGCCCGGTCGCGCAGGCCATCGAACGGTACGGGCTCGAAGGCGCCGTCGAGTTCGTCAAGGGCGTCTCCGACGCCGAGCTGGTCGATCTGGTCCGCGGCGCGCGGATCGCGTGCGTACCTTCCCTGTACGAGGGGTTCTCGCTGCCCGCCGCCGAGGCGATGGCCACCGGCACCCCGCTCGTCGCCACCACCGGCGGCGCGATCCCCGAGGTCGCGGGCGTGGACGGGGAGACCTGCCTGGCCGTGCCCCCGGGCGACGCGGGCGCGCTGGCCCACGCCCTCGGCCGGCTGCTCGACGACCCGGAACTGCGCGCCAGACTGGGCGCGGCCGGCCGTGAGCGGGTGCTGGCCCGCTTCACCTGGGCCAGGGCCGCGCAGGGCACGGCCGAGCTGTACCGCGCGGCGATCGCGCACTCCCCGAAAGCCGGCTCCCCGGAAGCCCGCTCGTCGAACGCCCGCCCCTCGAAAGCCGGCTCCTCGAACGCGGGCCCTTCGGCCGCCCGCCCCTCCGACCGCGAAAGCAGGACGACCCAGTGCTGACCGTGGACTTCACCCGCTTCCCGCTCGCCGCGGGTGACCGTGTGCTCGATCTGGGGTGCGGCGCGGGCCGGCACGCCTTCGAGTGCTACCGGCGCGGCGCCCAGGTCGTGGCCCTCGACCGGAACGGCGAGGAGATCCGCGAGGTCGCCCGGTGGTTCGCCGCGATGAAGGAGGCGGGGGAGGCCCCCGAGGGCGCCACCGCCACCGCGATGGAGGGCGACGCGCTCCAGCTGCCGTTCCCCGACGCCTCCTTCGACGTCGTCATCATCTCCGAGGTCATGGAGCACATCCCGGACGACAAGGGAGTCCTGGCGGAGATGGCGCGTGTGCTGCGTCCCGGCGGACGGATCGCGGTGACCGTGCCCCGGTACGGCCCGGAGAAGGTGTGCTGGGCGCTCTCGGACGCGTACCACGAGGTCGAGGGCGGCCACATCCGTATCTACAAGGCCGATGAACTGCTCGGCAGGATGCGGGAGGCCGGACTCAAGCCGTACGGCACCCACCACGCGCACGCGCTGCACGCGCCGTACTGGTGGCTCAAGTGCGCGTTCGGGGTCGGCAACGACACGGCGCTGCCCGTCCGCGCGTACCACAAGCTGCTGGTCTGGGACATCATGAAGAAGCCCCTCGCGACCCGGCTCACCGAACAACTGCTCAACCCCGTCGTGGGGAAGAGTTTCGTGGCCTACGCGACCAAGCCGCATCTGCCGGCCGCGTCCGCGGCGGCCGCCAAGTGACGTTGGCCGGCCGTGGCCCCGGCGCCACGGAACACCTCGTCCTGCCCGGAGTGCTCACCGCCGAGCAGGCCACCGAGACGGTCGCGGGCATCCTGGCGGCGCAGCGTCCTGACGGGGCGATCCCGTGGTTCCGCGGACATCACCTCGACCCCTGGGACCACACCGAGGCGGCCATGGCACTGGACGCCGCGGACGAACCCGAGGCGGCGGCGCGGGCGTACGAATGGCTGGCCAGGAACCAGAACGAGGACGGCTCCTGGTACGCGGCGTACGCCGACAGCACGCCGTACGCCGACAGCGCGTCATACGCCGGTACCGCGGCCATGCCGCCCGGCGACCGGGGCCGCGAGACCAACTTCTGCGCCTACGTGGCCGTCGGCATCTGGCACCACTACCTGGCCACCGGCGACGACGCGTTCCTCGACCGGATGTGGCCCGTCGTCCACGCGGCGATCGAGTTCGTCCTCGCACTCCAGCAGCCCGGCGGCCAGATCGGCTGGAAGCGCGAGGCGGACGGCACGGCCGTCGACGACGCGCTGCTGACCGGGTGTTCCTCCGTGCACCAGGCGCTGCGCTGCGCGCTCGCGATCGCCGAGGAACGCGAAGAGCCGCAGCCGGACTGGGAGTTGGCGACGGGCGCGCTGCGGCACGCGATACGCGACCACCCCGAGCGGTTCCTCGACAAGAGCGCCTACTCGATGGACTGGTACTACCCCGTGCTCGGCGGCGCGGTGACGGGGGCGCGGGCCACCGCTCGGATAGCGGCGGACTGGGACCGCTTCGTCGTACCGGGCCTGGGGGTGCGCTGTGTGCTGCCCAACGCCTGGGTGACCGGCGGCGAGAGCTGTGAACTCGCCCTGGCGCTCTGGGTGATGGGCGAGTCCGACCGGGCGCTTGAGGTCCTCCAGTCGATCCAGCATCTGCGCGCCGACGGCGGGATGTACTGGACGGGGTACGTGTTCGAGGGCCACCGGGCCTTCTGGCCCGAGGAACTCACCACCTGGACGGCGGGGTCGCTGCTGCTCGCGGTGGCCGCCCTGGGAGGAGACGAGGCGACCACCGCGGTGTTCGGCGGCGAACGGCTGCCGCTCGGCCTGGAGCCGGACTGCTGCCGCTGACCGGCCGCCGCCGGCCGGTGACTGATCAGAGCCGGCGCAGCCGGCCCGCGATGCCGTGGCCGACGAGCAGATAGACGACCGCGGCGAGACCGTAGCCGCAGACGACGCGCGCCCAGGCCTCGTTGAAGGTGAACAGATCGTAGGACCAGCCGGCGAGCCAGCGTGCCGCGCCCTGGATGAAGTCCACCAGGTCGTTGGCGCGGTTGGCGTCCAGCAGGAACATCAGGATCCAGAGGCCCAGAATAAAGGCCATGATGTCCGCGACGACGATGATGATCGTCGCCACGGAGCCGCTTCCACTGCGATGTCGTGTGGCCATGTCAACCGTGTTACCGGTCGGGCGCCGCGGAAACCCGCCGATTCGTGGGACGGTCGCATACGACGACGGCCCCCCACCGGAAGGCGGGGGGCCGTCGTCGTACCGCTGGGACGCCGTGGCGCGTGATCAGCCGCGCTGTATGCCGGACGTGTCCTGGAGGACTCCGCGCCGGCCGTCCTGCGTCTGGGCCACCAGACCGGGACCGCGCTGCTCGACCGCGAGGTACCAGGTGCCGGGGGCGAGCTCGGCGATCGGGGACGGCGAGCCGTCCTCACCGAACAGCGGGCGGGCCACCGGTACGGCGAACCAGAACGGCGAGAAGTCACCGGCGGGAGCGGCGCCGCCCTGCGACGGGCCGCCCTGCTGCGGCGCGGCGGCGGGCTGGCCCGCCTGGGAGCCGTACGGCTGCGGCTGGCCCTGCGTACCGTAGGGCTGCTGGCCGGCCGGGTAGCCGTAGCCCTGTCCGGGGATGCCCGGCTGCCCGCCGTACGGCTGCGGGGTCGCCGGCTTCGGGGCGCCGATGAGGGCGACCTTCAGGGCCGGGACGACCGGCGTGGCGACGGCGGCGCCCGCCAGGACCAGCGCGGCGATGAAGCCGAGGATCAGACCGCTGCCCGCGCTGCCGTCACCGAGCAGGTACCAGAGACCCGTCCAGGCCGCGAAGACCGACAGGGCGACACCGAACTGACCGAGGTCGAGTCCCACGACCTTCCGCGGCTGGGGCAGCGCGCGGGCGGTGACGATCAGTGCCGCGGCGATGACCCCGGCCAGATGGATGCTCATCACGACGCCCAGCAAGTCCCAGGCATTCACGCCAGTGCTGAAGCTGGACTCGTAGAAATTGAGGAACGAGGCGATGAAGAGCAACACCGCTGCTCCGATCACCACGCCGTCGCCTCGAGTGAGGGAGCGGATGTTCACGTGAAAAGTCCTTCGTCTGTCGTCAAGGTCGGGGCGGTCGTCGCGGCCGCCGGTCCGGCGGTACACGGTGCGAAGCTCGGGGGCGGCTCCCTATCGTACGGATGAATGTATCGTCTCCCCGTTCCGGGCGTCTGCCGGGTATCGGGGGCCGGTATACGCCCGTTACGCGGGTCCGTGAGCGGAGTTCACCCCTCCTGTCTCTCGTACACCGCCCGTTTCATCGCTCCCGTTCGTCTCGCCCGCTCGCTCCTCCTGTCGCCACTGTTGTCAGTTCCTGTGGTCCTTCTTGAGGAAGCCGCGGATTCCGTCCGCCAGCCCCTGTGCCGCCTTCTGCCGCCATTCCGCGTCGGTGAGCAGCTCGGCGTCCGACGCATCGCGCATATTGCCGCATTCGATGAAGACCTTGGGCACGGCCGACAGATTCAGCCCGCCGAGGTCCGCGCGTACGTCGAGGCCCGTGCCCTCGCCCAGATAGTTGGCGGGGGCGCTGCCGGTCTCGCGGACGAAATCGCCCACGATGTGTTCGCCGAGATCGCGCGAGGGGCCCACGATGGCCGTGGTGTCCGCTCCTCCGCCCTTGACCAGGGCGGGGAGGATGACATGGAATCCGCGATTGCCGGAAGCCGATCCGTCCGCGTGGACGGAGATCGCGGCATCGGCCTTCGCGGTGTTTCCGATCCGGGCGCGCTCATCGACACACGGGCCGAAAGGACGTTCGTCGTCGTGGGTGAAGATGACCCTCGCGCCCGCTTTTTCGAGCAGATCACGCAGACGGTGGGAGACATCGAGGGTGAACTCGGCTTCGGGGTAGCCGGCGTCGGTCGAGGTGCCGGTGGTGTCGCATTCTTTGCTGGTTGTTCCGATATCCACCGGCTCATTGATCTCGGCGGTGTGGTCGCGATTGCGTGGATTATGACCGGGGTCGATGACCACGACCTTGCCCGCGAGCGGCCGGGCGGGGGCGGAGGGCTCGGCCGGGACGGTGCCACCGGGGACGTCGTCGTCGCGCGTGGCACCGGAGGCGGAGGAGGGGGCGGGCGTGCTCGCCGCGGAGGATGAGGCGGCGACGCCGGCCGCCGACGCGGCGTCCGGGCCGTCCGGGCCGCTCATCCCCTGCCAGACGAGCCACCCCGCCACGGCGGTCGGCACCAGTGCGGCGACCGCGAGGGTGAGGGTGCTCCGGCCGGAACGGCCGCGGGTGGGCTGCTGACTCTCGTCGTACGACACCGTCGCGATGGTAGACCGTCGGGCGATCGGGCCGTGGCGGAAGACACGGGCCGACGGCGCGGTCGCCCGGACCGTCCCCCGATCGCCGGACGCTCCGGTGCGTGGGCCCACGAGCGGGGTGCGACGGTCAGCCGCCCGGCGCCGTACGGCGCAGGACGCGCAGCGAGTCGGTCGCGGACACCTCGGTGAACGCGCCGGAGGCCAGGGCCCGGAGATAGACACGGTACGGGGCCTGCCCGCCGGCCGCCGGGTCCGGGAACACGTCGTGGATGACGAGCAGCCCGCCCTCGACGAGACGGGGGGCCCAGCCCTCGTAGTCCCCGTTGGCGTGTTCGTCGGTGTGGCCGCCGTCGATGAAGACGAGTCCGAGCCGACCGCCCCAGACCTTCGCCACCTGCGGCGAACGGCCGACGACCGCGATCACCGAGTCCTCCAGGTCCGCCGCCAGGAGCGTGCGGCGGAACGCCGGGAGCGTGTCCATCAGGCCGGTGTCCGGATCGACGACGGACGGGTCGTGGTACTCCCAGCCGACCTGCTGCTCCTCGCTGCCGCGATGGTGGTCGACGGTGACCGCGACCGTACCGGCCTCGCGCGCGGCGGCGGCCAGCAGGAGGGTGGAGCGCCCGCAGTAGGTGCCGATCTCCAGGAGCGGCAGCCCGAGGGCGCCCGCCTCGGTGGCCGCCGCGTAGAGGGCGAGCCCCTCGTGGACGGGCATGAACCCCTTGGCGGCCTCGAAGGCCGCGAGGATCTTCGGCGCGGGTGCCGGGGGCATCGGCTCTCCTCGTGCTGGTGCGATGGACGGTGCGAACCGGGGTACGGAGCGTGGCACGCACCGTGATGCGAACCGTGGTACGGAACGTGGTCGCCCATGCTGCCGTACACCCCCGGCCCGCCGGCTGCCGGGGGTGAGGGCGGGTCAGGGGGCGACGGTGGTACGGCGCTCCCGCGCGCCCTGCCCGAGCACCAGGTCGACATCGACCGGCACGCCGTCGCCGGGATACTCCGCGGGGAGCGCGTGCGGCGCGTACCCCGTGGCCGTTCCGGCCAGCACGTACCGTCCGGCGGACGGGGGCAGCAGCGTGTAGCGCCCCTCCGCGTCGGCGGTGGCCCGGCCCGCCTGCCGGCCCCGGGGGTCGATGAGCGTCACGTTCGCGCGCGCGACCGGCGCACCGTCCGTGTCCACCACCCGCCCGCGGAACCCGCCCGACCCGGCGACCAGCGTGGGCCGCGTGGCCGGGTCGGCGCCGGCCGCCAGGGGCCGCTGTTCCGGGGACTGCCGCGCGGACCGCTGCGCCGAGGCCCGTGACGGCAGGAACGCGGCCAGCACCAGGCCGACGATCACCGCGCCCGTCGCGATGAGGAACGAGATACGGAATCCGTCCATGCTGGGGACCGCGACGCCACCCGTCCGGATCGACGTGTGCGCCAGCACCATGCCGATCACCGCGCTCGACACCGAGGTGCCGATGGAGCGCATCAGGGTGTTCAGACCATTGGCCGCGCCGGTCTCCGACGGGTCGACGGCGCCGATGATCAGGGCGGGGAGCGAGGAGTACGCGAGTCCGATCCCGGCGCCCACGACGACCGAGATGACGATGGTCTGCCAGGCCGCGTTCATCAGGCCGAGGCCCGCTCCGTACCCGATCCCGATGATCAGCATGCCGAGCATCAGCGACACCTTGGGGCCGCGCCGGGCGGAGATCCGGGCGTAGACGGGCGCGGTGAACATCATCGTCAGACCGAGCGGCGCCACGCACAGACCGGCCACCACCATCGACTGGCCCAGTCCGTAGCCGGTGGAGGCGGGCAGCTGGAGCAGCTGGGGAAGGACGAGCGAGATCGCGTAGAAGGCGACTCCGACCATGATCGAGGCGAGGTTGGTGAGCAGCACCTCACGCCGGGCGGTGGTGCGCAGATCGACCAGCGGGGCGGCGCTCCGCAGCTCCATCACGCCCCACAGCAGCAGGATGGCCACCGCCAGGCCGAACAGCCCGAGTGTGGTCGGTGAACCCCAGCCCCAGTCGCTGCCCTTGGTGATCGGCAGCAGGAGCGAGACGAGTCCGGCGGACAGCCCGATCGCGCCGAGCCAGTCGAAGGTGCCGTTGGCCCGTACCGAGGACTCCGGTACGTACCGGACGGTCAGCAGCATCGACAGCACGCCGAGCCCGGCCGCGCCGAAGAACAGCGCGTGCCAGTCGGCGTTCTGGGCGACCAGGGCCGCGGCGGGCAGCGCGAGTCCGCCGCCGACGCCTATGGACGAGCTCATCAGCGCCATCGCCGAGCCGAGCTTCTCGCGCGGCAGCTCGTCGCGCATGATGCCGATGCCGAGGGGTATCGCGCCCATCGCGAAGCCCTGGAGCGCCCTGCCGACGATCATGATGACCAGGTCGTCGGTGAATCCGCAGATCAGCGAGCCGACCACCATGACGGCAAGGCTGGCGAGCAGCATCCGCCGCTTGCCGAAGAGATCGCCGAGCCGCCCCATGATCGGGGTGGAGACGGCGCCGGCGAGCAGCGTCGCGGTCATGACCCAGGTGGCGTTGGCGGGTGCCGTGTGGAGCAGGACGGGCAGGTCCTTGATGACGGGCACGAGCAGGGTCTGCATCACCGCGACGGTGATGCCCGCGAAGGCGAGGACGGGAACGATCCCGCCGGCCTCGCGGGGCGACGGATCCGGGAGCTCCCCGGCGTACTGATCGGTCGTCGTCTGTGGCATACGTGTGTCCTCCGGGCAGGAAGTAAGGGCAGCTGGGCGGGCAGCTGTGATGTGCGTGACAGGCGGCTGTGGGTGCGAGACCGCAAGTGGATGCAGGATGAAACCTTCCATCCGGCCGCGATATTCCGGCGAACGCGATGCGAACGGCGCCGGAAGACGACTCCGGTCCATTCCCCCGCTTTTCTGACGCTCCGTCACAAACGAGACACGCGCCCCCTGCTCTGCCCTGGGCGAATCTGCCACGGGCCGAGAACCCTTGGGCGGGCACTCCGCGGGACCGAGAGTGGGACGACCGCGGTCACCACACCGGCCGCGCCGCCCGACGACCTACGGAGGACCGATGCCCGCACTCCTCACCGGTGGGAACCCCGCCCTCGACCCACGGGCCACCGCCGACGACACGCCTCCGACCCGGTTCGACGACCAGCTGGCGGACCGGCTGCTGACGCAGCGGATCGTCTTCCTCGGCACCCAGGTGGACGAGGTCTCCGCGAACCGCGTCTGCGCCCAGCTGCTCCTGCTGTCGGCGGAGGACCCGCGTACCGACATCAGCCTCTGCATCAACAGTCCCGGCGGCTCCGTGACGGCGGGGCTCGCGATCTACGACACGATGCGGCTGATCCCCAACGACGTCTCGACCCTCGCCATGGGCTTCGCCGCCAGCATGGGCCAGTTCCTGCTGAGCGTCGGGGAGCGGGGCAAGCGGTACGCGCTGCCGAACGCGCGGATCATGATGCACCAGCCGTCGTCCGGCATCGGCGGGACGGCCGCCGATATCGCCATCCAGGCCGAGAACCTCGAATTCACGAAGAGGGCCATCGAGCGGATCACCGCGGAGCACACCGGCCAGACCGAGGAGACGATCTCCCGCGACGGCGACCGCGACCGGTGGTTCACGGCCGAGCAGGCGCGGGAGTACGGGATGGTCGACCGGGTGGTCGAGTCGCTCGACGACATACGCCCGGCCGGTTCGCGGCGACGGATCGGACTCTGAGATGAGCCGGTACACGAGCGGGAGCCGGCACGCGGTGGAGATGAGCCAGTACACGATCCCGACCGTCGTGGAGCGCACCCCGCAGGGGGAGCGGGCGTACGACATCTACAGCCGGCTGCTCTCCGAGCGGGTCATCTTCCTCGGCACCGAGATCGACGACGGCGTCGCCAACGTGGTCATCGCCCAGCTCCTCCACCTGGAGTCGGCGAGCCCGGAGCGCGAGATCGCGATCTACATCAACTCGCCGGGCGGCTCGGTCACCTCGCTCATGGCGATCTACGACACGATGACCTTCGTCGGCGCGCCGATCTCGACGTTCTGCGTCGGCCAGGCCGCCTCCACCGCGGCGGTGCTGCTCGCGGGCGGCGACCCCGGGCGGCGGTTCGTCCTGGAGCACGCCCGGGTGCTGCTGGGGCAGCCGGCGAGCGCCGGCCGGCAGGGGACGGTCTCGGACCTCGGTCTCCAGGCGAAGGAGATGCTCAGGATCCGCTCGGAGATCGAGGAGGTGCTCTCCCGGCACACCCGCCACGACCCCGCGACCCTCCGCGCCGACATGGACCGCGACAAGGTCTTCACCGCGCACGAGGCGGTGGCGTACGGGCTGGCCGACGAGGTCCTGAGCAGGCGGGTCGTGCCGGTCCCGGCCGCGTAGGGAGCGTCAGGCGGCGAGGAGACGTGCCTCGTACGACACCGGGCCGCCCCGTCCCGTGCCCCGCGCCCCGGGCCGCCCCGGCTGCCCCGGCAGCCCCGGCCGCTCCTGGCCGAGGGGGGCCGGACCGATCCGGGTCTGATGGGGATGGGCTCGGCGGGTGTGCCTCCCGCCGAGCCGGGTCAGTTCGCCATGGCTCAGGGCGAGCAGATCGGCCAGCCCGAGGCCGAGCGCGCGGGCGGCGGCCGCGAGGACTTCCGACGAAGCCTCCTTGCGGCCCCGCTCCAGCTCGGAGAGGTACGGCATCGAGATCCTGGCCGCCTCGGCGACATCCTTGAGCGTGCGCTTCTGGGCGAGGCGCTCGCGCCGCAGCACGTCACCCACGAGGTCCCGCCACAGCGGCTCTCTGGGTTCCCCGGTCCGCGCGGGCGGCGAGGCGGCGCCGTCCGGGGCCGGCGCGGCAGCCGCCGCCACCGGGCGCAGGGGAATGACGCGGGCTTGGTCGGTCGCGTGGCTGCTCACCTTCCCCAGGGTGGAGGAGGGGCGCGCCCGACGGGAAGAGAACGGCGTTCCGCCTTCGGCGAATTCGCGGAATTCGCCGAAATCGGGGAGACGGGGGAGACCAGGGAGGCCGGGGAGGCCTGGCGTCCGCGGAGACCGGGGCGTCCGTGGGCGCGGCACGGGCCGGGGGCCTACGCCGAAATCCCGATGTACGGACCGTTCGACGCCTGCGACCATGACCGCCATGGTCCGAGCCCCCGCAGAAACCGACACCGTCCACATATCCGCGCCCGCGGGACCGCCCCGTACCTGGGCCGTGCTGCTCGCCGCCTGCGCCGGGCAGTTCCTCGTCGTCCTCGACGTCTCCGTGGTGAATGTCGCCCTGCCGTCGATGCGCGCGGACCTCGGGCTCTCCGGCACCGGGCTGCAGTGGGTGCTCAACGCCTACTCGATCGCGTTCGCCGGATTCATGCTGCTCGGCGGGCGGGCCGCCGATCTCTTCGGCCGCAAGGCGATGTTCCTGACCGGGCTCACGGTGTTCACCCTGGCGTCCCTCGCGGGCGGACTCGCCCAGGAGGGCTGGCAGTTGCTCGCCGCCCGCGCCGTACAGGGGCTCGGCGCGGCCGTACTGGCGCCCGCGACGCTCACCATCCTGACGTCCGCCGTACCGGAAGGCGTCGCCAGGACCCGGGCCATAGGGACCTGGTCGGCGGTCGGCGCGGGCGGTGGCGCGGCCGGCGGGCTCGTCGGGGGAGTCCTCACCGACCTGCTGTCCTGGCGCTGGGTGCTGCTGATCAACGTGCCGGTCGGGGTGCTGGTCCTGGCGTGCGCGGCGCTCTGGCTGACCGAGTCCCGTACGGAGCGGGTACGGCGCCTCGATCTGCCCGGCGCGGTGCTGGTCACGGCCGGGCTCGCCACGGTCGCGTACGGCATCGTGCAGACCGAGGAGCAGGGCTGGGGCGCGGCGGCGACGCTGCTGCCGCTGCTCGGCGGAGCGCTGCTGCTCGGCGCGTTCGTGGCAGTGGAGGCGCGGGCGAAGGCGCCCCTGATGCCGCTCGGGCTGTTCCGGGTACGGGCCGTGTCCGCCGCCAACGCGGCGATGTTCGTCTGTGGCGCGGCGTCGTTCGCGATGTGGTTCTTCATGACGGTCTACGCCCAGAACGTGCTGGGATACACGCCGTTGGACGCCGGGCTCGCGCTCATCCCCAGCTCGCTGAGCATCGTGCTCGGCTCGAAGCTGGCGCCCCGGCTGATGCCACGGGTCGGTGCCCGGAATCTGGCGGTGCTCGGCACGCTGATGGCGGTGGCGGGGTTCGGCTGGCAGTCCACGATGACCGCCGACGGAACGTATCTCACGTCGATCCTCGGCCCCGGCCTCCTGATGATGACCGGCATGGGGCTGGCCTCCACCCCGCTGGCCGCGCTGGCGACGACCGGCGCGGCGGCCGACGACGCGGGACTCGTCTCCGGCCTGATCAACACCTCCCGGACGATGGGCGGCGCGCTCGGCCTGGCGGTCCTCTCCACGGTGGCGGCGTCGCGTACGGCGGGCGGCACGAGCCCGGAAGCGCTGACCGAGGGGTACGCGCTGGCGTTCAGGACGGGCAGCGGGGTGTTGCTGGCGGGTGTCGTTCTGATGGTGCTGTGGCTGCCGCGCGGCTCCTCGAAGCCGTGACACCGGCACGACCTGCGACGCCGAACCCGGACACGGGAAAGGCCCGCGCGGGTCCGCCCGGCTACAGCCAGCCCTGCCCGTGGGCCGTGCGGACGGCCTCCATGCGGTTGCGGGTGCCGGTCTTGCCGATGGCCGACGAGAGATAGTTCCGTACGGTCGACTCGGAGAGCCGCAGCCGGTCCGCGATATCGGCGACCGTCGCCCCGTCCACGGCCGCGTTCAGCACATCCCGCTCCCGCGCCGTGAGCGGGCTCGGCCCCGCGCTCAGCGCGGCGGCGGCCAGGGCGGGATCGATGACGGTCTCGCCGGTCAGCACCCGCCGGATCGCGGCGGCCAGTTCCTCCACCGGGCCGTCCTTGACGAGAAAACCGGCGGCCCCCGCGTCCATGGCCCGCCGCAGATAGCCGGGTCTGCCGAAGGTGGTCAGGATCAGGACCCGGCAGTCGGGCACCTCGTCGCGCAGCTCCGCAGCCGCGTCGAGACCGCTGAGTCCGGGCAGTTCGATGTCCAGCAGCGCCACATCGGGCCGGGAGACGAGCGCGGCGTCCACGATGGCGTCGCCCCGCCCGACCTGCGCGACCACCTCGATGTCCGGCTCCATGCCGAGCAGCAGGGCGAGGGCGCCGCGCATCATGCCCTGGTCCTCGGCGAGGAGGACGCGTACGCACGTGGTGGGTCTGTGGTCCCGCGGCATCTCCGTCACCAGCACAGCGTAGGGCGGGGCGGACGATGCCACGGGCCCCGGAGCGCCGAGTCCCCGGAGCGCGGGGTCCCCGGCCGCTACGGGCAGCCGGGCAGCTGCTGAGGAGTGCTGGACCGGGACGGGACGCTCACCACTCCGGGTACGCCGTGTCACGCACGCGTCCGGCGGCGGACGCGGCGCCGACCGGGAGTTCGGCCGTCACGCGGAAACCCTGCCCCACCGGGTCCTTCGCCCCCGTACCGGCCCCGGCCCCCGGGCCCGCCCCCGCGCCCGCCCCCGCGCCCGCCACCGGGCCCGCCACCGGGCCCGCTTCGAGTGAGCCGCCGGCCGCCGCGAGACGCTCGGTCAGGCCCTTCAGCCCCGTACCGCCGTACGGAACGGAGTCCTCGGCCGCCCCGGTCCGTATGGCCGCCCCGGTCCCCCCGGCCGCCCCCGCGCCGTCGTCCGTGACCGTCAGCCGTATCCGCTCCGGCGAGCCGTCCACCGTGATCAGGCACCGGGTCGCGGCGCTGTGCCGTACGGCGTTGGTGACGGCCTCCCGTACGACCCAGCCGAGCAGCACCTCGGCCCATGGCTCCAGCGGCGGCCCCGACTGCCGTACGACCGGCTCGATCCCGGCGGCGGCCAGCGCCGAGCGCGCCCGGTCCAGATCCGTGGCGAGACTGCCCTCGCGATAGCCGGTGACGGCCTCCCTGACCTCGGTCAGCGCCTGCCGCCCGACGGACTCGATGTCGGAGACCTGCCCCAGGGCCGCGGCCAGATCGCGCGGCGCCACCCGGCGCGCGGCCTCCGCCTTGACCACGATCACGGAGAGGGTGTGGCCCAGCAGATCGTGCAGATCGCGCGAGAAGCGGAGCCGCTCCCGCTCCACCGCCGAACGGGCCAGCTCCTGGCGGGTGTCGCGCAGTTGGACGACGGTCTCGGACAGGGTGAGGATCGCGGCCGTCACCATCATCGAGATGAACGTCCCGTACGCGACGCTGACCGCGCCCCACCCGTCGTGGTACGCGGCGACGCCCCCGGCCGCGGCGGTCAGCGGGAGCCCCACCAGAGCGAGAGCCCGGCCGCGCAGCACGCTGCCGCAGGCGAGCCCGAACAGCGGCAGGAAGAGCAGCCAGCTGCCGCCGTACGCGCCGGCCAGCCCGAAGGTCATCAGCCCCATCGCCACGAGCGTCCAGCGGGTGGCGCGGCTGTCCCGCGCCGCCCGGTCGAAGGACCTGAACACCACGGAGACATAAAGGGAGTTGAAGACGAGCAGGCCGATGGCGCCGAACCACGGGTTGGGCGTCTCGCCGCGGATGAGGTTGGAGAAGGAGCCGAGCCCCAGCAGCAGCCACGGCAGCATCGCGTAGCCGCTGGGCGGTCCCGGCCGCCTGTCTCGGTCCTGTGGGCCCGGCCGCCCGCACCGGTCCCGTGCCGGCTTCACGCGGTCCTCGCCGACCTGCGGTACGAATACACCGCGTACGAGCCGAAGACGAGGAACCAGCCCGCGAGCACCGCGACCGTCATCCCGTCCGGGGCCGCGCCCCGCGTGGTGGACCAGCCCAGGTCGGCGAAGCGGTTGGCGGGCGTGTACTCCGCGACCGTCCGCAGCCAGCCGGGGAAGGCCTCGACGGGGAACCAGAGCCCGCCGACCACGGACAGGAGCATCAGACAGCCCACGTTCACCACCCCGGTCGTCTGCGCGGTGAGCCGGTAGCCGTTTCCGATGCCGAGCAGGGTGAAGGGAAGTGCGCCGGCCCACAACAGCACGACCAGGGCGGCCCATTCCCACAGCGCGAGCCGTACGCCGTTGACCAGACCGCCCACGGCCAGTACGGAGAGCAGCGCGGGCAGGACGGTCACCGAACCGGCCATCGCCCGGCCCAGCACCACCTGGCGGGGCGGCATCGGGGTGACGCGCAACTGGCGCAGCCAGCCGAGCGACTTGTCCTCGGCGATCCCGGTGCCCGTACCGACGGCCGCGCCCAGCGCGCCGTACGCGGCCATGCCGACCATGGAGGCGGTCTTCCAGGCCATGTCGTCCGGGCCGGCACCACCGCCGATGTTGGTGAAGAGCAGATACATGAGCACCGGCATGCCGGTGCCGAAGATGATGAAGCCGGGATCGCGCAGCGTACGGCGGACTTCGAGCTTGAAGTACTCCAGCACGGCGGGCATCACAGGCCGTCCTTCATGTGGTCCTCGGTGTCCTGGACGTCCCGCGTCGTGTGCGTCAGCGTGAGGAAGGCGTCCTCCAGGGTGGCCGGGGCGACTTCGAGGCGGCGGATCGCGTCGAGTCCGGCGAGCGCGACGACGGTCGCGTCCGAGTCGTCCGTACGGAGCCGGGCGCGGCCCGCGCGTATCTCGGCCGAGACGACGCCGGGCAGGCGCGTCAGCTCCGCCGTGAAGCCCTCCGGCAGGTCGAAGGCGACGAGATGGCCGCCGACCGAGGACTTGATCAGCTCGCTGGTGCCGTCGGCGACGATCCTGCCGTGGTCGATGACGACGATCCGGTCGGCGTTGTCGTCGGCCTCCTCCAGATAGTGCGTGGAGAAGAGCACGGTGTTGCCGCGGTCCGCGTAGGCGCGCATGGACGCCCAGAAGGCGCGGCGGGCCTCCACGTCCAGGGCGGCGGTGGGCTCGTCGAGGACGAGCAGCTCGGGGCCGCCTGCCAGCGCGACCGCGAACCTGACCCGTTGCAGCTGACCGCCGGAGAGCTTGTCGACGCGGCGGCCGGCGAGATCCGTGAGCCCGGCGAGGCCGAGCGACTCGGCGAGGGGCAGGGGGCGCGGGTAGGTGCTGGCGACGAACGTGAGCAGCTCCCGCACGGTCACCCGCCGGATCGGCCGGCCGTCCTGGAGCATCGCCCCGACCCGTCCGGCCGTGACGGCGCGCGAGGGCGCCCCGCCGAAGAGGCGCACCGTCCCGGCGTCCGGCTCGTCGAGGCCGAGGAGCAGCCCGATGGCGGTGGACTTGCCCGCGCCGTTGCGGCCGAGCAGCGCGACGGCCTCGCCTCGCGGCACACCGAGATCGATGCCGTCCACGGCCCGGACCGCGCCGAAGGTCTTGACGACACCGGTGAAGCTCACGGCGTCCGCCGGGCCGCCGGGCCGCGCGGGCACGGGCCCTGCGGTCGCGGGCCCTGCGGCCGCGAGGTGTGCGGCCGTGGGAGGTGAGGCCGCGCGGCGCGTGTCCGTGTCCGGGCTGTCTGTCGCCGGAGTACCGGCTGTCTGGCTCATGCCCATGACGCTACGGACCCGGCCCGGAGCCCGACAGATGCGTGTGTACGAACTCACGCGGTACAAATGTCCCGGCCCCATGAGGAGAGGCCGCCACGGACGTGCCGTGGCGGCCTCTCCTCAGGTGCGGACGTTCAGACCGTTCAGGCCGCTTCAGGCCGCGTAGCTGCTCTGTTCCGGGCGGCGGTGACGGCCGTGGACGGGGGATGCCGAGTCCTCCGTCGATGCCGCACCTCCCCGGTGCTTTCCGTGTGTTCCGACACCGCCGGTGTCGCCCCGGTCGGCGACCGCCGTTCCCTGCGGACGCTCCTGGGACGTGTCGGTTCGGGCTTCAGACATGTGGGAAGTCACCCCGTCGTGATCGCTTCTTGTGTGACGCAGGGCTCCGGCCGCCCCGTACCGCCACGACAGCGTTACGGTCACGCGTCCGCATCACCGTCACCGACACATCCGGTCGGTACGGCCGCGAAGCCCCGGCCGAAAGTCTATCCAGGTGCCACACGGCCGGTGAGGGGAGCCTGCTGGAGCGGCACCGGCCTGCACATCACAGGAGTACGGGGGGCGTTGGGCGGTTCCCCGTCCGGCGATTCCGCTTGTGCCGGTTCTGTGATCAGTTCGGGATCCGGGCCAGGACCGGGACACGGGCCCGCGTCCTGGCCCGGATCCTGGGGGCCGTCCGGTACGGGAAGCAGCACATCGACGGGGGCGTCGAGGCGCGCCACTCCGCACGGCACCGCCTTTGTGGCGTACGGCAGTTGGAGCACGGCGTCCCGGGTCCACACCCCGGACCCGGGCAACCACCCCTCGGGCGCCCGGCGTTGATGCAACCGCCTCCCCGCCGGCCGCCACACCCCGAGCCAGCTGCCCGCCGCCCCGTCGATCCGCAGCGCCACCGCGCAGCTCTCCGGCATCAGCACCTGCCCCGGCTGCACGGCGAACGGCGTCACCGCGCAGTCCGCGGGCCGCAGGCACTCGGGGAACCGCACCGGCCGTTGGCTCCCCAGGACACCCCACCCCAGCCGGTCGTGGCCCGGCGCGTCCGAGCGGATCAGCAGCAGTCCGCTGTCGGCGTCCGCCAGCAGCAGCCGGTCATTGCTCTCCTCGGTGATCTGGAGCAGCGGGGTCACCTCGCCGCCCCGCCCCAGATCGACGGCGACGGCCTTCACCACGCCGTCCGTCTCCCGGTCGAGGGCCAGTATCCGGCCCGTACGGTCCAGCCAGACACCGCCCGAGCAGCGGCCGGGCACCTCGGCGACCCGCTCGGGGCCGAAGGCGCCGCCCGCCACCAGCCAGACCGTGGTGGTGCGCGGGCCGGCCGACAGGGCGTACGCGCAGCGGCCGTCCGGCGCGGGCGGGAGCAGTGTCAGCCCGGCGTGCTCGTCCGTACGGCCGACCGCGCCGACCGGCAGCTGCCCCGTACCGGGGCCGGTGGGGTAGAGCAGCGAGAAGTCGTGCCGGTCCGCGACCAGCCGGCGGATGAGCACCCTGCCGTCGGCCAGCGGCAGCACGTCGGTGTCGGGGTCCTCGGGCTGGTCGAGGGGGAGGGGCACGGCGTACGGCTCGGGTCCGTCGAGAGTCCACCGCTCCGGGAACCACGCGTCGCCCTGCGCGGCCGGACCGCCCGGACGGGGCGCGCCGCGCGTCAGCCGCGCCGCGTAGGCGCCGTCCGCCGTGATCGCGAACTCCGGTCGGCGTACCGCGGGGCGCGGGCCGCCAGGACCGCCCCTTCCGCTCGGGCCGCCAGGGCCGCCAGGACCGCCAGAACCCCCGGGCCCACCAGGCCCTCTTGGACCCTCGGGACCCTCCGGACCTCCCGGGCGGCTCGGCCGCGTCCCGTCCGCCGCGTCCGTTCCGTCCGTTCCGCTCCCGCCCTCGGGATCCGTGGTCGCCGTGGTCGCCGTAGTAGCCGTCTCGATAGCACAGGCCGTCATCGGTCTGTCACCTCCGGCGAAGAAGCTAGTTTTCGTACTTCCTGCCGAACAATGCGAGACCTCGCACTTCACACATAAGGGTGGCCATCGCGCGATTCCACTGAAAGCGCGGGGGTGGGTGTGCTGCCCGGGACGGCGGTGCTTAAAGTAAGGCACGCCTTACCAACCCCGCTCGAACCCGTCTGTATCTCACCGAGCACCGCCCCCAGGAGCATCAAGATGTCCATAAGACGCCGTGGCACAGCCGCCGTCGTCGCTCTCGCCGCCGCGCTCTCCCTCGCGGCCTGCGGCAGCGGCGACTCCTCCGACAGTGGCTCCGCCGCGTCGGACGGAGGCGACAAGAAGGCCGCCGTCGCCACGGGCGGCAAGGACTTCGCCGCCGCGGCCAAGAAGACGGCCGGCTACGGGACCGACGCGAAGCCGGGGCAGTTCCCGCGCACCATCACCCACGCCATGGGCACGACGGAGCTGAAGAAGCGCCCCGAGCGGGTCGTCGTCCTGGACGTAGGCGAGTTCGACAACGTCGTCTCCCTCGGCCTGAAGCCCGTCGGGTACGCGCCGACCGAGGGCGACGAGGGCATCCCCAGCTATCTGCGGAAGGGCGCGGGCACCCCCGCGAACGTCGGCACGATCAACAACCTCAACCTGGAGGCGATCGCCGGACTGAAGCCCGACCTCATCCTCGGCAGCCAGCTGCGCGCCGCCGACAAGTACAAGGCGCTCGCGGAGATCGCCCCGACCGTCTTCTCCATCCGCCCCGGCTTCACCTGGAAGGAGAACTACCTCCTCAACGCCCAGGCGCTGGACCGCACCGCCGAGGCGAAGGCCGCGCTCGCCGCGTACGAGAAGAAGGCAGCCGCGCTCGGCACGGAGATCGGCCCCGACAAGCCGGCCGTCTCGATGGTCCGCTACATGCCGGACCGGCTGCGGCTGTACGCGAAGGCGTCCTTCATCGGCACGATCCTCGACGATGTCGGTCTGCCGCGGCCGGAGAACCAGCGGATCTACGATCTGGCCGCGGAGATCAGCCCGGAGAAGATCGACGACGCCGACGCCGACTGGATCTTCACGGGCGTGTACGGCGACCCGGAGAAGACCCAGCGGGACACCGCGCGCTCCAACCCGCTGTGGAAGAACCTGAAGGCGGTCAAGGAGGGCCGGGCCAAGGACGTCAAGGACGAGACCTGGTACCTGGGCCTGGGCGTGACGGCGGCCGGACAGGTCCTCGACGACCTGCGCGGCTACCTCGTCAAGTAGCGGGCCCCGTCGCGGCGATCCGGTGCGCGCGCCGGGCGGGGACACCCCCGCCCGGCCCCCGCCCGGCCCCCGCGCCGCCCCCGCGCCGCCCCCTCCCGGACCCCCGTGCCGCCCCTGCCGGGGTCCCCGCGCCGTCCCCTCCCGGACCCCCGTGCCGCCCCCGTCCGGCGGTATCCACAGCCATGGTGGGTGGGACACCTGGGGCAGGTAGCCTTTGCACCGTGCCCCCTGCCCCCTCAGCCGTCCCCGCCGACGCTCCCTCCGCGCCCCGTCTGGCGGATGTCCTCGCCGCGCTCGACGCCCTCTGGCCGCCCGAGCGGGCCGAGCAGTGGGACGCCGTCGGCACCGTCTGCGGTGACCCCGGCGCCACGGTCACCCGGGTCCTGTTCGCGGTCGACCCCGTCCAGGAGATCGCCGACGAAGCGGTACGGCTCGGCGCCGAGCTGATCGTCACCCACCACCCGCTCTATCTGCGCGGTACGACGACGGTCGCGGCCTCCACGTTCAAGGGGCGCGTCGTGCACACCCTCATCAAGCACGACATCGCGCTGCACGTCGCGCACACCAACGCCGACACCGCCGACCCCGGTGTCTCCGACGCCCTCGCCGGCGCGCTCGACCTGCGGGTCGTACGGCCGCTCGTACCCGATCCCACGGACCCCGCCGGACGGCGCGGCCTCGGCAGGATCTGCGAGCTGGACCGCCCCGCGACCCTCCGCGACTTCGCCGCACGCGTCGCGCACCGGCTGCCCGGCACCGCCCAGGGCATCCGGATCGCGGGTGACCCGGACGCGCCCGTCCGTACGGTCGCCGTCAGCGGCGGTTCGGGCGACAGCCTCTTCGACCAGGTCAGAGCGGCGGGTGTGGACGCGTTCCTCACCGCCGACCTGCGCCACCACCCGGTCTCCGAGGCCACCCAGCACAGCGCCCTCGGGCTGGTCGACGCCGCGCACTGGGCCACCGAATGGCCCTGGTGCGAGCAGGCCGCCGCGCAGCTCGACGAGATCTCCGACCGTCATGGCTGGGACCTGCGGGTCCATGTCTCGAAGACGGTCACCGACCCCTGGTCAGCCCACCACTCCTCCGACTCCTCAGGAGCCCCCAACTGAACGCCGCGCCCGCCGACCAGATCCGACTCCTCGACGTCCAGGCCCTCGACGTACGACTGTCGCAGCTCGCCCACAAGCGCACCGCGCTGGCCGAGCACGCCGAGATCGAGTCGCTCACCAAGGACCTCGCCCAGCTGCGCGACCTGCTCGTCGCCTCGACGACCGAGGAGAGCGACACCGCCCGCGAGCAGACCAAGGCCGAGCAGGACGTCGACCAGGTGCGCCAGCGCGCCGTACGCGACCAGCAGCGCCTGGACTCCGGTGCGATCACCTCGCCCAAGGACCTGGAGAGCCTCCAGCGCGAGATCGTCTCCCTCGCCAAGCGGCAGGGGGATCTGGAGGACGTCGTCCTCGAAGTCATGGAGCGCCGCGAGTCCGCGCAGGAGCGGGTCGCCGAACTGACGGAACGTGTCTCCTCCGTGGAGGCCAAGGCCGAGGACGCCGCCGCTCGCCGGGACGCCGCCGTCGCGGAGTTCGACCGCGAGGCCGCGACGGTGACGAAGGAGCGCGAGGTCGTCGCCGCCTCCGTACCGGCCGACCTGCTCAAGCTGTACGAGAAGCTGCGCGTCCAGCAGGGCGGCGTCGGCGCGGCCCGGCTGTTCCGGCGCCGCTGCGAGGGCTGCCAGCTGGAGCTGAACATCACCGAGGTGAACGAGGTCAAGGCGGCCGCCCCCGACGCCGTGCTGCGGTGCGAGAACTGCCGCCGCATTCTGGTGCGCACCGCCGATTCAGGTCTGTGATGCGGCAGTTGATCGTCGAGGCGGACGGAGGTTCCCGGGGCAACCCGGGGCCCGCCGGGTACGGCGCGGTCGTCCTCGACGGCCCGACCGGCGAGCCGCTCGCCGAGGCCGCCGAGTACATCGGTGTCGCGACGAACAACGTCGCCGAGTACAAGGGCCTGATCGCCGGGCTGAAGGCCGCGAAGGCGCTGGACCCGGCCGCCGACGTCCGGGTCCGGATGGACTCCAGGCTCGTCGTCGAGCAGATGTCGGGGCGCTGGCAGATCAAGCACCCGGACATGAAGCCGCTGGCGGCCGAGGCGGCGCGGATCTTCCCCGCGGGACAGGTCACCTTCGAGTGGATCCCGCGCGAGCGGAACAAGCACGCGGACCGGCTGGCCAACGAGGCGATGGACGCGGGCAGGGACGGCGGCCAGTGGGACGCGTCGGCGTCCACGGCGGCGCTGGACGCGAGCGCGGCACGGGCGGCGGCGTCTTCCGCGCCTGCCTCGGCCGTGTCCTCCGGTTCCGCCGCGCCTTCGAGTTCCGCGTCCGTGGGCTGGGGATCCTCCGCCGACCTCGGCGCCCCCGTCACCTTCGTCCTGCTGCGGCACGGCGAGACCGCGCTCACCCCCGAGAAGCGCTTCTCCGGCAGCGGCGGCGGCGATCCGGAGCTGTCGGCGGCCGGCCGCCGACAGGCCGAGGCCGTCGCCGCGTCGCTGGCCGCGCGCGGCACCATCCAGGAGATCGTCTCCTCACCGCTCAGGCGCTGCCGCGAGACGGCGGGGGCCGTGGCGTCCCTGGTCGGCCTTGAGGTCACCGTCGAAGAGGGCCTGCGCGAGACGGACTTCGGCGCCTGGGAGGGGCTGACGTTCGCGGAGGTACGGGAGCGGTACGCCGACGATCTGAGCGCCTGGCTCGCCTCACCCGATGTCGCGCCGACCGGTGGCGGCGAGAGCTTCACGGCCGTGGGCCGGCGCGTGGCGGCCGTCCGCGACCGGCTGCTGGAGCGGTACCGGGGCAGGACGGTCCTGGTGGTCACGCATGTCACCCCGGTGAAGACCCTGGTACGACTGGCTCTCGGCGCACCGCCGGAGTCCCTGTTCCGGATGGAGCTGTCGGCGGCGTCGCTGTCGGCGGTGGCGTATTACGCCGACGGCAACGCGTCGGTGCGGCTTCTGAACGACACGTCGCATCTGCGCTGACGCCGTGGGCGAGGATCGCGGCGCACGCTCACGGGAGTTACGTGTGGATCTGGAGCGAACATGACGGGAGTTCCTGTCCTCGCGGCGGACGGCGCGACGGTCGCGCTGGGCGACACCACGCTGCTCGCGCCCACGACGTTCGCGGTGATGCCGGGCGAGTTCTGGTGTGTCACCGGCGGCAACGGCTCGGGGAAGACCACTCTCCTCCGTGCCTTCCTGGGCACTCGGAGCCTGACGGCCGGTTCGTGTGCGGGGAGGGGCGAACCCGCCGACATGGCGAAGCCCGCGCACCGACGTCTCGTGGCGTCGCTCGTCGAACAGATCCCCGTCGCCCGGGACATGACGCTGCGCGAGCAGGTGACGCTGAGCTGACCTTGGTACCGCTGTTCGGTGAGCGGTGGGGCGGGACGCTCGCCCGCACGCCGGCCTGGCCGGTCGTCGCCGTAGCGGCCGGAGCCTGCCTGGGAGGCGGCCTCGCGATCAGCACCCCGATCAGCACCCCGATCAGCACCCAGTGGCCACTTCAGAGCGGGCGGCCGGTGAACGCGGTCCTCCTCTTCGCGGGGTCGCTGGTGCTGGTGCTGGTGCCAGGTTCCTGCGCGAGATGAAGCTGCGGCTGCCGCTCGAACTGCTCCTTGCGGTCATCACGCCACTCGGCGACCTCTCCGGGCCGCGCATCGTGGCGTGGCAGTTCGACGGGGTCCTCGTCGTGGTGATCGGCATCGCCGTGATGGACGCCGTCCCGTCCGCGCCGGACGGGATGGGCGCACCGGGGACTGCTCTCGCGGCTCAGCCGGGCGTAGGCCTGGTCGTGGTGGTCCCCGGGCGGACGGGCGGACGGGCACGGCACGGTCCAGTGGAGCCGTCCAGTGGCAGAGTCGACCGGCGCCGCCAGGACACCACCACACCAGTCAGGGGCACCAACACCGGCCGGGGCACCAACACCGGTCAAGACACCAACACCGGCCAGGGACACCAACACGGGCCAGGGAGCGTCTCCCCTGTGGTGCGGCCGGCTCAGGAGCGGCGCGTCTCGCGCAGTGTCGACGCCTCGCGGGCCAGCGACTCGACCCGGTCCCAGTCCTTGGCCGCCAGCGCGTCCGCCGGGAGCATCCACGTCCCGCCGACGCAGCCGACGTTCGGCAGGGCGAGATACGACGGTGCCTTCTCCGCCGTGATGCCGCCCGTGGGGCAGAACCGGGCGCCCGGGAGCGGACCGGCCAGGGACGTGAGATAGGCCCTGCCGCCCGCGGCCTCCGCCGGGAAGAACTTCATCTCCGTCACCCCGCGCTCCAGCAGCGCCACGACCTCCGAGGTGGTCGACACCCCCGGCAGGAACGGCACACCCGAGTCCCGCATCGCGGCCAGCAGCGTGTCCGTCCACCCCGGGCTGACCAGGAAGCGCGCGCCCGCCCGCACCGATTCGGCCACGGCGTCGGCCGTGATGACCGTACCCGCGCCGACCACCGCGTCCGGCACCTCCGCCGCGATCGCGCGGATCGCCGCCACCGCGGCCGGCGTCCGCAGCGTCACCTCGATCGCGGGCAGCCCGCCCGCGACGAGGGCGCGGGCGAGGGGTACGGCGTCGGCGGCATCGTCGAGGACGACGACGGGGATGACGGGGGCGAGGTCCAGCACAGAAGCCACGGGCACGGAGGTCATGGCCACATCCTGCCGCGCCGCTACCACTCCGCGCAATGACCGTTGCGCAGGGTGCAACGCGGCACGGGTGCGGGCTGGGGCGGGCTCAGTGGATTTCCGTGACCACCACGTCCAGCGCCCACGTACGCCCCGCCTTCTCCGGAGCGGTCGCCTCCACCACGTACCCCAGCTCGCGCAGCGTCCCCACCAGCTCGGCGGGGCCCTTCGGCCGGGCGCCCGCCGTCAGAAGATCCCGTACCAGCCGGCCCTTCGTCGCCTTGTTGAAGTGGCTGACCACGGACCGCTTCTCCACCCCGGTGACCGGATCGGTCTGTGCGTGCAGCACCCGCACCGTCGCCGTACGCCCGGCCAGTTCACCCTTCGGCTTCCACGCGGCGGCATACGCCGACGAGCGCAGATCGAGCACGGTCCCGCCGCCCGCCACCTCCGGCAGGACGGACTCCATCGGCCCGCGCCAGTACGCGCCCAGCGCGCCGAGCCCCGGCAGCCTGACGCCCATCGAGCAGCGGTACGAGGGGATCCGGTCGCTCATCCGTACCGCGCCCCACAGCCCCGAGAAGACGAGCAGCGACTTCGCCGCACGCCGCCGGGCAGCGGTGTCGAGCGTGGCCAGATCCAGCGCGTCGTACAGCACACCGGTGTAGATCTCCCCGGCCGGGCGCGTGCCCGCCGTACGCAGCTCCACGTTCTTCGCGATCTCGCCGCGCAGCCCCTCGCTGAGACCGAGCACGTCGCGCGCCTTCTCCTCGTCGGCGGCGCACAGCTCGACGAGTTCGTCCAGTACGGCGGCCCTGGCCGTGGCCAGGCCCGGCAGGGAGAGGGACTCCGGCTTCAGCGGAGCGCCGCGCCCGGAAGCGGCCTTTCCTTCCGACGGCGGCAGCAGCACGAGCACGGTGGTTCTCCTCGGACGACGTACGGGACAAGGCGGCCTGGGACAAGGGGGCCTGGGACAAGGCGGTGCGGTCCCCGCGCCAGCGTAGGCGACGGACGGCCCACGCCGAGCCGCCGCCCGAGGCGCTGCCGCCGCTGCCCGCACCCCCTCCGCCCGAGCCGCACAGGGCGCACGGGCGCAGGGGGTGCGGGCAGCGGGGCTTTCGCTCGCCGCGCCGCCCGCTTCCGTCCGCCCTACGCTCGATGCATGCCCCGCTGTCATCTGCACACGGCCGGCGCGGCCGACGCTCCGCTGCGGGCCGCCCTGGGCGAGCTGCGTACGGCGCTCGACGTGCCCGGGGCGTTCTCGGCGGCCGTCCGCGCCGAGACGGAGCGGGTCGTACGGGCCCCACGGCCGCCGGACGACGGCTGGCTCGCGGGCCATGACGCCACCGATGTCGAGCTGTTCACCATCGATCCGACCGGCGCCCCCGACCTCGACCAGGCGATGCGACTGTCCCGGCGCGCGGGCGGCGGCTTCCGTGTCCAGTACGCGATCGCCGATGTCGCCGCGTTCGTGTGCCCGGGGGGCACGCTCGACGCCGAGGCCCATCGTCGCGTCCAGACCCTCTACTTCCCCGACGCCAGGGTGCCGCTGTACCCCGCCGTCCTCTCCGAGGACGCGGCCAGTCTGCTGCCGGAACGGACCAGGCCCGCCCTGCTCTGGCAGATCGACCTGGACGCGGAGGGCCGGACCGTCTCGGCCGAGGTCCGCAGGGCGCTCGTACGGAGCAGGGCGCGGCTCGACTACGCGGACGCGCAACGGGAGATCGACGCGGGGACCGCCCCGGAGTCCCTCGCCCTGCTGAAGGAGATCGGACTGCTGCGCGAACAGCTGGAACGGGAGCGCGGTGGTATCTCACTCAGCGTTCCCGAACAGGAGATCGTCGAGTGCCCACCGCGACCGGGCGCACCGCGACCGGACCCACCGCAATCGGACCCACCGCGACCGGGCAGTGCGCCCGACGGCCGAACCGGCAGTGCGCCCGACAGCCGGTCCGGCGGCGTCTCGTACACCGTCGCGTACCGCGCCCCGCTCCCCGTGGAGGGCTGGAACGCCCAGATCTCCCTGCTCACCGGCATGGCCGCCGCCCAGCTGATGCTGACGGCCGGCACCGGCATCCTCCGTACGCTGCCCAGCGCCCCGGACGGCGCGGTCGGCCGGCTCCGCCACTCGGCGAAGGCGCTGGGCATCGACTGGCCGCACCACGTCGCGTACGCCGAGACCCTCCGCTCCCTCGACCCCCACAACGCCCGCCACGCCGCCTTCCTCCAGGAGTGCACGGCGCTGCTGCGCGGCGCGGGCTACACCGTGTTCACCGGCGGCCGGCCCCCCCGGCCCGCCGTCCACGCGGCCGTCGCCGCCCCGTACACCCACTGCACGGCCCCGCTGCGGCGGCTCGTCGACCGGTACGCGGGGGAGATCTGCCTGAGCGCGGTGGCGGGCCAGGACCCGCCGGAATGGGTGCTCGCGGCCCTGGACGGGCTGCCCGAGGAGATGGCCGGGGGCGCGGAACGGGCCAATACGGTGGAGCGCGAGTGCGTCGACATCGTCGAGGCGGCGCTGCTCAGGGGGCGGGTCGGCGAGCTGTTCGACGGGTACGTGATCGATGTGCGGGAGCGCGATCCGGCCGTCGGCACGGTCCATCTGGAAGACCCCGCCGTGATCGCCCGGATCGAGGGGGGCGCCGCACCGCTCCCGCTGGGGGAGTGGCTGCGGGTACGGCTCACCCAGGCCGGTCCGGGGTCGGCGAAGGTGCTGTTCGCGCCCGCGTGAGTGCCTGGTCGAGCGCCCTGACCAGCTCGGCGGGAGCGTCCGCGTGAAACCGGACCACCCGGGCCCGCCCCCGCCGCCCGAGGGGCCGTACGAACGTGACGGGTGCGGTCAGCTCCACCCGTACGGTCGTCTGGCCGCCCACGGCGAGATCGAGGACTCCGTCGTCCGCCGGATCGAATCCGATCAGCCCGCCGCTCTGCGGGTAGCGCCGGTCGACATGGACGGAAGCGATCCGCTCCGCCTCGACGGACAGGTCGAAGAGCGAGCCGTACCGGATCCTCAACGACCCGTCCGCGCCCACCACATGGGGCCGGGTCACACAGCCCGCGTGCAGGGCCAGCACCATCAGCACCGCATAGACGTCCAGCACCAGCACTATCCGGTGCACCACCGGCCAGGGGATCAGCACGGCCAGTGCCACCGTCTCGACGACGGCGACGAAGAGCAGGCCGTACATCATCGCCGTCTGCGGGCCGGTGTACGGAGCGGCGTGATCGCCCTCACGCACTCCGTGGGTACGGCGCGTAACCCACCGCCCGAGGCTGCCGAAGGCCCGCGTCTCCTGCGCGACCAGCCGGCGTACGGGCCGGGGTACGCCGGTACGGACCGCCGAGGCGAGCGGCACGGACCACTTCACGACGCTCCCCCGTCCGCTGCCGGCGTCCTCGCCGCCAGCGCCGCCATGACCAGCCGGGCGCACTCGGCCTGGGCCGGTGCGAAGTCGGCGAGCAGGGCTTCCTCGAACCCGGCGACGACGGGCTGCCCCGTCGCCTGCGGAATCGCGGCCAGCACCTCGTCCGGGATGAGGGCGATGAAGGAGTCGGCGAGGGGCGCGATCCGGGGGTCGTCGGGCGCCGCGCCGGCGAGTCCGTCCAGCTGCCGGTAGAGACCCAGAAGCTCCGGGCTCTCGGCGAGAGGGCGCAGCGCGTCGTAGAACTGTTCGCCGCCCATGGCGGCGTCGTACAGGACCAGCAGCTCGCGGTCCTTGGCGCCCATGGGGGAGTCGATCGCAGGGGCGGCGCTCAGCAGCCGCGCCAGCGCGGGCGACACCGGCCCCTCGGCGGACGGCGGGCTCTCCATCAGCTCGGCGAGCCTGGCGCGCCGGGCCCGGATCCCGGCCTCCTGCCGCGCGAGATCGGCGTCCAGCTCACCGAGCACCTCGGTGAGCTCGCGCCCGGCGTCGTCGGAGATCACGTCCCGCACCTCGTCCAGGGCGAGCCCCAGCTCGGTCAGCCGCCTGATCCGGGCGAGCAGGACGGCGTCCCGCACCGAGTAGTCACGGTAGCCATTGGCCCGCCGGGCGGGTTCGGGCAGCAGGCCCAGGTGGTGGTAGTGCCGTACCGCCCGGGTGGTGACTCCGACGAGGGCGGCGATCTCCGCGATCCGCATGGCCCCAGTAGAAACCCTGACGTAGCGGCAAGGTCAAGCCCCGCCCTCCGGCGCCGGGACCCCCTCCCGCCGGGTAACATGACGGACACGGCAGACGAGCCGGGCGGACGGCCGCGTCAAGATCTCCGATCTTGCCGAGGAACGTCCGGGCTCCACAGGGCAGGGTGGTGGCTAACGGCCACCCGGGGTGACTCGCGGGACAGTGCCACAGAAAACAGACCGCCCGGCGCTTCGGCGCCGGGTAAGGGTGAAACGGTGGTGTAAGAGACCACCAGCGCCTGAGGTGACTCAGGCGGCTAGGTAAACCCCACCCGGAGCAAGGTCAAGAGGGGCCATCGGCTGATGACCCTGCGCGGACGACCGAGGGCAGCCCGCCCGAGTCCGCGGGTAGACCGCACGAGACCGGCGGCAACGCCGGTCCTAGATGGATGGCCGTCTCCCCGGCCGCCGCGAGGCGACCGGGCGACAGAACCCGGCGTACAGCCCGACTCGTCTGCCGTCCTCGCCCGCCGCACGGCGGGAAGGGGGGCAAGGAGCCATGCATGGGCCCCTGATCAGTCCCCGGGACGGCGGCCACCAGGTCAGGGTCCGCCGATTCCGCACGATCGACCAGCTGCTGACGCCCCCGGGGCAGCTGCTGACGCCCCCGGCCCCGGACCGCTCCGGGGCCGGGGCCTTCCCGGGCCCCGGACTACTGCCGGCGTAGGACCGTGTCACCCGACTGGCAGGCGGAAGCCCTCCGGCGGAGGACAGCCCGCCTCCGGCGTCGTAGTACAGAAGCCATGAGCGAAGTGATGAGCGACCAGTTGCAGGACGTGTCCGAGGCCGAGGTGGAGTACGCGATGGAGCGCTGCGTCGTCGACCACGCGCGCTTCCCCGCCGCCCGGCGGTGTCTCGCGAGGGATGTGATCAGGGCTCTCCTGCTGGCCGGTCTGTCGACCTGGGACCGGAACAATCATGGCGTCGGGCACGCGGGTGCGGCTCTGTCGGCCCGTCCGGACGGGACCGTGGCCGTGCTGTGGATGCAGCATCCCGCGGTCGATCAGGCCGTGCCCCGCGATGTGCGGACCACGCAGCAGAGCGCCATCTACCGGGCTCTCCGCACGATCCTGGAGGTCCACGGCTTCCCGCTGAGAGAGGCCGGTCCCGAGCCGGCCCCGATCCTGCTCGGGCGCGCCGCCTGAGCGGGACCGGTCCGCCGCGAGGTCCGATGCCGGCGACCGGTCCGCCGCGAAGTCCGGCGTCGGCACGGATAAACGGTCGAGCTACCGCGCTCACGGGTGACGTGGGGGCGATTCGCTGACGAGGGCCGGGCGCGGCGGCACACTGGCGGACCGGAGGTGGTCGGCTGTGTCGATTCATCAGGTGTCGTGTCCCGGGCGGATTCTCTTTCTCGACGACGAGATGGCCGCGCTCGGCAGGCTTGAGGGCGGGTTCCGGTCCGAGCGGTTGCTGTGGTGTGCGCTGGAGTCGGGGCATGAGGGGCTGCACCATGTGATCGCGCAGTGCGTGCGCGGCACGGAGACGGTGGCTCCGTGGGTCATGTGGGCGCGGTGGCCGGACACGGAGGAGTACGGGCCGGAGCGTGAGCTGCTGCGGCTGGAGTCGTGCCCGGAGAAGTTCCTGGCCGGGAACGTGTCGGAGGAGAGCTGCTGTCTTCCTGAGGGGCACGCGGGACGGCACGGGTTCGAGTTCGGTCCGCCCATCCGGGAGGCGGACGTGATGCCGGACTGGCTGCTGCGCCGGTTCTTCGGATGACACCGCGGGCGTCGCCGGGGGTGGGGCAGCCGGGGGTGCCGCCGAGTCGTGTGGCACCGCTTGTCCTCGCGTGCGCTCCAACTCCTAGCGTTCCCCCATGGATTCCATGGAGAGCAGAACACTGGCGAGCAGAGCACTGGGACGCGGCGGGATCACCGTCGGCGCGCTCGGCTTCGGGTGCTGGGCGATCGGCGGTGAGTGGCAGGACACCGCCGGTCGTCCGCTCGGCTGGGGCGCGGTCGACGACGAGGAGTCCGTGGCCGCGATCCGGCGGGCCGTCGAACTCGGGGTCACCTTCTTCGACACGGCCGACGCGTACGGCACCGGCCACAGTGAGCGGGTGCTCGGGCGCGCGGTGCGGGGGCGGCGGGACGAGGTCGTCATCGCCACCAAGTGGGGGAACGTGTGCGACGAGGCGACCAAGACCCTGACGGGCGCCGATGACACGCCCGCGTACGCCCGGCGCGCGCTCACCGCGTCGCTGCGCCGGCTCGACACCGATCACATCGACCTCTACCAGCTGCATCTGTCCGACGCGGCGCTCGACCGGGCAGCCGAACTCCGCGACCTCTGCGAGGAGTTCGTACGCGAGGGGCTGATCCGCGCGTACGCCTGGAGCACCGACGACCCGGAGCGCGCGGCGCTCTTCGCCGAGGGGGAGCACTGCGCGGCCGTGCAGCACGCGTGCAATGTGCTCCAGGACGCGCCGGAGATGCTCGCGCTGTGCGCGGAGCGCGACCTCGCGAGCGTCAACCGCAGTCCGCTCGCGATGGGGCTGCTGGCCGGGAGGCCGGGGGCCGGGAGCGGTGGCCGGGGTGTGACCGGCGGCGGGCGGGACATCCGTGCCGTACCGCCCGCCTGGCTGCGGTGGTTCGCGGAGGGCGGGGTGCCGGCGCCCGAGTGGGCGGCGCGCGTCGAGTCCGTACGGGACGTCCTCACCAGCGACGGCCGCACCCTCGCGCAGGGCGCGCTGGCCTGGCTGTGGGCGCGCAGCCCGCGTACGGTGCCGATCCCCGGTTTCCGCTCGGTCGCCCAGGCCGAGGAGAACGCCGGCGCTCTCGCGTACGGGCCGCTGCGCGACGGCCAGATGAAGGAGATCCGCGACCTGCTGGCCGCGTAGCCCTGCCGCCGGACGGCCTGCCGGCCGCGTAGCGCTGCCGCCGGACGGGTCCGGTAGGGACTGCCTGCCCCACCCCGTCCGCGTCGGCCGTCCGGACGGGGTGGGGCACCGGCCCGGCGGGCACGGTACGCGGCTGCCCCGCTTCCCTCAGCCCCGGCCCACGAACGGCATCCCCGTCGCCAGCACCGTCGCGAACTGCACATTCGCCTCCAGCGGAAGCTCCGCCATGTGCAGCACCGTCGTGGCCACATCCGCCACATCCATCACCGGCTCCACCGCCAGCTCGCCGTTAGCCTGCGGTACGCCCCGCCGCATCCGCTCCGTCATGTCCGTCGCCGCGTTCCCGATGTCGATCTGCCCGCAGGCGATCCGGTACGGACGGCCGTCCAGCGACAGCGACTTGGTGAGCCCGGTCATGCCGTGTTTGGTGGCGGTGTAGGCGACCGAGTCGGGCCGGGGCGCGTGTGCCGAGACCGAGCCGTTGTTGATGATCCGGCCGCCCTGCGGGTCCTGCGCCTTCATCAGCCGGAAGGCCGCCTGCGCGCACAGGAACGTACCGGTCAGATTCGTGTCCACCACCTTCCGCCAGGCCGAATACGGCAGATCCTCCAGAGGCACACCACCGGGGCCGAACGTGCCCGCGTTGTTGAAGAGCAGATCGAGGCGCCCGTACCGCTCGCCCACCGCCGCGAACAGCGCGTCCACGTCGCCCGGTTCCGACACATCGGTCCGTACGGACAGCGTGTCGCCCTCCAGGGCGCGGGCCGTCTCCTCCAGCGTCTCGGGGTGGCGGCCCGCCAGTACCACCGACCAGCCCGCGCCGCTCAGCGCCTTCGCGACCGCGCGCCCGATGCCGGAGCCGGCACCCGTCACCACGGCGATTCGCCCCTTGGTGTTGATGTTCCGCATGGCGTCCATGGTCAGGCAGGGTACGCGCGTTACGTGGGGTACAACTTGGCGCAGCACGCGGTCCTCATCCAGTCGCCATGCGTATGTTGTGCGCACGACAACAGGGCGCCTTCGCCCCCGACTGCAATGCGAGTTGACAGCCGCCGTCAGGGGAGGGGCACATGACACCTGTACTTCGTCACGCACCGGCCACCCGTACACCGGCCACCCGTACACCGGCCACCCGTACACCGGGCAGCAGCCATTCCGCCGAGTTCAGAGCCGCCGCCGCACACCTCGGCCGCCGTCGCTTCCTCACCGGCACCGCTGCCGCCGCCGCGCTCGCCTTCGCCGTCAATCTCCCCGGCACGGGTGTCGCGAGCGCCGCCGAGCTGGACGCCAGGAAGATCACCGAGGATCCCTTCACCCTCGGCGTCGCCTCCGGGGACCCGGGCCCCGACAGCGTGTTGCTCTGGACCCGGCTCGCGCCCCGCCCGTACGAGGCCGACGGCGGCCTGCCCGCCAACCGCGTCTCCGTACGGTGGGAGCTGGCCCACGACGCGGCCTTCGGCCGGATCGTCAAGCGCGGCGAGACCGACGCGCACCCGGAGTTCGCCCACAGCGTGCGTGTCGAGGTCCCCGGCCTTGAGTCCGGCCGGGTCTACTACTTCCGCTTCCGCACGGGCAGTTGGATCAGCGCGGTCGGCCGCACCCGTACCGCGCCCGCCGCGAACGCCAGGACGAGCGCGCTGAGTTTCGCCGCCGTCTCCTGCCAGGCGTACCACGACGGCTACTTCACCGCCTACAAGCACCTCGCGGCCGAGGACCTCGATGTGGTCTTCCACCTCGGCGACTACCTCTACGAGTACGCCGTCAACTCCGCGGGCGGCGCCCGCGCCTACCAGGACCGCGTGCTGCCCGCGCACTTCAACCGCGAGACCGTCACGCTGGACGACTACCGGATGCGCTACGGGCTCTACAAGTCCGACCCGGATCTGCGCGCCGCGCACGCCGCGCACCCCTTCGTCGTCACCTGGGACGACCACGAGACCGAGAACAACTACGCGGGGGACGTCCCCGAGAACGACGTACCGCCTCAGGAGTTCCTGCTGCGCCGGGCCTCCGCGTACCGCGCGTACTGGGAGAACCAGCCGCTGCGCGCGCCGCAGCGGCCCAACGGTCCCGACATGCGGCTCTACCGCAGGCTGCGCTTCGGACGGCTCGCGCAGTTCGACATCCTCGACACCCGCCAGTACCGCGACGACCAGGCGTACGGCGACGGCTGGCAGTTGCCCGGCCCGCAGTCCGAGGACCCCGGGCGCACGATGACGGGACCGGTCCAGGAACGGTGGCTGCTGGACGGCTGGAAGAAGTCCACGGCGACCTGGAACGTCGTACCCCAGCAGGTGACCTTCGCCCGGCGCCGCGATCTGCCGACGGCCGGCTACAAGCTGTCGATGGACTCGTGGGACGGCTACCCGGCCTCGCGGCAGCGGCTGTTGAACGGGGTCGAGGCGGCCGGTCTCAAGAACTTCATGGTGCTGACCGGGGACGTGCACACCGGCTACGCCTACGACCTGAAGAAGGACTGGGACAACCCGGAGTCGCGCACGCTCGGCACCGAGATCGTGGCCACCTCCATCTCCAGCGGCAAGGACGGCACGGACCGGCCGTCCAACTGGGCGACGTTCATGGAGGCCAACCCGCACATGAAGTTCTACAACGGGCGGCGCGGCTACGTCACGGTGACGCTCGGCGAGCGGCAGGCGCGCGCGGACTTCAAGACGGTCAAGGTCATCACGACGCCCGGCGCCCCGGTCACGACGGCGGCGTCCTTCGTGACGGAGACGGGCGACCCGGGGCTCAAGCCGGTCTGAGGGGGCTGACGACGGCGCGTTCGGAACGGCCGGGCGGACGGCGCGTTCGGACCGGTCCGGGGGACGGCGCTTCCGGACCGGTCCGGCGGGTCGCCGGACCGGTCCGGCGGGTCCGGCGGCAGGCCCTGTCCCGGCCGGTCCCTACGGGCTCAAGCCGGTCCGGCGTCGTCGGCGGGGAAGCGGACGCCGATACGGTCCCGTACCGCGTCGAGCGTCCGCATCACCGCGAGCGTGCCGTCCAGCGGCACCAGCGGGGATTCGGTCGCGCCGGCCCGCAGACAGCGCATCGCCTCGGCCGCCTCGTACTGGAGGCCGTGCATCGGCCCGTCCGCTGTGTAGGTTGTGGGATCCGCGCCGTCCCGGTGCAGTACGAACCGGTCCGCCGTGAAGAAACCGGACGGCACCTCGATCCGGCCCGCCGTGCCCGTCACCATCGCCGTCACCGGAGTCCCGGCCGTCACCGAACAGGTCAGCAGCGCCGTCGCCCCGGAGTCCCAGCCCAGCAGCATCCCGGTGTTGAGGTCGACGCCCTCGGGCGAGAGCAGCGCGTCGGCCTGGACGCGGTCGGGCTCGCCCAGCAGCAACTGCGCGAAGGAGACCGGATAGACCCCGAGATCGAGCACCGCGCCACCGCCGAGCGCCGGATCGCGCAGCCGGTGGCCGGCGTCGAACGGGCCCTGGAGGCCGAAGTCGGCCTGGACGGTACGGATCCTCCCGATCGCGCCGTCCCGGACCAGCTCGGCCAGCCGCAGGATGACGGGATTGCAGTACATCCACATGGCTTCCATCAGGAAGAGACCGCGCTCCCGGGCGAGCGACACCAGCTCGCCTGCCTCGCGCGCGTTGAGCGTGAACGCCTTCTCGCACAGCACCGGTTTCCCGGCGGCCAGGGCCAGTCCCGCGGCGGACCGGTGCGCGGAGTGCGGAGTCGCCACGTACACGACGTCCACCTCCTCGTCGGCGAGGAGCCCGGCCCAGTCGCCGTACGCCCGGGGGATCCCGAACCGGCCCGCGAACTCCTTCGCGGCCGCGTCGGTGCGCGAGGCCACCGCCACCACCTCGGCGTCCGGCAGCTCCTGGACGTCCGCGGTGAACCGCGCGGCGATCCCGCCCGTCGCCAGCACACCCCACCGGACGGGCCTCCCGTCCGATACCCGCGGTGTCGCCTGCGATGACACCCGCGGTGTCGCCTGCGGTGGTGACGTGTGTCCTGTTGCCATGGCTGCCCCAAATAAAGGTCTCGACCGCTCCCGCTGAGCTGAGAGCATAGGTACGGATTCAACGACATGGAGACAGGAATGCCGGACGGCGGCCGAACCACCGAAGGACGTAAAGGACATATAACGCCCGAGCAGCGTCGCTCGGCACCGATTCCGGAACAGCGGCAGACGCCTCCGCGGGCGCCGCAAGCAGCCCAGCAAACTCTGCGAGCAGCCCAGCAAGCCTCGCAATCCCAGCAAGCTCCGCAAGCGGCCCCGCAAGCCCTGCAAGCCTCGCAATCCCAGCAGACGGCCCCGCAGGCCCCGGGGGCCGGCCCGCCCGTACCCCCGCAGGAGCGCGCCGCCACCACGCGCCGCGCCGGGCTTCTGGTCACCCTCGTACTCGGCGGGCTCACCGCGCTGCCCCCGCTGTCCATGGACATGTACCTCCCGGCCCTGCCGGAGGTCACCCGCGCGCTGAACTCACCCGCGGCGACGGTTCAGATCACCCTCACCGCCTGCCTGGCGGGCATGGCGCTCGGCCAGATCGTGGTCGGACCGATGAGCGACAAGTGGGGACGGCGCCGGCCGCTGCTGCTCGGCATGATCGTCTACGTACTCGCCACCGCGATCTGCGCCCTCGCGCCCACCACCGAACTCCTCATCGGCTTCCGCCTCCTCCAGGGGCTGGCCGGAGCGGCGGGCATCGTGATCGCCCGCGCGGTGGTGCGTGATCTCTACGACGGCGTGGAGATGGCGCGCTTCTTCTCCACCCTGATGCTGATCTCCGGCGTCGCGCCGGTCATCGCGCCCGTGATCGGCGGACAGGTACTGCGCCTCACCGACTGGCGCGGCATCTTCGCCGTCCTCACGGTGGTCGGCGTCCTCCTCACCCTCGTCGTCTGGAAGTGGCTGCACGAGACGCTGCCGCCGGAGAAGCGGCACAGCGGCGGCACCGTCGCGGCGCTGCGTACGATGCGCGGGCTGATCGCGGACCGGATCTTCACCGGCTACATGCTGGCGGGCGGTCTGGCCTTCGCGGCGCTGTTCGCGTACGTCGCGGCGTCGCCGTTCGTGGTGCAGGAGATCTACGGCGCCTCGCCGCAGACCTTCAGCCTGCTCTTCGGCGTCAACTCCATCGGTCTGATCACCGTCGGCCAGATCAACGGCAAGGTGCTCGTCGGCCGGGTCAGCATGGACCGGGTGCTGGGCTTCGGGCTCATGGTCATCACCGTCGCCGCGCTGGCCCTGCTGCTGATGACGTCCGGGGTGTTCGGGTCCGTGGGGCTCTTCCCGGTCGCGGCGGCGCTGTTCGTGCTGATGTCCGCGATGGGGCTCGCGATGCCCAACACCAACGCCTCGGCGCTGATGCGGACCCCGCACGCGGCGGGCTCGGCGTCCGCGCTGATCGGTACGTCGTCGTTCCTGATCGGCGCGATCGCCTCGCCGCTGGTGGGGATCGCGGGGGAGGACACGGCCGTTCCGATGGCGGTCGTGCAACTGGTCTGCGCGGTCGGCTCGCTCGGCTGCTTCCTCGGTTTCGTACGGCCGTGGGAGCACCAGCGGCCGATGGAGCGCCCGGCCGCCGACGCCTGATCCGTTCCCCGGCCCCCTATCCGTTCCCCGGCCCCGGACCCCCTGGCCCCTCGGCCCCCCCCCCGGCCCCTCGGCCCCCCGGAGGCGGGCCCTAGAGGTCCTGGGGCCGGGGGCAGGGGCCCGGGGCCCGGCCCCCGGCCCTCCGTCCGTCAGTCCTGGCGCGGATAGCCGATCAGATGCGGCCGGTCCTTCGAGTCCGTCCAGCGGAAGAGCCCGACTCCCGACGCCTCCGCACTGGGCAGCCGCACATTGGTCTCCAGGGCCTCGGGCGTGGCGGTCGTGAGATCCACCGTGACCGGGTTGCCGCCGCCCGCCAGCGCGTCCGCCGTGTTGCGGGCGCTCACCGCGCCGTACGCCGTGCCGTCGTCCGACACGGTGGTCAGGGTCAGCGGCTGGGTGCCGTCCGACTCCTCGAAGCAGTACGCCTTCTTCCCGTCCAGGTCGAAGGCGAGCCTCCCGGCGATCAGGAAACGGCCGTCGGGGGAGGCGACGAGACGCGGGTCCTCGGCCGGTTTGATCGCCGGCTTACGGCACCGCGCCTGCGCCACCGCCTTGCCGGTCGCCGCGTCGTGCACCGCCCACACCTCATGCGTACCCGCGTCCTTGGCGCCCTTCTTCTTCTGCCACTTGGCGAGGATGTAGCCGCTCGCCATCGAGGCGGGCACGCCCGAGGCGGTCTCGGTGTCCTTCGGCGCGCCCTGCCTGCTGAACCAGCCGCCGCGTACCCAGAACTCCTTGGCCCCGCCGACCAGCAGCCCCTTCGTGGTGACCCCGTGCACCTCGGTCAGCTTGCGGCACTCCTTGCAGCCCTTGGGGTAGCCGAGCGACCCCGGCGGGACCTTGACCACGTCGCCGGTCGCCGGATCGATGACCGCGCTGGTGGCCTTGCCGTCGCTGATCAGAATGGCGGGTCCCGTGGCGCTCACCTTCGGCGCGTCCGCCCAGGGGGTCTCGACCCGCAGGCGGGAGCCGTCGGCCGCGTTGTAGATGTCGAGCGAGATGATCGAGTCGGCGGGGCGCAGCGCGTCCGGGTTGAGCCTCCCGTACGACCAGGTGACGAAGTACTCCTGGTCGTCCTTGCTGACGGACAGCAGCCGGGGGAACCGGTCGGGGGTGAACAGCGGCCGCCAGGGCTCCCCGTCCCAGCCGCGCTCGCCGGTCTCGGGGTCGAGCGTCCGCAGCCGGAACCGGTCCGCGCCGGCCCGCTCCAGATAGGCGACCCTGTTCGTGTCATGGGCGATCGCGAAGTCGGGGGAGCCGTCGACGACCTCCCAGCCGCGCGCGGCGTCGTATCCGTCCGGCACGCTGAGCCGTGGCGCCCGGTCCGCGACATTCGCCACGGGCTTCTTGGGCGCGTTGTCTTCCTTCGTCCTGGCGGGTTTGTTCCCGCCGCAGGTGGCGAGCAGGAGCAGCATCGCCAGCACGATCACCCCGACGACCAGAGTCATACGTACGACCCGCTGCCGTACGGTCCCCTCACCGCCCCCGCGCGAGAAACCGCTCCCACGGGAGAAGCGGTTTACGCGGGAGAAACGGCCTCCGCCGGGTACGCCGACCCGTCGGGGCCCACGCACGAACCTCAGTTTCATGGTTCCCCTGCTGTCTCACGGCTGTCTCATGAGCCGACTCAAGTTTTCCCCCGTGAGAGCGGCTGCCGGACAAGAAGCGCCAGCGTAGCAACTGAGGCTGTGCCCGCCGCAGTTTGTGTCGCCGTTGTGACGGCCCGCTTCGGCGGGCACGCCCCGGATCGGGCCGCATGTCAGAATTCCACGGTGAACCCCGCCGATTCTGCCCTTCCCACCGCCGAGGCACTGCGCGCGGCGCTCGCCGGAGTGCTCGAAGGGCTGCCGCCCAAGCAGGCCGCACAGGCCGTCGATCGGCTGATCGCCAACTACCGGGGCACCACACCGACCGACGCGCCCGTACTCCGTGACCGTTCCGACGTCGCCGCGTACGCCGCGTACCGGATGCCGGCCACCTTCGAGGCGGTACGGGCCGCGCTGGAGGCCCTCGCCGACGCCGCGCCCGGCTGGGCGCCCGGCAGCCACGTCGACGTGGGCGGCGGTACGGGAGCGGCGGTCTGGGCGGCGGACGCGACGTGGGCGGAGCCCCGTACCACCACGGTCCTCGACTGGGCGGAGCCCGCACTCGCCCTCGGCCGCGAACTGGCCGCCGCCTCGGGAGCGCCCGCGCTCCGTGCGGCGGACTGGCGGCAGACCAGGATCGACGCGGCGCTGAAGCTGCCGGAGAGCGATCTCGTGACGGTCTCGTACGTACTGAAGGAACTCACCGGACGCGACCGCACCGCGCTCGTCACCGAGGCCGCGCGCACCGGACAGGCCGTGGTGATCGTGGAGCCCGGTACGCCCGACGGCTATCTGCGGATCATCGAGGCGCGCGATCAGCTCATCGCGGCGGGCTACCGCGTCGCCGCCCCCTGCCCGCACGACGGCGCCTGCCCGATCGAACGGGGCGCGGACTGGTGCCACTTCGCGGCCCGGGTCAGCCGCTCCTCCCTGCACCGCCAGGTCAAGGGCGGCTCGCTGCCGTACGAGGACGAGAAGTTCAGCTATGTGGCTGCGGTACGGTCCGACGCGCACCCGGCGGGAGCCCGGGTGACGCGGAAGCCGCAGATCCGCAAGGGCCAGGTGCTGCTGGACCTGTGCACGAGGGACGACGGCCTGCGCCGCGACACGGTCACCAAGCGCCACGGCGCGCTCTACCGGGCGGCGAGGGATGTGGCCTGGGGCGACAGCTGGCCGCCGTACGAAAGCTAGTTGTCGTTGGCGGCGAAGACGACGAAGTCGCTCCAGGCGGCGGGGGTGAGGAGGAGGACGGGCCCGGTGGGGGACTTGCTGTCGCGTACGGGGACGATGCCGGAGGGGACGAGGTTGCGGGCGAACTCGACGCACTCGCCGCCAGTAGTGCTGCTGTAGCTGGATTTTTCCCACTGAGCGCCGGAGAGATCGAACATGCTCATTGCTTCCATTCCTCCATTGTCTTGCGCACCATGTCGACCGACGCTTCCGGTGAGAGGGCGTCGGCCCGTAGCCGATCGTAGAGCACGCTCGCATCCGCCACGATCTTCCGGGAGTCGGTCACATGGCCCGCTCCCAGCGTTTCCTGGTAGAGCATGTCGGGCTCATCATCGGGGAACTTCAAAAGCGTAAACCCCAAATGCCAAGCGGATACCCCGGAATCGAACGGGAGCACCTGAAGGGTGAAGCGAGGGGATTCTGCTTCCGCGATCAGGTGTGCCATCTGTTCAGCCATCGCCGCCGGACTGCCGACCATGCGCCGTAGACAGGACTCGTCCAGGACGACCCACGCCAGCGGGGGATTCTCGCGCTCCAGTACCTGACGGCGCTTCAATCGTTGCCCGACTTTCCCGGCGGTCTCCTCTGGGGAATCGGTCGGGTTCCCCTTCCGGAAGACCGCGTGAGCGTACGCCTCGGTCTGCAACAGACCCGCGACCAGCCCGTTGCTGAAGTTCAGGATCGCGGACGCCTGCCGTTCGAGCAAGACGTACGGCTCGAACCAGTCCGGATACCCGCCCTTCTCGGCACACCGATCCCGTAGCCGGGCGAACGTCCTTGGCGTACCGAAGACTTGATCGCAGCCCGCGGCGAACTCCGGGCTCGCCATCCGGTCCCCGGCCTCCACCTTCGCCACGTACTGCTGTGCGTACCGCGCCGGTGCGCCCACCTCCCGCTGGCTCAGTCCTCTGGCCAGCCGCCACTCCCGCACCTCGTTGCCGAAGTAGGCAGCTCCGCTGACCGGTCCCACCGGCCCTTTCGGTTCGTCCGCCATAGCTCTTCCTCCCTCACCCCAGGCCCGTTGACGTGCGTTCAACCCTGTTCGGCGAAGGCACGCATGCCGAATCTTGAACACACACAGTAATGCCACGACGACGGAGGGGCGCACCAATGGCGGAGAGGGAAGCACTGGCCTCGGCCACCGAGGACTACGAGGTGATCACACTGATCCCCGATTGGGTGCCGGGTGAATTCGCCCAGCCGACAGCGGAGTTGACGCGGCGCGTGGAGCGGGGACTGCGGAGGCTGGCCGATGAGGCGAAGTGAGGCGCGCAGGCGTCTGTCGCTGATGATCGCCGCGTACGGGGTGGACGGTTCGCTCGTCGTACCGACCTACGCGTACGACCCCGGCGCCGAGGGCGCGGATGTCGCTCCCGGTGACGCGCTCAAGTGGCCGCCGTGCGTCTGCGGTCACCCGTCGTGCCCCGACTCGGCACCCCAGTCCGGCGAGGACGAGCGATGACCGTGCCGGTACCGGCACTTGAGCCGGCGCCCGCGGCCGGGTGCGACGTGTGCGCGGCGCTCTGCCGCCAGCGTGAGGAGGCGCGGGCCGTCGGCGATGGCCCCATGGTGCGGGACTGGAACGACGAACTCCGCAATCATCCGTCCCGCCGCTCGGGGGACTGGAGGTGAGCGCTCTCAAGCGAGCGCTGCCGCGACCGCCGCCGGTGTCGCGGCCGGGGCCGGGCGAACTCCGCGTCGGTATGGCGGTCTTCGACCGTCACTACGACATGCCGGCGGAGATCAGCGGCTTCGCCGGCCCGATGGTCCTCCTGACGCGCCCTACCGGCCTCCGCTGGCAGGTCCGCCACATCTCGCTCCGCCCCGCCACGCCGTACGAGAAACGCCAACTGCTCGCTCTCGCCCGGCTCCACCGGACCCGCCTGAAGGGCCTCTGACTCCGTTCTATGCGACTTGGTGACTTGAGAGCGCGCCCGTCTTGTGGCGTGGGTGCGACCGTCCGTAACTTTCGGAGCACATAGACCGGAGGAGGTCGCAGTGGAAGAACTGCGGGTGATTGCGGGAGGGCTGTTCGAGTGGTGCATCCCGGGGAATGTGGCAGCCGGAGAGAACTACCAAATAGTCGATGTGACGGAGCAACCGAACCCCGACTGCCTGAGCAGGACTTCTGGCTTTTCGACGAGGCCGTCGTGGTTCATCTGAACTATCGCCCTGACGGGACGCAGATCAATCGGGAACTGATCCAGGACCCGCACATCGACGCGTATCTCGTATGGCGGGATCTCGCCCTGGAAAGCGCAGTACCGTTCAGTGCCCATAGAACCTGAAAATCAAGCACGCGAGCGCAGAGATCTGGCGGAGGCCCTTCGGGGCCTTCGCCGTGCTTCCGGTCTGAGTGGCGAGCGGTTGGCGCTTCGCTGCAACATGAGCCAAACGAAGATCAGTCGCATTGAAACCGGCAGAGCGCTACCGACTGTTCTGGATGTCGAACGTATCCTCAAGGCGCTTGCCGTACCCCATGAAGTCGTCGAAGGGATTCTTGGTCTGGCGCGTAGGGCAAACGTTGACTACGTGTCCTGGCGTGCTCACGCGCGTGTCGGTCTCTACCACAAGCAGGCGGAACTCAAAGCCCTTGAGTGCTCGGCCCGTGTGATACGGCATTTCCTGCCGGCTGTTCCCACGGGCTTGCTGCATGTCCGTGAGTATGCGACAGAGACACTGTCGCCGACCGTCGCCGGTGACCCGAGGAGGGACGTTGCGCGAGCGGTACAGGCCCGCATGGACCGTCAGGCCATCCTGGACGACGCGTCGCGGTCCTTCTGGTTTCTGATGACTGAGCAGGCTGTCAGGTGGCGGCGTGCACGTGCTGAGACCATGGCGGCCCAGTGCGCGCACATGGCCGAGGTCAACGGGAAGCCCAACGTGGAGATTGGGATCGTTCCCGAAGCGGCCCAGGTTCCGGGCACCCCGATGAATATCTTCGTCGTCTATGACGACCGCTTGGTGACTGTCGAACTGTTCTCCGGTGAAGTGGTGCTGCGCGATCCGAGAGATGTAATCCAGCATCTGAATCTGTTCGATCTTTTTTGGGCGCACGCGCTAACGGGTGGTGATGCTTCCGCCTACTTGGAAGAGGCGGCAGCCACCTTTATGCGTCAACGCAACTAGCGCTCCGTATATGCCTGGTCGGGCGCGATGATGGATCCAACCACTCGGTATTTCCCCTCACCAGGAAGGCGTATCGATGCTGAATGGAACCGACCTGTACGCGCTCGACATCGACGGAGCCACGTTCGCCAAGGCGTGCGGCGGAAACACACACCCGGACGGGGAGTCACGCGTAACCCTCGCCCGGATCGGCGAGGACGCTTGGGCGCTGGGTGACAGTAAGCGACCGGGCGTGGAGCCGTTGCGGTTCTCCACGGAGGAGTTGAGCACGGCCGGTATCGACCCCGCGCGATTCGGTGTCCCGGTCTGACGGCCTCACGGACTCGCCCCTGCCGGTCCCGGCCTCCTCCGAGCGTCGGGGCCGGTGGGTCCTCCCCTCTCATCCGAGTCGAACGGAACGACCGTTGCACCACCATGCCTACCTGTGGACCGGCTCGAAACAACGCTTCGACGAGGAAGGTCTGCGGCGCCCACCGCATCCCGAGCCGCCCCCGGCGGCAGCACCGGGCGACGGGGAACGGTTACGGCTACAGGAGCGGTACCGAGAGGTCGTGGTCGAGTTCCCGCGATCCAACCTGCCGCCCATTGAGACGGCGCACTGGCTGATGAAGTCCAGGTCTTCCATCCTTGGCACCTGGGAGGAGCCGAAGGAGGCGGCGGCCTGGCTCGGCGACCGACTGGCCGAGTACGCGCCCCGCTTCGACTCCGACGCGGTCCGGGAGACCACGCATGTGAGCATGCTCGTCAACTCCGCCGTCGAACGGCTCGGGTGGGGTGGCGACGTGTCGTTGGGTATCTACCTCGAACGTCCCTCGTTCCTGTCCCTTGCGCTGGTGACGTGCTCTCCGAACCGTTCGGTTCCTGAACTGGTCTGCCCTCGCCGACTGGCTGGTGACGACCGGTGAGCGCCTGCCTTGCTGAACTGGTGCGACGATCCGTAACGCCCGGTCGATCGCCTCGCCCGGCCCTGGGCCAGCCGCCTTCCGCGAGGGGGCAGGCGGACGTTCGCGCGTCGACCGCGTTGCGACATCGCATGGCGCCAGGTGATGCGGCTTGGCGGTAGTGGCACCACCCGGCGTCACCCGGCACCATCCGGTGCCATCCGGCGCCACTCCGCGCTCCCGAAGGTGCGGGAGCGCGTGTGGTGCCACAATCGCGCAGCTGGGTGCCATCGCGTTTTTGCAGGTCAGGCGCGCCGTGTCGGGCGCTGGCGGGGTGGTGTCACTTCATGGGTTGCGCGTGGAGCCATTGTGGTGCCATCATGGCGTCATGGACCTCACCCCGTATGTCGACACCCTCCGCCGCGAACTCGCGGTGGCCGCTGAAGCCGGCGGCGACGAAGCCCGTGAGCTGGCCGAGAGGCTCACCGCTCCTCTGGAGTCGGCGACCCGGCTGATCATGCTCAATGTGCTCTCCGCCGCGATGGATGAGATCACCCGTGAAATCGCCCCCGGCTCGGTCGACGTACGGCTGCGAGGGCTCGACCCCGACTTCGTGGTGACGCCACCGCCCACCGACGGCGGCGCCTCCGCGGAGCCGGCCGCTCCTCTCGAACCACTCAAGGCGCAGACGCTCGCCGACGGCGACGAGGGCGGCACCGCCCGCGTCAATCTGCGCCTTCCGGCCCACCTCAAGGCGCGCGCGGAGGAGGCGGCAAGCCGCGAGGGCCTGTCGGTCAACGCGTGGCTGGTGCGGGCCGTGTCGGCCGCGGTCGACGGCGGAACCCGGCCGCGTACGACGGAGAAGGCCCGGACCCTCGGGCAGAGCTTCACGGGCTGGGTGCGCTGACCGCGCCCCCGCCGGCACCGCTTCACTCACGGCTTCACTCACACGGCTTCACACACACGACTTCAGTCACACCGCGTCCCACCAGCGGGGACGTCCCAGAGACCCAAGAGGACGGGACAACCATGCCTTCTTTCGACACTCCCGAACCGATCTCGGTCACCGCGCATGTGGAGGCCGGTTCCCTCCAGTTCACCGCGGGCGACCGCCTCGACACCGTCGTCGAGGTGCGCCCCCGCGACACCAAGAAGGACCTGGACGTGCGTACGGCCGACCAGACCGAGGTCACGTACGCGGGCGGCGTTCTGACCGTCAGGACGCCCAAGTCCAATCTGTTCGGCCGCACAGGCGCCGTCGACGTGACGGTCGAACTGCCCACGGGTTCGAGCGTCGACATGACCGGCGCCTGGACACAGGTGCTCGGCGAGGGCCGGCTCGGCGAGGTCCGCGTGAAGACCTCGTCCGGCGACGTCCGCCTCGACACGACCGGGCCGCTGAGGCTGACCGCGTCGCACGGCTCGATCACCGTGGACCGGGTCGAGGGCAAGGCCGAGATCACCACCAGCTCCGGCAGCCTGCGCCTCGGCCTCGTCAACGGCCCCGCCGTCCTGAAGAACTCCCACGGCACCACGACCGTCGACGCCGCGACCGGCGAGCTGCGAGTGAGCGGCGCCAACGGTGACATCGAGATCCGGCGCGCCGAGGACTCGGTCACCGCCACCACCGCCCACGGCACGCTGCGGGTGGGCGAAGTGGCCCGGGGCACGGTCCAGTTGGAGACCTCCTACGGCGCCATCGAGGTCGGCGTCCGCGAGGGTACGGCCGCCTGGCTCGACGTCAGCTCGGGCTCGGGCCAGGTGCGCAACACGCTCACCGCGTCCGAGACCCCGGAGGAGACCGAGGACACCGTCAAGGTCCGCGCCCGCACCCGGCACGGCAACATCGACGTACGCCGCGCCAAGGTCTGACCCGCGAAGGTCGACCCGCCAACGTCTGCCCCGCCAAGGTCTGCCCAGTCCAGGTCCGACCGGTCCAGGTCCGACCGGTCCAGGTCCGACCGGTCCAGGTCTGACCCCGGACGGACCGACTTCAGCTCCCTCAGCTCACTCCACCCCAGCCGCTTTCAGCCTTCGAACGGGAGGGCTCCATGCCTTCTTCTGTCATGTCCATGTCCGCATCCCGTCAGGGTGACGATCACCCGTCGCCGGTCGCCATCTCCACCGTCGGTCTGCGCAAGTCGTACGGCGGCAAGACCGTTCTCGACGGCATCGATCTGCGTATCCCGGCCGGGTCCGTGTTCGCGCTGCTCGGCCCCAACGGCGCAGGCAAGACCACCGCCGTGAAGATCCTGTCCACACTCATCGCCGCCGACGGCGGCCAGGCCCAGGTCGCGGGCCACGACATCGCCACGTCACCGGACGGAGTACGCGCCGCGATCGGTGTCACCGGGCAGTTCTCCGCGGTGGACGGGCTGATCACCGGTGAGGAGAACATGCTCCTCATGGCGGACCTGCACCACCTGTCCAAGCGCGAGGGGCGGCGGGTCACCGCCGAACTCCTGGAGCGGTTCGACCTCGTCGACGCTGCCAAGAAGCCCGCCCAGAGCTACTCCGGAGGCATGAAGCGCCGCCTCGACATCGCCATGACCCTCGTCGGCAACCCGCGAATCCTCTTCCTCGACGAGCCGACCACCGGTCTCGACCCGCGCAGCCGCCACGCCATGTGGGGCATCATCCGCGAACTGGTCTCCGACGGCGTCACCGTCTTCCTCACCACCCAGTACCTGGACGAGGCCGACGAACTCGCCGACCGCATCGCCGTGCTCAATAACGGCAAGATCGCCGCAGAAGGGACAGTCGACGCGCTGAAGCGGCTCATCCCCGGCGGACACATACGACTCCGCTTCTCCGACCCGTCCACGTACCAGAGCGCCGCCGTCGCGCTGCGCGAGGTCACCCGGGACGACGAAGCGCTGACGCTGCGGATCCCCAGCGACGGCAGCCAGCGCGAACTGCGCTCCATCCTCGACGGGCTGGACGCCGCCGGCGTCGAGGCCGACGAACTGACCGTGCACACGCCCGACCTCGACGACGTGTTCTTCGCCCTCACCGGCCCGGCCAATGTCCCCAACCAGCCCAACCAGCCCAACCAGCCCAACCAGCCCAAGGAGAACGTCCGATGAGCGCCCTCTCCCTCGCCGTACGCGACTCGTCCACGATGCTGCGCCGCAACCTCCTGCACGCCAGGCGCTACCCGTCCCTGACGCTGAACCTGCTGCTGACGCCGATCATGCTGTTGCTGCTCTTCGTCTATATCTTCGGCGACGCGATGAGCGCGGGCATCGGCGGCGGAGCCGACCGCTCCGCGTACCTCGCGTACCTCGTCCCGGGCCTCCTGCTGATGACGATCGGCAGCACCACGATCGGGACCGCGGTGTCCGTCTCCAATGACATGACCGAGGGCATCATGGCCCGCTTCCGCACGATGGCGATCCACCGCGGGTCCGCGCTGATCGGGCATGTCATCGGCAGCGTGCTGCAATCGGTGGCCAGTGTGGCCCTCGTCGGTGCCGTCGCGGTGGCCATCGGCTTCCGCTCCACCGACGCCACGGCCCTGGAGTGGCTCGCGGCGTTCGGGCTCCTCACATTGTTTGCTCTGGCGCTCACCTGGATCGCGGTCGGGATGGGCCTGTCCAGCCCGAACGTCGAGGCGGCCAGCAACAACGCCCTGCCGCTGATGATCCTGCCGCTCCTCTCCAGTGCCTTCGTACCGCTCGACGCGATGCCGGGCTGGTTCCGGCCGATCGCCGAGTACCAGCCGTTCACCCCGGCCATCGAGACCCTGCGCGGGCTGCTGCAGGGCAGCGAGATCGGCCACAACGGGTGGCTGGCCGTGGCCTGGTGCCTGGGGCTGGTCGTGCTCGGCTACTTCTGGTCCACGTCGCTGTTCAACCGCGAACCGAAGTAACGGAGAAGAACCGGTCAGCATCAACGGCCCTGAGGCCCACGGCCCGCGACTCGCTCTCTCAAGGGCGGCCAAGGGCGGCGTACCCCGACCCCCCGTCGGCGTACGCCGCCCTGAGGTCTACCTGCAGATCCCTTTTCTCGCGCACATGTGCCGTCTCGCTGTCGCGCCCCAGCTCGTCCGGTAGTTCGCGCGTCACTCGAACTTGTGGACGACAATCCCCGGCGACCCCCGGCGACTCTTGTACCGCAACGGTCGGCTCGACGTCGATTCCCGTTACCGCTTGGATGGCGGTGAGGACCGGTGGGGCCGAGGAGGGAACTTCGCCGTCAAGGACGGTCAGACCGCAGGCTTCGAGGGCTTCCGCCCAGCGTGGAGTGCTGGATGTCGCCATCAAGGCCTCGTGTGAACGTAATGTCCTTGTCGGCGGGGCCGTTCCATCCCTGGATGGAACGGTTGCCGCACATCGGAGAACGTGAGACAGAACTCGAATGAATTGGCGCTCGCGGAATCCCACTCGTGGCGTCCGTGTTGTGGCATGTGCGGGGTCTCGAATCCCAGAGTAATGCTGGTCCCGCGTTCATCCAGGAGGAAAGAGAACAGGTCACACGAGTTGAGATCCGGTTCCTGGTCGTACAGGGCGTTGATGCTCTGCGGATTGTCCAGAAAGGACGGCCAGTCAGAGGTGCTCATAGAAGGTCTTCTCGTGAGCGTCGGGAAGGGATCGGAAACGTCGTGAGTCGACTCGCCCCAGGAAGTTGCGTGGACCGGTGTCCCATCCCCTGTCCGAAGCAGTGAACGCGCTCAGGTGGCCGACCAGGATTGAGTCGCTACTATCGCGGTTTCGGGGTCGAAGTACTGGCCGGGGAAGCGCAGTGGCGTCCGCGTCCTCAGGTCCGTAGCTCCTGCGTGCAGCACTTCACGCTGCCACCGCCCTTGAGCAGCTCCCCAAGGTCGATGCCCAGCGGCTCGAACCCACGGTCGCGCAGCGGGGCGAAGAGTCCGGCGGCGCTCTGCGGGAGCAGGACATGGCGGCCGTCGCTCACCGCGTTCAGGCCGAGTGCCGCCGCGTCCGGTTCCTCGGCGATGAGGGCGTCGGGGAAGAGGCGGGCGAGTACGGCCCGGCTGCCAGGGGAGAAGGCGTCGGGGTAGTACATGATCTCGTCGGCCGCGTCGTCCAGTACACAGAGGGCCGTGTCCAGGTGGTAGTAGCGGGGGTCGACCAGATCGAGGCCGATCACCGGCCGGCCGAAGAACTCCTGTGCCTCGTCGTGCGAGAGCGGGCTGGACCGGAAGCCGCGTCCGGCCAGGAGGTACGTGGCGGTGACGGCGAAGTCGCCCTCGCCCTCATTGATGTGCACCGGCTCGCGGATGTCGGCGTAGCCGTGGGCGCGGAACCAGTTCAGATGCGCCTCCGCCTCCTGATGCCGCTCCGGGTGGGCGAAGCGGGCGCCGAGGACGCGGCCGTCGATGACCGTGGCGCCGTTCGCGGCGAAGACCATGTCCGGCAGGCCGGGGTCGGGGTCCAGCAGCGCGACGGTGTGGCCGAGCGCCGTATAGCGGTCGCGGAGGTCCTCCCACTGGGCCAGGGCCAGCGGCAGGTCCACCGGCTTCGCCGGGTTCATCCAGGGGTTGATCGAGTACGTCACCGCGAAGTGGTGCGGCGGACACATGAGATAGCGGCGGGGCGAGGCGTCACGAGGCAAGGGGGGCTCCTCACGAGCTGCGTTGCTGCGGGGGGTGGGGGTGGGGGTGGGGCGACGGGGGGTGGGGTGCGGGGGTGCGGGGCTGCGGGGCTGCGGGGCTGCTGGGCACCTGTGGTGTGTGTGCGTGTAGGGGGACGCGTGATGTGCGTGAAGCCATGGTCCGCTTCCCGGGGCCCATGCGCTGTCAACCGTTCGGGTGGTTCCCCGCGCCGGTCCGCGCCTGTACGTGCCGGTACACGAGACGATACGTACCGCCTCCCCGGTTGTAGATTGACGTCATGGCTGACAGCGGGGCACCCGACTCCACCCGGCGCAGTGAGCGTTCACGCCGGGCGATCTATGACGCGGCCCTCGCCCTGGTGGGCGAGGTCGGCTACGGCAGGACGACGATCGAGGGCATCGCGGCCCGCGCCGGCGTCGGCAAACAGACGATCTACCGCTGGTGGCCCTCCAAGGGCGCCGTGCTGCTGGAGGCTTTCCTCGACCTCACCGAGCAGGCGGCACGCGCGGCGGACGGCGGGGAGGAGGTCCACGAGATCCCCGACACGGGCGATCTGGAGGCCGATCTCAAGCTGGTCCTGCGCGCCACGGTCGACGAGATGAACGACCCGAAGTACGAAGTGCCCTCCCGCGCGCTCGCCGCCGAGGGGATCATCAACGCCGAACTGGGCGTCGAATTCGCGAAGACGATGCTCGAACCGCAGCTCCAGCTCTATGTCAGGCGGCTGCGTGCCGCCCAGGAGGCGGGGGAGGCGCGGCAGGACCTCGATCCCCGTATCGCCCTGGAGCTGCTGGTCGGTCCCGTCGCCCATCGCTGGCTGCTGCGGACGCTTCCGCTGACGCACGAGTACGCCGACACGATCGTCGAGTACGCGCTGCGCGGGCTGGCCCCGAGGCCGTCCACGCGGCACTGAGTGCCAGGGTGCTGCCGGGGGTCGACGGGGGGCTTTCCGGGCGCCCGGAGCCGTCCGAGCGCCGGGGGGCGCGCGGGGGCGCGTCGATGCATCCGGGGCGGATGTGGTGAAAGCCACCGGTCCCGAAGCCTCCACACGGGGCCATATATCGCCTCGTAAGCCGCGATTCGCCCCGTGGTGGCGGACTCCTGCCCAGACCCCGGTGGGGGCTCGCGGCCACCCGGGGAGCAGGATGGTGGGAGCATGGGGAGAGTCCGCAGGGACGAGCATGAGGTGTGAGGGGATCGATGGGCGACGATTTCGGCCGCTACCGCGGCACGGAGAGCAGGATTCCCCAGTGGCTGCGCAGGCGCCCCAAGAAGAGCGCCGGCGGCTCCGCGTTCGACGGGGACGTGGCCGGCCGGGAGGCGCTGCTGCTCGCTGTCGCGGCCGCCGGTATGCCCGTCTCGCCCGCCGCCCACCCCGTCGGTTACCGATGTTCCTGTGAACGGATCGGCTGTCCCACCCCGGCCAGGCACCCCCTGTCCTTCGCCTGGCAGACGCAGTCCACGACCGATCGCGCGCAGATCGAACGGTGGGCGCGCAACCAGCCCGAGGCCAACTTCATCACCGCGACGGGCATGATCCACGACGTTCTCGACGTGCCGCTCGAAGCGGGCAGCCGGGCGCTGGAGCGACTGCTCGAACAGGGCATCGACGTCGGGCCGGTGGCGGACTCCGGCGGCGACCGGATGCTCTTCTTCACCGCGACCCGGGGCACCCCCGAGGACGAGGACGAGTGGTGGCCCTGTGAGCTGGACTGCCACCCCGAGACGATGGACGAGCACCCGGGGCTGCGCTGGCACTGCCGGGGCAGCTATGTGCTCGTCCCCCCTGCCCAGTTGCCCGGCGAGCTGTCGGTGCGGTGGCTGCGCGGCCCCGAGCATCCGCTGCCGGATCCGCTGACGCTGCTGGAGGCCCTGACCGACGCGTGTGCCCGGTACGCGGGCGAGAATGGCGAGCTGGACCCGCACGCGGTGGCCTGGCCGCTGGGCCGCTGACCGACCGGTCGATGTCCGCCGACCGACCGGCGACGTCCGCCGACAGCCGCCGGGCCGCTGGCGACCGCGACGACCGTCGGCAGCCGCTGAGCCGCCGACAGCTGCGGGGCTGCAACGACCGCCGGACAGCTGACCGGCCGACGCCCGCCGCCACAGCCGCCGGACAGCTGACCGGCCGACGACCGCTGGGCCGGACCGCTGGCCTGCCGACGACACGAAGCGTCCCGGCCGTCCCGGCCGGCCCGCCCGCATGACAGGTCCCTACTGACAGGTCCCTACGACCCCTTCGCCGCCGTGACCCCCTGAAGGCGGCTCGCCACCTCCACCGCCGGCGTATCCGCCCCGGCCCGCGGGACCAGCGCCACCTGGCTGGAGACCCACTCCTTGGTGAGCGTGTTCCGTATCTGGCCCGTCATCAGCGCCCGCACGTCCGCGTTCACCCGTGGCGCGACACCCTTCGCGCCCGTCTGCCGCTCGAAGTACCGCGTGGCGAAGAAGACCAGCGCGCCGCCGTCCTTCGTCGTCAGCCCCAGCGGGGCGAAGTCGCCCTTGTCGAGCGGCTGGTCGACGTACTGCGTGACCAGACCGGGCAGCCGCGCGTTCTTCTCGCGGGTCTCCCGCCATCCGTCCGTGTGCGGCCCGTCCGCGAAGGTCTTCGCCGTACCGTCCGTACCGCCCCGCAGATACGCGGCGTACGCCTCGCTCAGCTTGCCCGGTGCCACCGCCAGCGCCTCGCTGTCCGGTGCCACCGGTTCGCCCCAGCCGTCCTTGTCGGTCGCGAACTCCGGGACCTCGCCGGCGGCCAGGATCGTCAGATACGGCACCTTCCACCGGTCGTCGGGCCCGTTGCGTACGAAGACCAGCACCCAGCGCGTGTCCTGCGGGCCGCTGTCGTCCGCGTCGCGGTTGCTGTCGGTGTCCGCGACGAACCAGCGCGGCCAGCCCGCCTTCTTGGGGATCGTGAACGTCGCGTCGGTCAGCTCCAGCGGCTGATGCGCCGGGTTGCCGTCCGGGTCCGTGATGCTGCGCGCCTTGAGACCGGCCTGGTTGATCGCGCCCAGCGCGCCGGTCACCCGGGCCGCGTCGAGCGCCGGATCGTACGCCTTGTCCGCCGCGTTGTACGCGTCGGTGAAATCCTTCAGCGCGCGCGTGGCCTCACTCCGGTCCGCCGACGGCAGTACCGCCAGCTCCCCGTGCACCGTCACGCATCCGCTCGCCGTCAGCGACAGCACGATCGCCGTCGCGAGCCCCGCCGCTGCCCGAATCGGCCTTCCCCGCCTGCTCATCGGCCGCCTCTGCTCCTTGACCCCGACTGACCGGCCCCAACCCTACCGGCGCCAGGAACAGCGCGAGCGTCGGGACCAGATACAGGCACCAGACGGTGACCTGAAGGACCGTCGGGTCCGGCTGGAAGTTGAAGACGCCCTTGAGCAGCGTGCCGTACCAGCTGTCCGGCGGGATCGTCGTGCTGATGTCGAACGCCTTGCTGGACAGGCCGCCCAGGAAGCGCGCCTCCTGGAGGTCATGGACGCCGTACGCGAGCACACCGGCCGCGACGATCACCAGCATCCCGCCGGTCCAGGTGAAGAACTTGGCCAGATTGATGCGCAGCGCGCCCCGGTAGAAGAGCCAGCCGAGCACCACCGCGGTCGCGATACCGAGCAGCACACCGATCAGCGGCGCGTGGCTGCCGTCCGAGGAGGCGCGTACCGACGCCCAGACGAACAGCGCCGTCTCCAGGCCCTCCCGGCCCACGGCCAGGAACGCGGTCGCGACCAGCGCCCCCGTGCCCATCCGGAGCGCCGCGTCCAGCCGGCCGTGCAGCTCCGACCTCAGATGCCGCGCCGTACGCCGCATCCAGAAGACCATCCAGGTCACCAGCGCCACCGCGAGGACCGACAGCGAGCCGCCGAGCGCCTCCTTCGCCTCGAACGTCAGCTCCTGCGAGCCGAATTCGAGCCCGAAGCCGAAACCGAGCGCGATGAGGACCGCGACCCCGATCCCGAGCCAGACGGGGCGCAGCGCGTCGCGCCGCTCCGTCTTGACCAGATACGCGACCAGGATGCAGACCACGAGACTGGCCTCAAGGCCCTCGCGCAGACCGATCAGATAGTTTCCGAACACGCCGGAACTCCCCTTCCGATATTCCGATGTCAGGCGATCAGGGCCCGGCCCCACCAGTCGTCCTTGTCCCGGACGCCCGGCGGGATCGCGAAGACCGCTGAACCCACGTGCTGGATGTATTCGTTGAGCGCGTCGGAGCGTGCCAGGGAGCGCTGTACGGGGATGAACGCGTCCCGTACGTCGCGCTGGTACGCCAGGAAGAACAGCCCCGCGTCGAGCCGGCCGAGGCCGTCCGTACCGTCCGTGAAGGAGTAGCCGCGGCGCAGCATCCGCGCCCCGTGGTGGGAGTCCGGGTGCGCCAGCCGCACATGCGAGGTCGGCAGCATCGCCTTCAGGTTGGGCTTGTCGTGCTCGCGTGCCTTGCCGACCGCCGCGCCCTCGCCCTTGTCCCGGCCGAAGACGTCCTCCTGCTCCTGGAGGGAGGTACGGTCCCAGGTCTCGATCCGCATCGAGATCCGGCGGGCCACCAGATACGAGCCGCCCGCCAGCCAGCCGGGGCCGTCCGCGTCCGACACCCAGACGTGCCGGTCCAGCGCGGCGGTGTCCGTGCCCGCGATATTGCTCGTGCCGTCCTTGAAGCCGAAGAGATTACGGGGGGTCTGGGCGCCCGGCGTCGTCGACGACGTCTTGCCGAAGCCGAGCTGCGACCAGCGCACCGCGACCTTCCCGAAGCCGATCCTGGCCAGATTGCGGATCGCGTGCACGGCGACCTGCGGATCGTCCGCGCACGCCTGGACACAGAGATCGCCGCCGCCGCGCGCCGGATCGAGGTTGTCACCGGGGAACTTCGGCAGTTCGACCAGCGCGGCCGGGCGCCGCTCCGCCAGCCCGAACCGGTCCTTGGCGAAGAGACCGGGACCGAAGCCGACGGTGAGCGTGAGCCGGGACGGCTTGAGGCCGAGCGCCTCGCCGGTGTCGTCGGGCGGGGCCTCGGGGAGACCGCCGTACGCGCCCTCGCCGACCGCGTGCCCCGCCGTCATCCGCTCGGCGGCGTGGGTCCAGTCCTTGAGCAGCTGGGCCAGTTCCGCGCGGTCCTCTGTCGTCACGTCGAACGCGGCGAAGTGCAGCCGGTCCTGGACGTCGGTGGCGATCCCGGCCTGGTGGCGGCCGTGGAAGGGGACGGCCGCGCCGGACTCGGCGGCGGGCGCGGCGGTGTCGTCGTCCCGTACGGCCGCCATGGCGCCACCGGCCGCGGCGGCGCCGAGCGCGAGCCCGGCACCGCCCCAGCCGAGCAGGGCGCGGCGGGACGGCGGGGACGGTGGGGACGGCGGGGACGGCGCCTGGGCGTGCTGCTTTCCGTCCGGTGCGGTGTCGTCGGAGTGCATGGCGCGCCTGCTACTTGACGACGGCGGCGGCGAGCTTGGAGAGCGGCTCGGCCAGCGCGTTCACACCGTCCGAGAGCTCCTTGCGCTCCGCCTTGCCGACCTTCTCGTACGAGGTGAAGGTGTACGAGTCCGGGCCGTCGCGGTACGTGTCCAGCAGCTTGTCCAGCGCGGCGAACCGCTTGTCCAGCTCCGTCACCAGTGCCGGGTCGTTCTTCGAGGCGATGGGCTTGAGCAGCTCGTACGAGTGGAGCGCGCCCTCGACGTTCGCCTTGAAATCGACCAGGTCGGTGTGGCTGTAGCGCTCTTCCTCGCCGGTGACCTTGCCCGCGGCGACCTCGTCGAGCAGCTCCTTGGCACCGTTGGCCATCGAGGTCGGGGTGATCTCGGCCCTGCCCACCCGCCGCTGCCAGTCGGCGAGGTCCTTGTCGAGAGCGTCCGCGAGGGCCTTGGCGTCCGGGCCGAGCTTCTTGTCCTGCCAGAGTTCCTTCTCCAGCCGGTGCCAGCCCGTCCACTTCTGGCCGGTCTCCAGGCCGTCCGCGCGTACGTCGACCTTCGGGTCGATGTCACCGAAGGACTCGGCGACCGGCTCGGTGCGCTCCCAGCCGATACGCGAGGGCGCGTACGCCTTCTTCGCGGCTTCGAGATCACCGGCGCGCACGGCGTCGGTGAAGACCTTGGCCTTCGGCAGCGTCTCGTCGGCCTGCTTCTGGACGTACGTGCGGTACGCGGCGACCGCGGCGTCCATTTCCGGGCTGCGCTTGGCGGCGGCGGTGTCGCCGGTGACCGTGACCTTCTGGCGGATGCCGTCGCCCTTCATACCGGGCTTGCACGCGATCTCGTACGCGCCGGCCTTCACCTCGGCGGTGATCGTGGCCTTCGTGCCGGGGCCGATGTTCTCGCGCTCGGTGACGATCCGGTCGTCCGGGAAGAGCAGGTAGACCTCGGTGACCTTGGAGCCCTTGTTCTCGACGGCCAGCTCCACATGGCCGGCCGGGAACTCCTTCTTGGACACCTCGCAGGAGTCGTCCGCCGCGGTGACCTGGACGGCACCGTCACCGGACTTCGCGGCGTCGCTCTTGTCGGCGCAGCCCGTCACGGCGGTGAGGGCGGCCACCGCCGCGGCGGCGGTGACGACGGAGAGACGGACAGGTCGCATGCGGGGCTCCACGAGGGCTGGGATCGAGCGGGGGCATCGGGCGGGAACGCGGTGGGAACACGGTGGAACGCGGTGGAACACGGTGGAACACGGTCGGGACATGGGAGTGAGGCGGCCCTAACTTAACTGAGCCTTACCTGTGCTGTGACCGGTCGCGCAGTGATTCACCTCTCACTCCTCGCTCTGAATACGAGCAGGTCACAGCAGCCCCTGGAGCGCCCCAAGACCGGGTCAAGCACTGGTCAAGAAGCGGGCTTCCGGCCGGCTCGCGACGGGCTTCCGGCCGGCTTCGGGTCAGGACGCGCGCGCTTCGGGACCACCAGCGGAACGCCGGTGCGGGGATGCGGAAAGACCTCGACGGGCTGGCGGTAGACCCGGCTCAGCACGTCGTCGCGGAAGACCTCGGCGGGCGGTCCCACGGCGGCGACGGCCCCGTCGTGCAGTACGGCCGTACGGTCCGCGTGAGCGGCGGCGAGCCCCAGATCGTGCAGGACGACCACGACGGCGTCGCCCGCCGCCGCCCGCTCCCGGCAGACCCGCAGGACCAGTTCCCGATGGCGCAGATCGAGCGCGGCGGTCGGCTCGTCGAGCAGGAGCAGCGGGGCGCGCTGGGCGAGGACGCGGGCGAGCGCGACCCGGGCCCGCTCGCCGCCGGAGAGCGCGGAGAAGGGGCGCGGCGCGAACTCGGTGGTCTCGGTGGCCGCCATCGCGCCGGCGACGGCGGCGTCGTCCTCGTCCTCCAGCGCCGTGCCGGCCCAGGGCGCCCGGCCCATCCGTACGACCTCCGCCACCGGGAAGGGGAACGAGAGGGCGGCGGCCTGGGGGAGTACGGCGCGGCGCAGGGCCAGTTCGGGCGCGGACCAGTCGAGCGCGGGGCGCCCGGCGATCCGTACCTCACCGCGGTCGGGCCGCAGATCCGCGGCGAGCGCGGCGAGCAGGGTCGTCTTCCCGGCCCCATTGGGCCCGACGAGCGCGAGCACCTCACCGGCGCGGGCGTCGAGACCGACGCCCCGGAGCACGTCGCGCTGTCCGAGCCGGACATGGAGGCCGCGGACCTCGGCGAGTGGGGTGCCGGGGGCGGCGGGTGCGGGCAGAGCGCGCATGCGCGCGGCGAACAGACTACGGATGCTCATGCCCAGCCTCCCTGCCTGCGCCGGGTCCTGCGCAGCAGCCAGCTGTGCTGATCCGGGGGGCAACCCCCGGACCCCCGGCCGGGAGGTGCGTCGTGGTTCATGCCCAGCCTCCTTGCCTGCGCCGGGTCCTGCGCAGCAGCCAGAAGAAGAACGGGCTGCCGAAGAGCGCGGTCAGCACGCCCAGCGGGAGTTCCGCGGGGGCCGCGACCGTACGGGCCGCCAGATCGCCGGCGACCAGGACCAGCGCGCCGCCGAGCGCGCTGCCCGGGACCAGGAAGCGGTGGCCGGGGCCGTTCGCCATCCGCAGCAGATGCGGCACCAGCAGACCCACGAACGTGATGATCCCGGCCACCGCGACCGCCGCCGCCGTGAGCAGCGCGACGACCAGCACCAGCACCATACGGAGCCGCTCCACGTCCACCCCCAGATGACGGGCCGGCCGCTCGCCGAGGGCGAGAAGGTCCAGCCGCCGGGCGTAGAACGGCGCCAGGACCAGACCGGCCAGCGCGCACGGCAGCACCGCGAGCACCTTGGGCCAGGTCGCCTGGGCCAGCGAACCGAGCTGCCAGAAGGTGATCTGGGTGATCCGCGCGTTGTCCGCGAAGAAGATGAAGAGCCCGATCAGCGCCCCGGCGAACGCGTTCACCGCGATGCCGGTGAGGATGAGCGTGACCACTTCCGTACGGCGGCCCGAGCGGGACAGCGCGTACACCAGCAGCACCGTCGCGAGCCCGGCCACGAACGCGCAGACCGTCACCGTCCAGTTGCCGAGGAAACTCAGCCCCAGCGCGATCGAGGCGACCGCGCCGACCGCGGCGCCCGACGAGATGCCGATGACACCGGGTTCGGCGAGCGGATTGCCGAACACGCCCTGGGCCAGCGCGCCCGCGCAGCCGAGCGAGGCGCCGACGAGGAGTGCGAGGACGACGCGGGGCAGCCGTACGTTCCACAGGACGCTCTCGCCGACGCGGTCGAGCGCGGTTCCGCCGAGCCCGGTCCTGTGCTGTACGGAGGCGAGGACGTCCCCGAGAGGGATGTGGTAGGCGCCGATCCCGGCGGAGAGCAGACAGAGGAGGACGAGCGCGCCGAGCAGTCCTGCGGTCAGCAGGGTGGTGCTCCCGGGCAGTCGCCGCCGCCGTCGTCCCCTCGCGGGGGTCCCGGCGTCGAGCGGACGGTCGCCGGGATCCGCTTCCATGGGTGACGGCTCGTGCGCGGTGAACGCTGACATCGGGTCACTTCCCGTTCGCGTACAGCTGCTTGATGATCGAACGCAGTACCTCGTCCGTACGCGGGCCGTAATTCAGCAGCACCCCGTCATCGACCGTGACGACCCTGCGGTCCATTCCCGCCGGTGTCTCGGCGACCCCGGGGATCTTCACCAGGCCGTCCGTCCCGCCCACCGAGTCGAGCCCCTTGGTCATGACGAGGATGGCGTCGGGCGCGGCCTTCGCCAGTGCCTCGCTCGTGATCGCGGTGAAGTCCTTGGTCGGCCCCGACTCCTTGCCCGCGTCGACCGCGCCGGCCGCCTCCAGCAGTGAACTCGCCCCGGAATCAGCGCCGCCGAGCAGATAGACGGAGGCCGTGCCGCGCAGATAGAGGAAGGCCACGCGCGGCTTTTCGCCGTTCCCGGCCGGGATCCGCGCGCGTACGGCGTCGATCCGGTCCTCCGTGCGCTGCTTCAGCTCGGTTCCCGCCGTCGGCACGCCCAGCGCGCCGGCCACCGCGTCGATCCGGGTCCCGACATCGGCGAGGCTCTTCGCCGGGTCGACGACGACCAGGGGAATGCCCGCGTCCCGGATCTGGGCGATGGCCTCGGCGGGGCCCGTGGTGGTGTCGGCGAGGACGAGCGTCGGCCTGAGCGACAGCACGCCCTCCGCCGAGACATCGTGCGCCCTGGTCACCACCGGCAGCTTCGCGGCCTGTTCGAAGGTGGCGGTGATATCGCGGGCGACGACCCGCTCGCCGAGACCGAGCGTGAAGACGATCTCGCTGAGCGAACCGGTCAGCGGCACGATCCGGTCGGCCGAGGCGACCGTGACCTTCCTGCCGTCGGCGGAGTTGACGGTGACGGGCAGCCGGGGCATGGGCGTGCCGGCCAGCGGCTCCACCCGGTCGGCGGCGGCCGTGGGCGACGGGTTCCGCTTCGCGTCGGCCGCCTTCGTATCGTCGCCGCCGCAGCCGGTGGCGACCAGGGCAAGGGCCATGGCGGAGAGAAGGGCGCCCGTGAGGCGTGATCTGCGCACAGAGCGCACCAACCTGTCGTTCAGTCGAATCGAGTCGAATCGTGGCGAGTCGAGTCGAGCCGAGTCGTGGCGAGTCGAGTCGAATTGCCGGTCGAGTCGTTCGAGCGGGGCTCCTGCGGGGAAGGGGTTCCGACACAGGCACGAGTTAGCTTAGGTTAGCCTTACCTTGCTTGCCAGGCCCGGGGCGGTGATGCGTCCGGGTCCGCCATCCCTGCTCGTCAGACGTGGGAGTGACTCCGAATGCTGTCCTTCAGACCCGTGCGCGCGTTCGTCGTCGCGCTGCTCATGGCACTGCCGGTGGCCCTGCTGCCGACCGCCGGCGCGCAGGCGGCCGACCGTACGGTGCGGGGCGGCCGGCTCGACTGGGGCATCAAATCGTCCTTCCTCGGCTATGTCACCGGGCCCATCGCGCAGGGCAGTTGGGCTCTCAACGGGGGCGCGGCCACGGTGGGCAGCCAGTTCCGGTTCCACTCGGCCACCGGTTCCTACGACCCGGACGCCGGCGCCTTCAGGGCGGGCTTCTCCGGCGGCGTCCGGTTCGTCGGTCACCTGAAGTCCGACGGCACCCATGAACTCGATCTCACGATCAGCCGTCCCACCGTGCGGATCTCCGGCGGCAACGGCACGCTCCACGCGGACATGACCAGCAAGTCGAAGGGCAGCGGCAAGGTCACCTCGGCCTCGCAGGTCCCGCTCGCCACGCTCGATCTCTCCGGCATCGGGATGAAGGGCGGCGGCAGCCCCGTCGCCCTCACCCGCGTCCCGGCGACGCTCACCGCACAGGGCGCGACCGCCTTCGCGGGGTACTACACCGCCGGTACACCGCTCGATCCGGTCAGCCTGTCCGTCGATGTGAAGGCGGCGGGCACGGCGAAGAAGTCCCCGGCGCCGTCCGCGACCGGGCCCGGCGAGGGCGACGGCGACGGCGACGGCGAGAAGTCCACGGACGCGATCGTGGACGCGGCCGTCGACTGGGGCGTGCGCCGCACCTACCGCGAGTACGTCACCGGCCCCATCGCCAAGGGGAAGTGGACGCTGCACGGCGGGGCCCAGGACGGAGGCGCGCTGTTCCGCTTCCCACGGGGCAAGGGGACGTACGACGCCGGGAAAGGCACGCTCGACGCCGCCTTCGCGGGCAGCGTCCGCTTCACCGGCACCGAGCTGGATCTGATGCTCAGTGAGATCGTCGTACGGGTGAAGGACGGAAAGGGCACGCTCTCGGCGGATGTCACCGACGCGGCCGAGGGCAGCCCGCCCCGTGAAGCCGTGCCGCTCGTGACCTTCGCGGCCGAGGACTTCACGCCCGAGAACGGTCTCGCGTCGCTGACCGAGGTCCCCGCGACGCTCACCACAACGGGCGCCGAGACCTTCGGCTCCCTCTACGCGGCCGGTACGGCGATGGACCCTGTCTCGCTCGCCGTCGCCGTTGACAAGAAGGCCGAGTTGCCCGCGCTACCGGATCTGGGCAGCGACGCCCCGCCCTCCGCGGCGCCGAAGGACACGGCCTCCGCCGCAGCCTCGACGGGGGCGGCCACGGACGACGCGTCCTCCTCGTCGGCGCCTTCATCCTCGTCGTCCGCCGGTGCGGGAACGTACGTGGCCATCGGCGCGGGCGCGCTCGTCGTGGCGGGACTGGCGGGCTCCACGGCCGTCGCCGTCCGCAAGCGCCGAGGCGCCAACACGCCATAGCCAGGACCCACACACGCCATAGCCAGGACCACACACGCCGTAGGCCCGGACCGCACATGCCATAACCCGGCCTCGACACGCCGTAATTCGGCGCACGCACGTCCCAACTCGGGCCTCCACACGCCATAACCCGGCCCTCACACGCCAGAGCCCGGCCCCCGCATGCCATAACCCGGCGCTCGTACGCCACAACCCGGGCCGCCGCATGCCGTAACGGGGCCTCCGCATGCCATGACCCGGCGTCAACACGCCGCACACACCCCCCCATCTCTCGCACGGCATCCGTGCCTTTCACGTCTCACCAGCAAGGAGAACACCCACTCATGCCTCCCACCCGCCGCCCCATAGGCCCCCTCGCACTCGCCGCCGCCATCGCGACGGCGGCAGCCCTCGGCGCCACCGCCTTCACCCTCCCGGCGCTCGCGTCCGGCGCCCCGGCAGGCGCGCCCGCCGGGCCGCTCGCGGGACCGCTCGCCGCGCCCGGCGCCGCCCCGAAGCTGGTTCTGAAGGACGGCACCCTGGACTGGGGGCTCAAGGAGTCCTTCCGTAAGTACGTGACGGGGATCGGGGCGGGCACGATCACCCCCGCCGACGGCGCCACCCAGGCCACCGGCAACGGCCCCTTCACCTTCACCAACGGCACCGGCTCGTACGACCCCGCCACGCACAACGTGGCCACGGACTTCGACGGCAGCGTGCTGTTCTCCTCCACGGCGCACGGCTTCGAGATCAAGGTCGCGGACGTCAAGCTGGTCACGGCCGGGACGGGCGGCGCCATCGAGGCGGACGTCACCCTCAACGGCGCGACCCAGCAGGACATCGAGCTGGCCGCGATCGATCTGACGGGCATCCGTCCGGAGACCACGGGCACCAGGATGGTCTTCAGGGACATCCCGGCCACGCTGACCGCCGCCGGCGCGAAGGCGTTCAACGGGATGTACGCGGAGGGCACGGCGCTGGACAAGGCCACGCTCGCCGTCGGTTACGAGACGGGCGGCGGCGCGTCCTCTCCGCCGGCCTCCCCGCCGGCCTCGCCGTCGCCGACCGAGTCCGATTCCGAGCCGGCGCCCTCGAAGCCGACGACCGCCCCCACGTCGGACGCGCCCAGCAGCGGACCCGCTCCGACCACCACCTCGTCCACCACCTCGTCCACCACGTCGTCCACCACTCCGTCCACCCCTGTCTCCGAGGCGCCCCCGGCGGCTGAGGACGGCGCGATCGTGGACGGCACTCTCGACTGGGGCGTCAAGGAGTCCTTCCGCTCGTACGTCGTCGGTCCGATCGCCCAGGGCGTGATCGAACTCGGCGACGGCGCGACGAAGTCGGGCGCGGCGGCCTACCGCTTCCCCAAGGGCACCGGCGACTTCGACGCGACCGCCCGGACCCTCTCGGCGTCCTTCGGCGGTACGGTCCGCTTCCTCGGCCACAAGGAGGCGGGCGCGTACGTTCTCGACCTCCGGCTGAGCGGTCTCCAGGTCGTGGTGAAGGACGGCAAGGGCACGCTCGTCGCCGACGTCAGCACCAAGGACCGCGAGACGGGCAAGGTCTCCACGTACCAGGACCTGACCTTCGCCACGCTGGACATCCCGGCCGCCGGGCTGGTCGCCGAGGACGGCGTCGTCACGCTGACCGCGGTACCCGCGACCCTCACCGCCGACGGTACGAAGGCCTTCGGCGGGATGTACCGGGCGGGCACGGAGCTGGACAGGCTGACTCTCGCGGTCGCGCTCGACAAGGACGCCAACCTCCCGGGCGGCATGGGCGGTTCCGGCTCTGGTTCCGGTACGGCGGGCGGCGGCAGCGTCGGCGGCACCGTCGGCGGCACGGGGGGCGGGGCCCTCGCCTCCACCGGCTCCGAGGTCCCGGCCGGCGCGCTGATGGGCGCGGCCGGTGCGATCGCCGCCGCCGGCGCGGCCGTCGTCTACGCGGCCAAGCGGCGCCGTGCCGGCCAGGAGGAGACCGCGTAACCCCGGCCCCCGCCCGGCACGCCCGGCACGCCCGGCACGGCAGGCACGGCGGGGACGGCGGGCACGCCCGGCACGGCGGGGCACCCCGTACCTCGTGGTGCCCCGCCGTCCCCGCCGTGACGGTGCGATTCGCGCCGCTCGACGGCGGTGCTTAAATGCCTGCGTGACTGACATCGACGTGCCCATCGACGTACTCAGCGTCTTCTGCGGAGCCGACGGCCGGCACGGCAATACGCTCGGTGTCGTCCGCGAGGGGCGTCACCACCCCGACCGGTCGGCCCGGCAGGCCATCGCGGCCCGGCTCGGCTACAGCGAGACCGTGTTCGTCGACGACCCCGAGCGCGGTGTGGTCGACATCTATACGCCGGGGCTGCGGCTGCCCTTCGCCGGGCATCCGCTCGTCGGCGCGGCCTGGCTGCTCGACCTGGAGACCGTGAACCCGCCCGCGGGCGAGGTGTGGGTGCGCCAGGACGGCGAGTTCACCTGGATCACGGCCCGCCCCGAATGGGCCCCGCCGCGCACGCTCCGGCAGTACGCCTCCGCCGCCGAGGTCGACGCGCTGCCCGCCCCGCCGCCGGGCGAGGGCTGGCTCTACGCCTGGGCCTGGGAGGACGAGGCCGCGGGCCGGGTCAGGGCCCGCGCCTTCCCGCGCCGTGACGACGGCATAGCCGAGGACGAGGCGACCGGCGCGGCGGCCCTGCTGCTCACGGCGGAGCTGGGGCGCGCCCTGAACATCACGCAGGGCCGGGGGTCGCAGTTGATCACGGCCCCCGGCCCTGACGGTTCGATCGAGATCGGCGGTCGCGTGCGTCTGCTCACGGCACACTGACGCCGTATCAGCCGACGGCCCGGCGCTGTCTCACCCAACCCACAACCCACGCCGTACAGCGCGCCGACGTCGTACGTACAGCGCCCCCGCGCTCAGCAGCTCACGCGCTCAGCGGGAACTGCGCGCCCAGCTCACGGAACACCGCCCCGTTGAAGTCGAACGCGCGCTTGCACTCGTCGATGATCCGCTGCTTCTCCAGATCGTCCGCCGCCACGCGGTCGAGCAGCTCGCGATAACTCCGCTTGAACGCCGCCGGGTTGGCGATCCCCTCGAACACGTAGAAGCGGACGCCGTCTCCCTTGCGGGCGAAGCCCCAGGTCTTCTCCGCCTTGTCGCGGATGATCTGGCCGCCGGAGAGGTCCCCGAGATAGCGGGTGTAGTGGTGCGCCACGAAGCCGCCGGGCCAGGTGCGCGCGCACTCCTCGACCCGCGCGGCGTACGCGGCCGTCGCGGGCAGCGCCTCCAGGCCCGTACGCCAGTCCGCCCCGCGCAGATGCGCCAGATCGCGCTCCAGCTCGGGCGTGCGCTCCAGCTCGCGCTGGATGAAGGGCCCGGCGACCGGGTCCTTCCGCAGCGCCTCCGAGGCGCCCTCCAGCGCGCGGTACACGAACCACAGCTGCTCGGTGTAGCGCGCGTACGCGTCCACCCCGAGCCGGCCACCCAGCAGGTCGCTCATGAACGACGAGGTCTCCGCCTCCGTGTGCTGAGCGTGCGAGGCGACGCGGATGAGCGTGGAGAACGGGGTGGCGGTGGCGGGTGCGTCCAAGGCGGGCCTCCGGGGACCGAGGGGGACGGGAGCAGGCGGGTGCCGCGCCGGCGGCACCGGTGGCCGCCATGACCAGATACTCTTACTTAGGCTTACCTAAGTCAACTGGTTCCCGACGTCCTGTCGGTAAAAACGCTACCCCGCCCAGCCGGGCCGGCAACCTCAGAGCCTCCGGAGATCTCGGACGCCCCGGGGGACCTCGGACCTCTCGGTGCCCCCGGGGACCTCGGGGAAGACCTCTCGGTGCCCCGGGGACCTCAGGGAAGGGTGAGGATCTCGGCCCCCGTCTCCGTCACCACCAGCGTGTGCTCGAACTGCGCGGTCCGCTTGCGGTCCTTGGTCACGACGGTCCAGCCGTCGTCCCACATGTCGTGCTCGTACGTACCGAGCGTGAGCATCGGCTCGATGGTGAAGGTCATGCCCGGCTGGATGACGGTGGTGGCGTGCGGGCTGTCGTAGTGCGGGACGATCAGCCCGGAGTGGAAGGACGAATTGATCCCGTGCCCGGTGAAGTCACGGACGACGCCGTAGCCGAACCGCTTGGCGTACGACTCGATGACCCGCCCGATCACATTGATCTGGCGGCCGGGGCGTACGGCCTTGATGGCACGGTTCAGGGCCTCGCGGGTCCGCTCGACCAGGAGCGTCGACTCCTCGTCGACGTCCCCGCAGAGATAGGTGGCGTTGTTGTCGCCGTGCACCCCGTTGAGGTACGCGGTCACGTCCAGGTTCACGATGTCGCCGTCGCGGAGCACCGTGGAGTCCGGGATTCCGTGGCAGATGACCTCGTTGACGGACGTACAGAGCGACTTGGGGAAGCCCCGGTAGCCGAGCGTGGACGGGTAGGCGCCGTGGTCGCACATGAACGTGTGCGCGACCCGGTCCAGCTCGTCCGTGGTGACGCCGGGCGCGATGTGCTTCGCGGCCTCCTCCATCGCCTGCGCGGCGACGCGGCCCGCGATCCGCATCAGCTCGATGGTTTCCGCGGTCTGCACTTCCGGCCCGGTGTACGGGGTGGGGGCGGGTTTCCCGACGTACTCGGGGCGCCGGATGTTGCCGGGAACGGAACGGACGGGAGAGAGCTCGCCTGGTACGAGCAGTGACTGGCCAGACATGCCGGCGAGTCTAACGAGCGCCGGTGGGGCAGCATGGCGTCAGAGGAAGGAGCCGAAGATGGCCCTGTTCAAGAAGCGCACGGTCGGCAAGCCCGGCGAGTGGTACTACTGCCTGAAGCACCAGAAGGTCGAGGAGGGGCCCGAATGCCCCGCCAAGGACCGCTTCGGGCCGTACGCGAACCGCCAGGAAGCGGAGCACGCGATGCAGACGGCCCAGGAGCGCAATCTGGAGTGGGAGACGGATCCGCGCTGGCACGACGCGCCCAAGGGCGAGGCCGGGGCGGGGGAGGACACGAACCCACCCGCCTGACGCGCTACGAGGTTTTCGGGCTCAGGCCGTCGTCGTCGCCGTCGCCGCTTCCTTCTGGGCGCGGCGGCGCAGGGCGTCCTCGTCCGTCTCCGAGTCGTACGTCACCAGTCTCGGCAGCACCGCGGCGAGCAGCCCCACCGAGGCCACGCAGGCAAGTCCGCCGCTCCAGACGGCGGGGCGGGTGCCCGTCCAGCCCGCCATAGCGCCCGCCCGGATCTGCCCGAGCTGCGGTCCGACGCTGTACGAGAGCACCTCGATGCCCGCGAGCCGGCCGCGCAGCTCCTCCGGGATCGTCTGGTTCCAGATGGTCGAGCGGCCCAGACCGCTGAGCATGTCGCCCGCGCCCGCGAGCCCCAGACAGACCAGCACGACCCAGATGTTCGAGAACCATCCCGCGGCCGTGATCGCCAGCCCCCAGCCCGCCGCGCCGAACACCACGAAGAGCCCGTGTCCGCGCACCCGTGAGGTCCAGCCGCTGGTCAGACTGAGCGCCACCGAGCCGACCGAGCCCGCCGCGTACATCAGCCCGAGCGCCCACTCCGCGTCCAGATCGTCCGCGAGGAACGGGAAGATCGTGTTCGGGAAGGCGAAGAACATCGCGGCCATGTCGATCGCGTACGTCCCCAGCAGCACCGGTCTGCTCCACGCGTAGCGGGCCCCCTCCACGATGCCCCGCAGGGACGGCGCCTGCGCGTCATGCGCGGCGGGCGCGGGTGAGAGCCGCAGACAGAGCACGACGGAGACGGCGAAGCCCAGGATCGTGACCCCGTAGGCCGTGCCGTGACCGGCGTACGCGACGACCAGACCGGCCAGCGAGGGCCCCGCGATCGCGCCGAGCTGCCAGCGCACGGCGTTGAGGGCGGCGGCCGCGGTGAGCTGGTCGTGCGGGACGATCCGCGCCATCAGCGAGTCCAGCGCAGGCCGTTGCAGACCCGCCAGCGCGGACACCCCGGCCGCCACCACGTACAGCGGCCACAGCAGCGGCTGGGGCAGCAGCGCGTTCACCAGCAGGACGGCGGCGAGCACCCCGAGCCCCGCCTCGGTGAGCAGGATGACCTTGCGCCGGTCGACGGCGTCGGCGAGCGCTCCGCCGTACAGCCCGAAGATCACCAGGGGCACCAGCTCCACCGCGCCCATCGCGCCGACGGCCAGCGGTGATTCGGTGAGGTCCTTGATCTGGAGCGGCAGCGCGATCATCGCCATGAAGCTGCCGAAGTTCGTCACCAGCCCCTGCACCCAGAGCAGCCGGAATTCCCGCGAGGAACGCAGAGGGGAGAGATCGGGGAGTATCGCGCCGAGCTTCTTGGTCACGAGAGGCCATGATTGGCGCGGATGTACGGATTGGGCAAATGATTTGCCGGGGCTCGGGGCGGGGCGCTCGCAGGCCGGTGGGGCCCTCGGCGGGGGTCGGGCCACCGACGCGCGGGGGTGTACGGGCGTGTGGGGATCGCCGTCTGGCGAGGACGGGGAGCAGGGCCACCGGCGTGCGGGCGTACCGGCTATGGGCCGGCGGCCTGCCGGCGTGCGGGCAGGCCGGCGTACGGGCCTACCAGCGGGCGGGGCTACCAGCGGGCGGGCCTACCAGCGGGCGGGGCTACCAGCGGGCGGGCGGTGGCGCCGTCAGCTGGTCGGCCAGCCGGGACAGCCGGTCCCGGAACCGCCGCCGCCCGCGCGGCCCCGGCAGGCTGTTCTCCCCGGCCGCCGCGCTCACCAGATGCTGCACGGTGTCCAGATCCACGCCGTGCGCCACCTCCGCCGCGTCCACCGACAGGGCGTCGTGCGCCAGCCCGCGCACCTCCGCGTCCCCGCCGTCCAGCGACAGCACCGTCGCCCCGGCCCGGCGGGCTCCGTGGACCCGCTCCAGCAGCCCGGTGCCCGGCCGCTCCGGCGCCACGACGAGCAGCGTCTCGCCCCGGCCGGCCGCTTCGAGGCGGCCGAGCCCGACGGCCAGATGCGCCGGGTCGCCGGACCGCACCCGGTGCCGTACGAGCGTGGGCGTCAGCTCGGGCTGTCCCGACCACGCCGCCTCGTCCACGAGATGCGCGGTGAGATGCCACGGTTCGTACTCCTCCGTCCCGACGAGCAGCAGCCCGCCGCCCTGCGACACGACAGAGACACGCAGCGCGCCCGCGAACCGGCGGGTCGCGGACGGCCAGTCCGTTCCGGCGAGTACTTCACGCAGCAGTGCGACGCGTACGGCATCCATGGGCCCGCATCCTGCCGCAGGCCGACGCCTGGGGGTGGCCGGTCCGGAACGGCTCACCCGAACGTGCGCCAGTACCGGCGAGTAGGGTCGTGACCATGACTTCAACGGACAGTGGCAGCACCCCCAAGCCCCCCGCCAAGGACCCCTGGGACCTCCCGGACGTCTCCGGTCTCGTCGTCGGTGTACTCGGCGGCACCGGCGACCAGGGGCGCGGGCTCGCGTACCGGCTGGCGAGGGCCGGACAGAAAGTGATCATCGGTTCCCGGGTCGCCGAGCGGGCCGAGACGGCGGCGGCGGAACTGGGCAACGGCGTCGAGGGCCTGGCCAACGCGGAGTGCGCGCGCCGCAGCGACGTGGTCATCGTCGCCGTGCCGTGGGAGGGACACGCCAAGACCCTGGAATCCCTCAAGGAGGAGCTGGCGGGCAAGCTCGTCGTCGACTGCGTCAACCCGCTCGGCTTCGACAAGCGGGGCGCGTACGCGCTGAAGCCGGAGGAGGGCAGCGCGGCCGAACAGGCCGCCGCCCTGCTGCCGGACTCCCGGGTGACCGCCGCCTTCCACCATCTCTCCGCGGTGCTGCTCCAGGATGTGGAGGTCGAGCGGATCGAGACAGATGTGATGGTGCTGGGCGAGGTACGCGCGGACACCGATCTCGTCCAGGCGCTGGCCGCCCGTATCCCGGGCATGCGCGGGGTGTTCGCGGGCCGGCTGCGCAACGCCCACCAGGTGGAGTCGCTGGTGGCCAACCTGGTCTCGGCGAACCGCCGTTACAAGGCACACGCGGGCCTGCGCCTGACGGATGTGTAGACCGTGAACGTGTACGCGTAGGAAACGCGCGGTACTCGCGGTACGTGCGGTCATCGCCGTACGCGCGGTACAGCGCGGTACATACGAGAGAGACGCGGCCCGTGCGGGGCGCGGGGCGGGCCGTCAGCCCGCGGCCGCCGCCGTACGGGCCGCGCGTTCCGCCTTCGCCTTGCGCACGTAGTACCAGGCCATGTTGGACGACAGTCCGGCCAGCAGCACCCACACGATGCCGAGCCAGCTCCCCTGGATGAAGGAGACCACGGCCGCGGCGACGGCGAGGACGCAGACGGCGAGGGCGTACAGAGCGAGGCGGGGCATGGGGGTCGGCTCCTGTCGGGGGCGTCTTGTGCTGTCGTCGTTCGCGTTCCAGTGTCCCCCATGCCCGGGAACGTCCCGCCGCCGCCCGGCCGCCTTCCCGCCGGACCTCTGACCTGCCGGATGTCGTCTTCACAGCGTTGGCATGAACTTGTCGATATTGTGCTGCGACGGTGATCGTATGTGTGTACGTTGTGACCGTCCGCATGGGGAGTGCGGACATCCTGGGCCGTCCATGGCCTCTTTTTGTTGCTCTGGGGAGGGCGCGTGCGTCTGCACGGCGAGCGTTTCGGGGTCCATCTGTCCACGCGCCGGCGGTCACTGACCGTCGGGGCACTGGTGCTGGCGCTGTCGGCCGGCCTGGCGTCGGCCGAGGCGGCGCCGCCGCCGGCGCCCACGTCCGGCGCGTCGTCATCAGCACCGTCACCAGTACAGCCATCAGCACCAGCTCCGGCATCCGCGGCCAAGCCGGCGGGCCCGGAGCAGACCTCCGCGGCGGTCGCCGCCGCGGCCGCTCCGGCGGCCGGCGACGCCGTATACGCGTACGACGCGGCCGGCAACCGGCTCGGTTCCGCCGGCGAGATCGAGTCGTCGGTGACGACATCGGTCACGGACACCAGCCCACCGACCGTCTCGATCACCACACCGGGCAACCGGGCGCAGGTGCTCTTCGACGCCGGCCAGGGCGACGACATCACCTTCGGCTTCACCAACGCCACCTTCAACTCGTCCGTCACCCTTGAGCTGTACGACCCGAAGGGCGAGAAGGTCCCCGGCGGCAACGGCAGTTTCAACGGAACGGCCGGTGACTGGGAGGTCGAGAACCTCCCCCTCGCGGGCACGTACTCGCTGATCCTCAGGCCCGGATCGAGCGCCTTCGGCGCCGCGACCGTCACCGTGTCGAAGCCGGTCACCGGAACGCTGAACCTGACGGGGCCGACAGCGCAAGTGCCGCTGTCCCGGGCCGGGCAGGACGGCAAGCTGTCCTTCACCGCCCTGCCGGGCGACTCCCTCAGCCTCGGTATCGATGCCGCGCCCGTGGGCAAGAGCGTGTACGCGCGTCTGTACGGGCCGGACGGCAGCCAGGTCAGCAGCCGTTACATCGCGGCGAACGGCGCGGGCGGGATCGATGTCGACGCCCTGCCGCGGGCGGGCACGTACACACTGAGGCTCGACCCCGACGCGGCGGCCACAGGCACGGTCGGTGTGACCGCTTCGCACTACGCGGACGCGGGAACCATCGATCCGGCCGCCCCCGCCGTCGAGTTGGCGATCGACCGGCCCGGACAGGACGGGCGGGCGCGGTTCGCAGGCGTGGCGGGACAGCGTCTGTCACTGGGCGTGGCGGCCACCGGGTTCGGCAGTCACGTACGGCCGGAGATCCGGCGGCCGGACGGCTCGCTGCTCGAATACTTCCTGGTTCCCGACGACTCCAGCGCCGAGTGGGACAGCCCCGTACTGCCGGAGTCGGGCACGTACACGATCGCCGTTCTGCCGAACCTCCCGCTCGCGACCGGCCGGCTGACACTGACACTCTCACGCCCGGTGGCGCTCGCCCCGCTCTCCGACACGGGCAGTGCCCTCGCGGCGACCATCGGCCGCTATGGACAGAACGCCGAGACGGCCTTCCAGGGCCAGGCCGGCGCCCGGCTCTCGCTGGGCATCACGGCGAACACCTTCACCGAGACCGTCGCGGTGACCGTCCTCGCACCGAGCGGCGCGGCCGTCGTCGACGCCGACAACGTCGCCGCGGGCAAGGCGGTGACGATCGCCCTGTCCGGACTGCCGGAGACCGGCTCGTACCAGGTGATCATCGACCCGAACAAGGGCGTCGGCGGAACGCTCGCCCTGACCCTGTCCACGGATGTCCCGGTGCCGCTGACGGCGGACGGGCCGTCGGTGCCGGTGGCCTTCGCACGCGCCGGGCAGCGGGCCCAGGCCGAGTTCACCGCGCCGGACACCGCGTCACTGGGCTTCGCCGCCACCGGCAACAGCGTGCCGCAGGCGACCGAGGTCCGGCTGATCCCGGAGGGCGGGACCGCGCAGACCGTCGGCTCCTTCACCAAGAACGCCTCGGGCGCCTACTACCTGACCGGCCTGACGCCCGGTAAGAAGTACACACTGCTGCTGACGCCCGCCGCCGCGGCCACCGGCTCCCTCACGCTCTGGCTGTCGAAGCCCGCGCCCGCCGCGGTGCTGACCCCCGCCGCCCCCTCCGCCACCGTCGACATCACCCGGCCGGGGCAGCAGGTGGAGCTCCGCACGGACGCGACCGCCGGGGACGGCTTCTCCGTCGTCTTCTCGGGCACCACGCTGACCGCTCAGTCGAGCGTCCGGCATCTGCCGCCGGGAGCCTCGGCCGATGTGTCGATCGGCACCCTGCGTACGGCGGCCGTGGATCTCGCGCTGCGCGCGCCGCTGACCGCGGGCACCCACCGGGTGCTGGTCCAGCCGAGCGCGCCGGCCACCGGACGTACGACCGCGACCCTGGTCAAGGACGTGAACGGCGGAACGCTGACCGTGGGCGGACCGCAGAAACCGGTCGCGATCACCACCCAGGGCGGACACGGTCACGTCACCTTCACCGGTACGAAGGGGCAGAAGCTCACACTGGGCATCGCCGCCCCGGCGTCCGAGTGGGTCCTGTCCGTCCACGGCCCTGACGGCAAGTGGCTGGTCAACGAACGCTCCATGAGCGCCACGACCCTCTCCTACGCCCTGGCCACGCTCCCGGCCAACGGTCTGTACACGCTGACCGTCGATCCGGGCGCACTGAAGACAGGCACGTACACCCTGGGACTCACCACCCCGGCTTCTTGAAGGCACCCGTTTGAAGGCACCTCATAGTGCCGGCGCCCGCCCCGGCCGACAGTCGTCAGAACACGCTGTCGGCCGGGGCGGGCACCGGCACGGTCGGCGGCGCCGGGCTCGTCTTCTCGCGCTGCCGACGCGACCTGGTGGTCGCTACCGGCCGGTCGGGCCGCAGATGTATTCGTTCCTCGTGTTCCAGAAGCTGAAGAGATCGCGTCCGCAGTAGCTGTCCAGCTCCGAGACCCCCAGCCCGCGCAGGATCGCGTGGATCAGGTCGAAGAAGGCCGCGTTCACCTGGGGGATGAAGAAGAGCAGGACGAAGACGGCGAGCAGACCGTACGGGGCGATCGGCTCCACCTGGCGGCGGAATGTGTAGGACAGCCAGGGCTCGACCACCCCGTAACCGTCCAGGCCCGGGACCGGGAGGAAGTTGAGGATCGCCGCGGTGACCTGGAGCAGGGCGAGGAAGCCGAGGGCGTAGCGGAAGCCCGTCGGGACGCCGGACAGGGCGTCCAGCCAGAAGGGCGCGGTGCAGACGATGGCGAACAGTACGTTCGTCAGCGGGCCGGCCGCGGAGATCAGGCTGTGCCGCCAGCGGCCCTGGATGCGCTGGCGCTCGATGAAGACGGCGCCGCCCGGCAGACCGATACCGCCCAGGATCACGAAGACCACAGGCAGCACGATGGACAGCAGCGCGTGCGTGTATTTGAGGGGGTTGAGCGTCAGATAGCCCTTCGCCCCGACCGAGATGTCCCCGCTGTGCAGCGCGGTACGGGCGTGCGCGTACTCGTGCAGACAGAGCGAGACGATCCAGGCGCCGGTGACGAACAGGAATACGGCGATCCGGATGTTCGCCGCGAAATCCGTCCACACGGCCCAGCCCGCGACCGCCGTGACAGCGGCGATTCCCAGGAAGACGGGGGAGATCCGCCGGTCACCGCGGCGGGAGGAGGCGGTCGTCATGAATGGGTCTCCTCGGGGGCGTGGGACGGCGGTCGGACCGCCCTACCGTGGACAGCGCGGGACGGCGGTCGGTGTCGCCCGACCGTACAGCTGACAGAACGGGAACGTCCGGCGCCCCGATAACGTCCCGCCAACGGATCCCGGCGTACGAGCGGTGGCGGCGCCCGGTCGGCGCCTGCCCCCGTGGTTCGGCACGCACGCTCGCCCAGCCACCCGCGCCACGTCGCGGGGGCCCTCGGCGCGAGGCCGGGCGGTCCTCCTGGCGGCCTTCACGGACAATGGGCGGATGCGCTACCTGCTCCTCGGCACCACACGGGCACTGCACGACGACGGCGCCCCCGTCGCCCTCGGCGGTGCGCGGCTGCGTGCGCTGCTGACGGTGCTCGCCCTGCGGCCCGGCCGTACGGTGCCGGTCGCCCAGCTCGTCGCCGAGGTCTGGGACGGCGATCCGCCCGCCGACGCGGTGGGGGCGCTCCAGGCGCTGGTCGGGCGGTTGCGGCGGGCGATCGGCTCCGCCGCCGTCTCCTCCGCGGAGGGCGGCTACCGGCTGCGCGCCGACGAGGAGGACGTGGATCTCCACCGCTTCGGCCGGCTCGCCGCCGAGGGCGCGCGGGCCCTGGCGGACGGTGACGCGACCAAGGCGGCGAGCCTCCTCGACGAGGCGCTGGCGCTCTGGCGCGGTCCCGCGCTGGCCGACCTCCCCGACCGTACGACCGAGGCGGCCCGCTGGGAGACCCGCCGGCTGGAGGCCCGCAGGGCGCGGCTCACGGCCGCGCTCGCCCTCGGCCGCGCCGAGGAGACGCTGCCCGAACTGGCCGCGCTCTGCGGTGAGTTCCCGCTCGACGAGCCGCTCCAGGCGCTGCGTATCCGCGCCTTGCGCGACGCGGCACGCCCGGCCGAGGCCCTGGCCGCGTACGACAGGGTGCGCCGGGCGCTGGCGGCCCGCCTGGGCGCCGACCCGGGCCCGGAACTGCGCGCTCTGCACGAGGAACTGCTCCGGGGCACCGGAGGCACAGGCGGGACTGGTGGCACAGGCGGGGCTGGTGGCACAGGCGGGGCTGGTGGGACCAGTGGGACCGGCGGGTCTGTGGGGACACGCGCGTCCGATGAGCCGGAGCGGGCCGGGGGCGGCGGGCGCTCCGACCGTACGGGCGCCACGTCCCCCGGCCCCGTCCGCCCAGCGGACCGGGCCCCGCGCCCCGCCGCGCCGCCCGGCAATCTCCGGGCACGGCTGACCAGCTTCGTGGGGCGCGAGGGCGACATCGAGGCCATCCGCGGCGATCTCGGCCGCGCCAGGCTCGTCACCCTGCTCGGCCCCGGCGGAGCGGGGAAGACCCGGCTCTCGCAGGAGGCCGCGGAGCTGATGGCAGAGGGGTGGACCGACGGCGTATGGCTCGCGGAACTGGCGCCCGTGAACGATCCGGAGACCGTGCCCGAGGCCGTCTTGTCCGCGCTCGGCGCGCGGGAGACCGTACTGCGGGGCGCCGGGGCCGAGGAGCTGCGGGCCGCCGACCGGCACGCCGGTGAGCCGCTCGTACGGCTGGCCGAGCACTGCGCGCGCCGGCGCATGCTGCTGCTCCTCGACAACTGCGAGCATGTGATCGGCGCCGCCGCCGCCCTCGCCGAGGAACTGCTCGCCCGCTGTCCCGAGCTGACGATCCTGGCGACGAGTCGTGAGCCGTTGGGGGTGCCGGGTGAGTCGGTGCGGCCGGTGGAGCCGTTGCCTCCGGATCCGGCGCATCGTTTGTTCGCGGAGCGTGCTCGTGCGGTGTGGCCGGGGTTCGATGTGGCGGGGGATCCGGCGGCGGTGGCGGAGATCTGTCGTCGTCTCGACGGTCTGCCGCTGGCGATCGAGCTGGCGGCGGCGCGGTTGCGGATGCTGACTCCGCGTCAGATCGCGGACCGGCTCGATGACCGGTTCCGGCTGCTGACCAGCGGGAGCCGGACGGTCCTGCCGCGTCAGCAGACGCTGCGCGCGGTCGTCGACTGGTCCTGGGACCTGCTCGACGCGTCCGAACGCGCGGTACTGCGCCGGCTGTCCGTCTTCGCGGGCGGCTGCGGACTGACGGCCGCCGAGTCGGTCTGCGCGGACAGCCCGGCTGAGTCGGCCGCCCCGGGCGCCCCTGAAGCCCCGGCCATCCTTCAGGCCCCGGCCGCACCGGCCATCCTTCAGGCCCCGGCTGCCCCCGAAGCCCAGGCGGTCCCAGCCGCCCCGGCCACCACACACATCGTCCCGTCCCAGGACGTCGCCCGCCTCCTCGGCTCCCTCATCGACAAGTCCCTCGTCGTCGCCGCCCCCGCGCCCGACGGCGACATGCGCTACCGGCTGCTGGAAACCGTCGCCGAGTACGCTGCCGAACGGCTCGACCAGGCCGGGGACCGGGCCGCCGCCGAGCGCCGCCATCTCGTGTACTACCGGGAGCTGGCCCGTACCACCGACCCCGTACTGCGCGGCCCCGGCCAGCACGCCGCGATCGCCCGGTTCCAGCTGGAGTACGAGAATCTGCGCACCGCGCTGCGCCGCGCCGTCGTCGCCCGCGACGAGCAGGAGGCGCTCTGTCTCGTCCTGTCCCTCGGCTGGCTCTGGCAGATGCTCGACCTGCGCGCCGACGCCCGGCACTGGGCGGAGGCCGCCGCGGCTCTCGGACCCGACCCGTTCGCCCCGCCCGTGGAGCCGGCCCCCGCCATCTCGGAGCGGTGCACGGACGCGCCACCGCCCATGACCCCCGAACTGCTCCAGGAGGCCAGGCGCCAGGTGCGGATGATCGGGATCGTCAGCATGAATCACGACGCGGAGAACTGGGCCACACCCGAGCGGCTCGCGTGGCTGAGCGACGTCGCCGCCGCCTACCGGCCGGGGCTTCCGCAGACCTGCCGGTTCCCCGGGACGCTGTACGTCTTCGCGTACATGCTCAGCGGGGATCCACAGGGGCTGAGACGGGTCGTGGACGAGACCGTACGGTCCTGCGAGAGGCTCGGTTACGACTGGGAGCTGGCCAGCGCGCTGCACGTACGGGCCAATATCTTCTCCAACCGCGGCGACCGGACCGGGGACGCGACCCGGGACAGCGACCGCAGCCTGGAGATCTTCCAGCGGCTCGGCGACGCCTGGGGCACCGCCGAGGCGCTGTCCGCGCGTGGCGAGGCCAGGGAGGGGGCGGGGGAGTACCGCCTCGCCGCCGACGACTACCGGGCCGCCATCGCCCATGCCGAGAGGCTCGGCGCGCAGAGTCAGGCCGCGCTGTTGCGTGCCCGGCTGGCGACGACCATGTTCGAGACCGGCCAGGGCGAGGAGGGCGAGCGCATCCTCCGCGAGGTGCTGGCCGAGGGGCGCGACACCTGGCAGGAGGCGCAGCCCGCGGCCCGGCTCTTTCTCGCGCTCTGGCTGGGCCGTACCGGACGCGGGGACGAGGCGCGGGACGAACTCAACCGGCTGCTCGACGTGTTCCGCTCCGAGACGCTGGCCATCTTCGAGGGGTTCGTCCAGGGCGTCTTCGCCTGGCTGGACTGCGCGGACGGCCGCTACGCCCCGGCGCTGGGGGCGGCCCGCGCGGCCGTGGAGGCGGCGCTGACACCGCTGTCGCTGATGGTCGCCCCCGAGATGGCCGCGATCCATCTGGTCACGGTGGCCTGGGCGCTGGGCGGTCTGGCCGCCGAGGAGGGCGACCGGGAGCGCGGCCGGGACGCGGCCCGGCTGATCGGCGCGTACGAGGCGCTGTCACCCGTCGGGCGCCACCCCGCGTACTCGGAGAGGTACATCGCGAAGGGCGCGCGCGAGACGGCCATGGGTCTGCTCGGCGCGGCCGCGTTCGAGGAGGCGCGCGCCGAGGGCGGCGGCCTCACTCTGGAGGAGGCCACCACCCTCGCCGGGTGCTGAGCCCGTCGTCGGGGGCCCGTCGTCGGGGGCCCGACGTCCGGGATCTGTCCGGTCCTGGATCCGTCGGGGCCCTGATCTCAGGACTTCTTACGGAACTTGGCCACCGCGAGCGGCGCTGTCACCAGCGTGATCGCCGCCGCCCACCCCAGCGTCATCCACGCCGAGTCCGCGACAGGACCGCCGTTGATCAGGCTCCGCGCCGCGTCCGCGAGATTGGACAGCGGGTTGTAGTCGGTGAACGTCTGGAGCCAGCCGGGCATCGTGGACGGCGGGGCGAAGATCGACGAGCCGAACTGCAAGGGCATCAGCACGAGCATCGCCACGCCCTGGACAGCCTGGGCCGTCTTCATGGTGAGCCCCAGCAGTATGAAGATCCACATCAGCGAGGCGCCGAACACCAGGGACAGACCGACCGCCCCGAACAGTTCGAGCACCGACGTCCTGATCTCCATGCCGAGCAGGAAGCCCATGCCGAGCAGGATGGCGGTGGCGACCAGCATCCGGCCGATCTCGACGACGATCTTGGCGATCAGCACCGAGGACCGGGCGATCGGCATCGTACGGAACCGGTCCATGACCCCCTTGCGGAAGTCGTCGTTCACACCCGTGCCGACGGCCATCGCGATGTTCATGCCCATCATCGCCATCAGGCCGGGGATCACATAGTTCACATACTCCTCACGGCTGCCGCCGAGGCTCGCGCCCACGGAGCCGCCGAAGACGTACACGAACAGCAGCGTGAAGATGATCGGCATCAGCAGGACGTCGAACATCGACTCGGGATCCTGCTTGATCTGGAGGGCGTTGCGGCGCACCAGCGCGCCGATGTGCCGCAGATTGGCGCGCAGTCCGATCCGGCCCTCGGCGGCGGCGGCGGTGGCGGGCGACGGCGCGGGTGCCTTCTCGGGCGCGGACGTGGGCAGTGTGGTCGTGCTCATGCCGCGACCTCCTCGGGTGTGGTGTCGGACACGGAGGCCGTCTTCTGGCCGGTGATGGCCAGGAACACTTCGTCCAGGCTCGGGAGATGGGTGCCGATATGGGCGATCCCGAAGCCGCGCTCGCCCAGCAGGCCGACGACCGCGGTCAGTTGCTCATCGCTCAGGATCGGTACGTACAGCAGGCCCTCGTCCGGGACGGCCTGCGTGCCGGACAGGCCGTCGAGCCCGGTCTCGGCGATCGCCCGTGCCATCGCGGGGAGCTGCGCCGGGTCCGCGGGCCGGATCTGGAGCGTACGGCCGCCGACCTTCGCCTTCAGCTCGTCCACCTTGCCGTTGGCGATGACCCGGCCGCGGTCGATGACCGTCAGCTCGCTGGCCAGCTGCTCGGCCTCTTCCATGTACTGGGTGGTGAGCAGGACGGTGGACCCCTCCGCGACCATCCGCTGCACCTCGTCCCAGACCTCGTTGCGGGTACGGGGGTCGAGCCCGGTGGTCGGCTCGTCCAGATAGAGCACGGAGGGTTGGCCGATCATCGAGGCCGCCAGGTCGAGGCGGCGCCGCATACCGCCGGAGTACTGCATCGCGGCCCGCTTCGCCGCCTCGGTGAGGGAGAAGCGCTCCAGCAGCTCGTCGGCGCGGCGGCGGGCGTCCTTGCGGGACAGATCGAGCAGCCGGCCGATCATGTAGAGGTTCTCCCAGCCGGAGAGCTTCTCGTCGACCGAGGCGTACTGGCCGGTGAGGCCGATGGTGCGGCGCAGCTGGCGCGGCTGGCGCAGTACGTCGTACCCGGCGACCATCGCGGTCCCGGCGTCGGGCTGGACGAGCGTGGAGAGAATACGGACGAGCGTTGTCTTGCCGGCGCCGTTGGGCCCGAGCACACCGAGGACGGTGCCCTCGCGCACATCGAGGTCCACTCCGTCGAGAGCCCGGGTGCCCTGTGGTCCGCCGTAGTGCTTGACCAGCCCCCGTACCTCGACGGCGTTGCCCGTGCGGCTGCCGTTGGGGTTCTTGTCGATTCGAGTCATGACACCAGTGGACCAGCTGCCACCGACAAGCCACCGACAAGCCACCGACAAGCCACCGACAAGCCACCGACAAGCCGCCGACAAGCCGCCGACAAGCCGCCGTCGGGAGGCTGTCGGGCCGCCGTCGTGGCGAGCCGCTCGGGCCGCCGGCGGCCCGCGGCCCGCGGAAAGCCGACAGCCCGCCGACGGGGGAAGATCGGCGGGCTGTCGTCCGTGCGGGCAGTGGCTTCTGGGGCGGTGGGGTCCGCCTCCCCGGCCGCGCCCAGGGACTGTCCCCGGCCGCGCCCGGGGACAGTCCCTGGTGGCTGGGAGCAGCCCCTATGGGCCGGGGGCAGGCCCTAGTGGAACGTGTGCTCCTCCTGAGGGAACGTTCCTCCGATGACCTCGTCCGCGAACTCCCTCGCCGCGTCCCCGAGCGTCTGCCGGAGATTCGCGTACTGCTTCGTGAAGCGCGGCACCTTCCCTCCGGTGAGCCCGACCATGTCGGTGTAGACGAGCACCTGCGCGTCCGTCTCGGGCCCGGCGCCGATCCCGATGGTCGGGATGTGCAGGATGCGGGTCACCTCGGCGGCCAGCTCGGCGGGGACCAGTTCGAGCACGACCGCGAACGCCCCCGCGTCCTGTACCGCCTTGGCGTCGCGGAGCAGCTGCTGCGCGGCCTCCTCGCCGCGGCCCTGCACCCGGTAGCCGAGGGTGTTGACGGACTGCGGGGTGAGCCCGATGTGCCCCATCACGGGGATACCGGCCTGTACCAGCAGCTCGATCTGGGTGTGCGAGCGCTCGCCGCCCTCCAGCTTGACCGCGCCCACCCCCGCGTCCTTCACCAGCCGGGTGGCGCTGCGCAGGGCCTGGACCGGCCCTTCCTGGTACGAGCCGAACGGCAGGTCGCCGACGATCAGAGCGCGCTTCGTGCCCCGTACGACGGCCGCGGCGAGCATCGTCATCTCGTCCAGCGTGACGGGCACGGTCGTCTCGTACCCCAGATGGCAGTTCCCCATCGAGTCGCCGACGAGCATGACCGGGATGCCTGCCTCGTCGAACACGGAGGCCGTCATCGCGTCATAGGCGGTGAGCATGGGCCATTTCTCGCCGCGCTCCTTGGCGGCGCCGATGTCATGGACGGTGACGCGCCGGGAACTCGTGCCGCCGTACAGCGCCTTGGGGCCTGCTTCGGGGCGTCCCGCGCGTGACGTCCGCGCAGCCTCGGTCTGAACAGTCATGGCCAAAGGCCCTTTCGTCATCTCGAGGCACCCTGACGGTGTCCCCGGACCGGGTCCATGGTGGCATCCCGGGACCGGTCACGGGAAGTAGGGGCCGGGAAGTGGGGGGCGGGCGGGGGCATGCGGGGCCATGGGCCGCGCGTAAAGACTTTCCAATACGAGACGGTCTCGTATCGAAAGTGGTCTAGGGTGTGCGTCATGTCCACACCGTCCGGCGGCGCCGCCGCCGCACCCCGCATACCCGAGTCCCGTGTCCCGGAGGCGGTCCACCGCCGCCGCTGGGCCATCCTCGGCGTTCTGATGTTCAGCCTGCTCATCGTCGTGCTGGACAACTCGATCCTGAACGTGGCGGTCAAGACGATCGCCGCCCCCGAGCCCACCGGCATCGGCGCCACCCAGAGCGAGCTGGAGTGGGCGATCAACTCCTACACGCTCGTCTTCGCCGGACTGCTCTTCACCTCCGGGCTGCTCGGTGACCGCATCGGCCGCAAGAAGGTGCTCCTCTTCGGCATCGCCGTCTTCGGCCTCGGCTCGGCGCTCGCCGCCCTGTCCGGCTCGCCCGCCGAACTCATCGGCTACCGCGCCCTGATGGGCTTCGGCGCCGCGTTTGTGATGCCCGCCACCCTCGCCGTCCTGATGAACGTCTTCGAGCGCGAGGAGCAGCCCAAGGCCATCGGCATCTGGGCGGGCAGCGTGGGCCTCGGCATCGCCATCGGCCCGATCACCGGCGGTCTGCTGCTCGAACACTTCTGGTGGGGATCCATCTTCCTCGTCAACGTCCCGGTGGCCGTCGTCGCGCTGGTCGCGATGGTGCTGCTGGTCCCCGACTCGAAGGACCCCAGCCCCGGCCGGGTCGACCCGCTGGGCGTCGTCCTCTCCATCGTCGGTCTCGTCCTGCTGGTGTACGGCATCATCCGCGGCGGCGAGCTGGCCGACTTCACCGGTGCGGGCGTGCTCGCCCCGCTCCTCGGCGGCGTGGCCGTACTCGCCCTCTTCGTCTGGCACGAGAAGCGCAGCAGCCACCCGTCCATCGACATCTCGTACTTCAGGAAGCCGGCCTTCGCCGCCGCCGTCGCCGCCATCGCGCTGGTCTTCTTCGCGCTGATGGGCGTGACGTTCTTCTCGGCCTTCTACCTCCAGAGCGTGCGCGGCTACAGCGCGCTCCAGTCCGGGCTGCTGATCCTGCCGCTCGCCGCGGCACAGATGATCTTCGCGCCGCGTGCCCGGCTGGTGGTGGACCGGTTCGGCGCCCGCGCGGTCTGCACGGCAGGCATGCTGCTCGTCGCGGCGGGACTCGCCGCGTTCGCCCTCTTCGGCGCGGACACCCCGGTCTGGGTGCTGTGCCTCGTCTTCTTCGTCCAGGGCACCGGAATGGCGCACATCATGCCGCCGGTGACCGTGGCGGTCATGCAGGCGCTGCCCCGCGAGAAGGCCGGTTCCGGCTCGGCCATCAACAACACCTTCCGCCAGGTCGGCGGCGCCCTCGGGATCGCAGTACTCGGCTCGGTGCTCTCCGCGACCTACCGGGGCGGGATCGAGGGACACCTCGGCGCGGTCCCGGCCGGCGCGCGGGACGCGGCGGGGGAGTCGATCGAGGCGACCCTCGGCGTCGCGGAGAAGATGGGTCCGGCGGGCCGGCCGCTGATCAGCTCGGCCTACGACGCGTTTCTCGACGCCATGCATGTCACCGCCCTCGGCTCGGCGGCCGTCGCGCTGATCGGCGCCGTGGTGGTCGCGCTCTTCCTGCCGGGCCTGCCGGAGCCCCGGAAGCTCGCGGGGAGCGAGGAGGCGCCCGAGCCCGCGACCGCCGCCCGCGGCTGACGGCGACGCCGTGTACGCCGTGGGGTGAGACGCCGTGGAGTGAGACGCCCGTGTACGAGAATTGGCACGGCGGAAGCGCGGCGCGGCGTACACGGCGTACACGTCGTACGCGGCGGCCGAGGGCGGCGAGAGGCGGAGACAGGTGCGGGAGCAGGGCCACGAGAACGAACACCGGCGCGGCAGGCCACGCAGTGAGGCGGTCGAGCGGGCGATCCTGGAGGCCGTCGTGACCCTGCTGGAGGACGGCGTGCCGCTCGGCGCGCTCTCCGTCGAACGCATCGCCCGCACGGCGGGCGTCGGCAAGGCGACCATCTACCGGCGCTGGCAGGGCAAGGAGGAGCTGTTCCTCGATGTCCTGCGGGAGATCGAGCCGCCGGAGCCCGAACTGCCCGGCACCTCGGCGCTCGACGATCTCAGGGCCGTGCTGGAGTCGATGCGCCGGCGCGGGCTCGCCCAGCGGTCCTCGGCCATGCTGCACAACGTCGTCGTCGAGATGAAGAGCCAGCCCAAACTCTGGGCGGAGTACCACAGGACGATCGTCGGCCCCCGGCGCGAGCTGACGACGGGCCTGATCCGGCGCGGGGTCGCCTCCGGTGAGCTACGGGACGACCTGAGCGTGGAGTTGATGCACGAACTGCTGGTCGGCCCGATGCTCATGCGCACCCTGCACCGGCCGGGCGCACCGCTGGACGAGGACCTCCCCGACCAGATCATCAGCGCCGTGCTCCAGGGGCTGCGCCCGCGCGAATGACGCCGGTGCGCGCCGGAAACCAGCCCGGCCCGGCCGTGCGGGATCTGTCACACCTGCCCCGCTTACCTCCTTGATCGGAACCCGCGAACCCGTACTCTTCGTCTCCGTGCCAGTACGGCTGTCCCCGGACGGCGGAGAAAGTGCCCGTACATCGCCTAGGGTCGGGGGCGGGCGTGCACAGCAAGGCAGTGAGGGCAGCGCATATGACGCAGGAGTACACGGCGCAATCGGTGACGGACGGCGGGCAGGAGGACCCCCGCACCAGCTCACGCGTCAGAACTCTGCTCGACCGATGGCGGGGCGATCCGGGCATCTGGCGGCGGGGCATCGTGCTCGCGCTGCTCGCCGTGGTGGTCGCGCTGCTGATGATCTTCCACGCGCAGATCCCGAACAAGATCGGCAACCTGGGCAGTCTCATCGAGACCTTCCTGCCCTGGTTCGGGGTGTTCGTTCCGCTGATCCTCGTGCTGGCGCTGGTACGGCGCTCCGCCACCGCGCTGATCGCCGTGCTGCTGCCCGCCGTGGTGTGGGTCAATGTCTTCGGCGGACTCCTCACCGACAAGTCCGGCGACGGCGGTGACCTCATGGTCGCCACCCACAACGTCAACGCGGACAACCCCGACCCCGAGGGCACCGCGCGCAAGCTGGCGGAGTCCGGAGCCGATGTGGTGGCGCTGGAGGAGCTGAAGGCCAGCGCCGTCAAGACCTATACCGACGCGCTCGCCGGGACGTACAAGTACCACTCGGTGCAGGGCACGGTCGGGCTGTGGAGCAAGTACCCGATGACCGGGGCCGAGCCCGTCGACATCAGGCTGGGCTGGGTCCGCGCCATGCGCGCCACCGTCAGCACCCCGGAGGGCCGGGTCGCCGTCTACGTGGCGCATCTCCCCTCCGTGCGCGTCAAGCTGAACGCGGGCTTCACCGCCAACCAGCGCGACAAGAGCGCCGACGCGCTGGGCGAGGCCATCTCGCACGAGTCGCTGAGCCGGGTGATCCTGCTCGGCGATCTGAACGGCACGATGAACGACCGCTCGCTCAACGCCGTGACCTCCCAGATGCGCTCCACCCAGGGCGCGGCGGGGCACGGATACGGCTTCAGCTGGCCGACGTCGTTCCCGCTGGCGCGGATCGACCAGATCATGGTGAAGGGCGTCGAGCCGACCTCGTCCTGGACCCTTCCCGCGACGGACAGCGACCATCTGCCGATCGCGGCGCGGGTGCGGTTGCGCTGAGCCTCCGCGCGAGGCCCCCGCGCTGCGCCGCCTCGCCGGAGCGGTGCCGGTCGAAGGCGCGCTGACCCGAAGCGCCCCGACCGAAGGCGTGCTGACCACGCCGCGCTGACCACGGCGCGTCGGCCGGAGCCTCGCCGGACGGAGCGCTGGGCGCAATCCGGAGTTCATCCGCCGGAATAGAAACCCTGAGAGACTTTGTTCCGTGGGGGTACTTAATCCTGAAGTCCTGACCCCCTGAAGCTCACCACGGAAGGTCTCTTGATGCCCCTCGCCCTGTTCGCCCTGGCCGTCAGCGCTTTCGGCATCGGGACGACAGAGTTCGTGATGATGGGCCTGCTGCCCAATGTCGCGGACGATCTGGGTACGTCCGTGCCGACCGCCGGATATCTGGTCTCGGCCTACGCGATCGGTGTCGTCGTCGGCGCCCCCCTGCTCACCGCCCTCGGCTCCCGTATCCCGCGCAAGCGGATGCTGCTCCTGCTCATGGGGCTCTTCGTCATCGGCAACCTCGGCTCGGCGCTCGCGCCCGGCTTCGGCTGGCTGCTGACGGGCCGCTTCCTCGCCGGGCTGCCGCACGGCGCGTTCTTCGGCGTCGGCGCGGTCGTCGCCGCCCGGCTGGTGCGCGAGGGCCGGCAGGCGCGCGCCGTCGCGACCATGTTCCTGGGCCTGACCGTCGCCAATATCGTCGGCGTCCCCGCGGCCACCCTGCTCGGCCAGAACCTCGGCTGGCGCGCCACCTTCCTGGTGGTGACCGTCATCGGCCTGGTCGCGCTCGCGGCGCTCGCCCGGCTCGTCCCGCACATGCCGGTGGAGGCGCACCAGAGCGTGGGCCGCGAGATACGCGCCCTCGGCGACCGTCAGGTGCTGCTCGGCCTCGCGACGGCCGTCTTCGGCTTCGCCGGGGTCTTCGCCGTCTACTCGTACCTGGCCTCGATCACGACCGAGGTGATGGGATTCGGCGAGTCCTCCGTCACGCTGGTCCTCGCGCTCTTCGGCATCGGGATGACGCTGGGCGCGCTGGCGGCCGGGCCGCTGACCGACCGGGCGCTGCGGCCCACCCTGTACGCCTCGCTCGGCACGCTCGCCGTCGTACTGCTCGCCTTCCGCTTCACGGCGCACATCCAGTGGGCGGCGCTGGTGACGGTCGTGGTGCTGGGCGCGGTCGGGTTCCTGACCACCACTCCGCTGCAGATGCTGGTCATGCAGAAGGCCAGGCACGCCCCCACGATCGCCTCCGCCTCGAACCACTCGGCCTTCAACCTCGCCAACGCGGGCGGCGCCTGGCTCGGCGGCGCGGCGATCGCGGCGGGCTGGGGCTGGCTGTCCCCGACCCTGGTCGGCGCGGTGCTCGCGGTCGTCGGCCTGGCGATCGCGGTGACGGCCGGGCTGCTGGACCGGGGCGACAGGGGCGGGCGGGCGCCGGAGGCGTCGCGGGTCGTCGCCTCGGCCACGACGAGGACCGGCGCGACGACGGAACGGGTGGGCTGAGCCACGACGGAACGGGTGCCGAGTCCCGTGGCTCACCCGGCGGGTGGGCCTCGGCTCCCACGCGGCCTCGGCTCCCACGCGGCCTCGGCTCCCACGCGGCCTCGGCTCCCACGCGGCCTCGGCTCCCACGCGGCCTCGGCTCCTGTGCGGACCCGCGTCCGCCGCGGCGCCGGGCCCCGCGGCCCCGCGCGCCCGTGTCCCTGTGCGTTACGGCCTGTGCTCGCGCCAGCGGTTCGTGATCGGCAGCCGCCGGTCCTTGCCGAAGCCCTTCGCCGAGATCTTGGTGCCCGGCGGGTACTGGCGCCGCTTGTACTCCGCGGTGTCCACCATCCGCAGCGTCCTGGCGACCAGTTCCGCGTCGAAACCGGCCGCGATGATCGCGTCCACGCCCTGGTCGCGGTCGACGTACAGCTCCAGGATCCGGTCCAGTACGTCGTAGTCGGGCAGTGAGTCCGTGTCGACCTGGCCGGGGCGCAGCTCGGCGCTCGGCGGCTTGGAGATCGAGGTCTCCGGGATCGGCGGGGTCTGGCCGCGCTCCTCGGCGGCGCGGTTGCGCCAGCGGGCGAGCCGGAAGACGGAGGTCTTGTAGACGTCCTTGATCGGGCCGTACGCGCCGACGGAGTCGCCGTAGAGCGTCGAATAGCCCACGGCCAGCTCGGACTTGTTGCCCGGTGCGAGAACGATGTGCCCCTCCTGGTTGGAGAGCGCCATCAGCATCGTGCCGCGCAGCCGCGACTGGAGGTTCTCCTCCGCGAGCCCGGTCAGCCCCAGCTCGCCCATGTACGCGTCGAACATCGGCTCGATCGGCTGCGTACGGAAGTTGAGTCCGGTACGGCGGGCCAGCTCGGCCGCGTCGTCCCTGGAGTGGCCGGACGAGTACTTCGACGGCATGGAGACGCCGTACACGTTCTGCGCGCCGACCGCGTCACAGGCGATGGCGGCGACGAGCGCGGAGTCGATACCGCCGGAGAGACCGATCAGCACGGACCGGAAGCCGTTCTTCGCGGCGTACGCGCGCAGGCCCACCACCAGCGCCGAGTACACCTCCTCGTCGTCGTCCAGGCGCTCGGCGTAGCCGCCCGTCAGCTCGGGCTCGTAGGCCGGCAGCGGGTCCTCGGAGAGGACGACCCGGTCGATCCGCAGCCCGTCGTCCACGACCCCCGTGGGCGCTTCCGGCGAGGCGGCCGGCAGATCGAGGTCCAGTACGACACAGCCCTCGGCGAACTGCGGTGCGCGCGCCACGACTTCGCCGTTCTTGTCCACGACGATCGAGTCGCCGTCGAAGACCAGCTCGTCCTGGCCGCCGATCATCGCCAGATACGCGGTGGTGCAGCCGGCCTCCTGGGCGCGCTTGCGCACCAGGTCGAGGCGGGTGTCGTCCTTCTCGCGCTCGTACGGCGAGGCGTTGACCGAGAGCAGCAGCCCCGCCTCGGCGGACCGGGCGGCCGGGACCCGGCCGCCGTCCTGCCAGAGGTCCTCGCAGATCGCGAGCGCGATATCGACGCCATGGACCCGGATGACGGGCATGGTGTCGCCCGGTACGAAATACCGGAACTCGTCGAAGACGCCGTAGTTGGGCAGATGGTGCTTGGCGAAGTTGAGGACGACCGCGCCGCGGTGCAGGACGGCGGCGGCGTTGCGCGGGGCGCCCGCGGGCTGGCCGTAGCGCGGCTGGGCCGACTCGGAGCGGTCCAGATAGCCGACGACGACGGGCAGCTCGCCGAAGCCCTCCTCGTCGAGCCGTACCGCGAGCGCGCGCACGGCGGCCCGGGACGCCTCGACGAAGGACGACCGCAGGGCGAGATCCTCGACGGGGTAGCCGGTCAGCGCCATCTCGGGGAACGCCACGACGTGCGCTCCCTGCGCGGCGGCGTGCCGGGTCCAGTGCACGATCGCCTCGGCGTTCGCGGCGAGATCGCCGACGGTCGAGTCGATCTGATTCAGAGCGAGGCGTAGTTGAGGCACGGGACCCAGTGTAATCGTCTGACTGACGCGATGTCCTGGGGTGCGTGTGTGGGGCAGCCCACTCGGCGGGGCTCACTCGGCGGGGGCCCACTCGGTACGGGCGGCGGCCCCTGCGGTGCGGGCGGTGCGTCCGCCGGGGGTGGCGCGCGAGCCGGGGCTCAGCCGTGCGCGTAGACCTGCTCCATCCAGGAGGCGAGCTGTCCGTCGGTGAGGTGCTGGGCCAGGTCGGCCTCGCTGATCATCCCGACGAGACGCTTGTCCTCGATCACCGGCAGCCGGCGTATCTGGTTGCTCTGCATCTCGTACAGCACCTCGTCCACGTCCGCGCCCGCGTCGATCCAGCGAGGGGTGCCGTGCGCCATCTCACCGGCCGTCGTCCCTGCCGGGTCATGGCCCATCGCCACACACCCGACGACGATGTCGCGGTCCGTGAGAATGCCGGTCAGCCGGTCCTCGGCGTCGGCGATGGGGAGCGCGCCCACATCCAGCTCGCGCATGAGCTGGGCGGCGCGGTCCAGGGTCTCGTGGGCCGGGATCCACTGGGCCCCGGGGTGCATGATGTCTTTGGCGGTCGTCATGGGTTCCGTCCCTCCTGAGTGCCGTCCACCCCGAGCCAGAACCATCATCGTGCAGCCGTTCGAGTGGCGCGACCGCAAGAGACCACCGAGTTCACGGGACCGCCGGGGCCCCGGCGGCCGGGGACTGAGCCCGGGACTGAGCCTGGGACTGAGCCGGGGCCGCCGGAGCCCGGGGGACCGGCGGCCCCGGCTGCCCCGTGCGTCAGCCGTCGGCGCGCGGCTTCGCGCCGCGCGCCGCGAGCAGGTCCGCCATCAGCTTCATCTCGGACTGCTGCGCCGCGACCATCCCCTCGGCGAGGTCCTTCTCCGTACCGGGCGCGCACAGCCGCACGCAGCCCTGGGCCATCGCGACCCCGCCCTTGTGGTGGTCGGTCATCAGCTGGAGATAGAGGATCTCGGCGGCCTTGCCACGGGCCTCGCGGAGCCGGTCCAGCTCCGTCTTCGTGGCCATGCCCGGCATCAGCGAGCCGTCGTGCGCCTGATGGCCCGCGTCACCGTGATCCATCGAGCCCATGTCCATGCCGCCGTCACCGTGGTCCATGGTCTTGTCCATGGACATCCAGGCCATCGGCTCACTGCCCGACTCGACCTTCGGCAGCCCCCACATGTCCAGCCAGCCCAGCAGCATTCCGCGCTGGTTCGCCTGGGTGTTGGCGATGTCGTACGCCAGCCGGCGCACCTCCTCGTCGTCCGTGCTGTCCCGCACGATGAACGACATCTCCACCGCCTGCTGGTGGTGGACCGCCATGTCCCGCGCGAAGCCCGCGTCCGCCGAGTCCGTGGCCGGGGTACGGGGCTCGGCGGAGCCGCCGTCGCGCCCGGCCGAGGCCACCGCCGCCGTACCGGCGAAGACCAGCGCCAGGACGACGGCGGTGATCGCCGCCCACTGCGTGCGTGTCACCTTGCGCGCCGGTCGGGCCGTCTCCGCCGTCTCGGCCGCGGCCGTCGGGCCGGGCGCGCTCTCCGCCGTCACTGCGCGCCCATTCCGCCCGTGCAGGCGGCGCCCGGCTCCGGGGTCTGCGTGCCCTGCACGTACTTCGTGAAGAACTGGTCCACGCGCGGGTCCGTGGCGCTGTCCACCGTGACCTGCTTGCCCCACGCGCTCAGCATGAGCGCGCCCGCCTGGTTCTTCACCGGGCTCATCAGCGTGTAGGGGGTGTTCTCCACCTTCTCGCTCAGCGCCTTCACGTCGGCTTCGGACGCCTTGTCGTTGTACGTGACCCAGACCGCGCCGTGCTCCAGCGAGTGCACCGCGTTCACGTCCGGGACCGGCTCCTTGTAGACGTCCCCGTCGCAGTTCACCCAGATCTGGTTGTGGTCACCGCCCACGGGCGGGGTCATCGGGTACGTGACCGCCTCGGTGACATGGTTACGGCCGAGCTTCTTGGCGTCCCAGGACTTCTCGTCCTTCACGGGCGCCTTGGCCGCCGCCTGTTCCTGCTCCTTCTTGTCCGACTCCTTGTTGAGGAGGTAGGCACCGCCGGCGATGAGGGAGACCACCACGACGGCGCTCGCCGTGATCGTGATGATGCGGCTGCGCCGCTCGCGGGCCCGCTCGGCGCGGCGCATCTCCTCTATTCGGGCCTTGCGCTCGGCGGACTGGGACTTGGAAGCCATGATGTGTGTCCTTCTGCGATGACTGATGACGGAGTGACTGCGGAACGGAACGTGGACAACTGCGTGAGCACGGAACGTGGTTCGGGACATGCGGAACCCGGTGCGGGGGCCGGACCGGCGAGATCCGGACGACAGGCCCTACGTCCGCAGTACTTGAAGGACGTGGAGGTCCGGGGCGCGGGCGAGCGCTCCGGAGCGGGGCACCCGGCCGGTGGGGAACGGCGGTTCGAGGTGCGAGGGCTGGACATCGCAGGCGAGCGGGGTGGCCGGCGGCGGGACGGTGAGGACGGCCGGGCTCTGATGGGGGAAGAGCCCGCAGTCACCCTTGTCGTACGGGCAGGTGTACCGGGCCTCGGCCTCGGCCCGGTCCCGGATGGTGGCCCCGGCGGCCGGGCCGTACGCGCCGCCGTCCGCCACCGCCGCCGGACCGTCCGGGTGGTGGACCCCGGTACCGTCCGGCTCGGCTCCCAGACAGATGAAGAGCGCGGCGAGCAGCGTCGCCACGGCACTCAGCAGTGCCGTGGGACGCGTGACGCGTATGTGGCCCGCCCGCGATCCCCCCATGGGCGCAGATCGTAGTGCGTACACCCCCGCCGGCAGGAGTGAGGAGCCTGTTCCGGTCCGTCTCGGGGACCCCAGACGGTACGAACCGGACGCCGCCGGGGTACAAAGAGGCATGGCCGAGGATCCGCAGCCGCACCGACAACCGCGCCCCCAGCCGGAGCCGCCCGCGCGGGACTCCGGGGGGCGGGCCGATGTCCCCGGGGGCCAGGCCGATGTCGACGCGGTGACGCACGCCGTGCTGACCGCCTCCCGGCTCCTGGTGAAGGTGTCGGCGCGGTCCCTGGCGGCCGTCGCGGAACCGGTCACCCTGCCGCAGTTCCGGCTGCTCGCGGTCCTCGCCGCCCATGGCGACGCCAAACTGGTCGATATCGCCGAGCGGCTCGGGGTGAACCCGTCGACGGCCATGCGGATGCTCGACCGGCTGATCGTCGCGGGCCTGGCGACCCGGCAGAGCAATCCGTGCAACCGCCGCGAGACGATGCTGCGGCTGACCCCGGAGGGCCGCACGCTGGTCGCCCGGGTCACCGCCGTACGCCACCGCGAGATCTCGGCGATCGTCGAGCGGCTCACCCCCGAGCAGCGCACGGCCCTGGTCGGCGCGCTCGGCGCGTTCACCGAGGCGGGCGGGGAGCCGGCGGTCCCGGGCGAGGACACGGAGCCGTACCCCCTGGGCTGGTCGGACACTCCCGCCCGGCACAGTGGTGGCTGACAGGCGCCAAAGTCGATCTTCCGCACCGGTCTCCCGCACAATGGATTGCGGCCGCCTGTTTCATGAGCATGGGACGAACGGGCACTATGGGCGAGAAGCCCGTACACACGCACGACGCGATGTGTTGGACGGGGGTTCGCAACGCGCCGGAAATCGTGTGGTGGGATGCTCGGGTGCCCCGGCGTGCCCCGCGGCATGGGAGCAGGTGGCCTGACCAGCAAGGATGGGTAGGACGGCTAATATGGACAAGCAGCAGGAATTCGTGCTCCGTACGCTCGAAGAGCGCGACATCCGCTTCGTACGCCTGTGGTTCACCGACGTGCTCGGCTTCCTGAAGTCGGTCGCCGTCGCGCCCGCCGAGCTGGAGCAGGCCTTCGACGAGGGCATGGGCTTCGACGGATCGGCGATCGAGGGCTTTGCCCGCGTGTACGAGTCCGACATGATCGCCAAGCCCGATCCGGGCACGTTCCAGATACTGCCCTGGCGCGCGGAGGCCCCCGGCACGGCACGGATGTTCTGCGACATCCTGATGCCCGACGGCTCGCCGTCCTTCGCGGACCCGCGCTACGTGCTCAAGCGGATCCTCGCGAGGACCTCGGATCTGGGCTTCACCTTCTACACGCACCCCGAGATCGAGTTCTTCCTGCTGAAGGACAAGCCGGTCGACGGCACGCGCCCCACGCCCGCCGACAGCTCCGGCTACTTCGACCACACCCCGCAGAACGTCGGCATGGACTTCCGGCGCCAGGCGATCACGATGCTCGAATCCATGGGCATCTCGGTGGAGTTCAGCCACCACGAGGGCGCCCCCGGCCAGCAGGAGATCGATCTGCGGTACGCGGACGCGCTCTCCACCGCCGACAACATCATGACGTTCCGCCTGGTCATGAAGCAGGTCGCGCTGGAGCAGGGCGTGCAGGCGACGTTCATGCCGAAGCCGTTCTCCGAATACCCGGGCTCGGGCATGCACACCCATCTCTCCCTCTTCGAGGGGGACCGCAACGCCTTCTACGAGTCGGGCGCCGAGTACCAGCTCTCCAAGGTCGGCCGCTCCTTCATCGCCGGGCTGCTGAAGCACGCGGCGGAGATCTCGGCCGTCACCAACCAGTGGGTCAACTCGTACAAGCGCATCTGGGGCGGCTCCAGCCGCACCGCGGGCTCGGGCGGCGAGGCCCCCTCGTACATCTGCTGGGGCCACAACAACCGCTCCGCGCTGATCCGCGTCCCGATGTACAAGCCGGGCAAGACCGGCTCGGCACGGGTCGAGGTCCGCTCCATCGACTCGGGAGCCAACCCCTATCTGACGTACGCGGTGCTGCTCGCCGCGGGCCTCAAGGGCATCGAGGAGGGCTACGAACTCCCGGCGGGCGCCGACGACGACGTATGGGCCCTCTCGGACGCGGAGCGCCGCGCGATGGGCATCGAGCCGCTGCCGCAGAACCTGGGCGAGGCGATCTCGCTGATGGAGCGCAGCGAGCTGGTCGCGGAGACGCTCGGCGAGCATGTCTTCGACTTCTTCCTGCGCAACAAGAAGCAGGAGTGGGAGGAGTACCGCTCCGAGGTGACGGCCTTCGAGCTGAAGAAGAACCTGCCGGTGCTGTAGTACGTGTGGTGCTGTAGCGCCCAAGGCGTGATCCGGTCCGGGCTGGCGGGGTTGTCGTACCGCCGGCCCGGACCGGCCCCCGGGCCCGCGGCGGTCAGAACCGCCAGCGCGTCTGGCTGTACGGGGCCTTCCCGAAGCCGAAGGCCGTGCGGGGCGCGACCTCGAAGACCAGCGCCACATTCCCCTCGCCGCCCGTGAACCCGCCGTCCTGTACGTCGAAGTGCCACTCCGCGCCGTATTTCGCCTCCCACAGCCCGGCGAGCACGGTCAGCCGGGACGCGTCGGTCACCCGGACCGCCGTGCCCTCGACCACCAGGTCACAGCCGCCCCGGAGCGCGTTCACACCGGTGGTGAGCACCACTTCCGGGTTACGGGCGAGGTTCATGGCCTTGCGCTCGGCCGCGCCGGTGCAGAAGTGCAGCGCGCCGTCCGCCCAGACGGCCGGCAGCGGGGTGACATGCGGGCGGCCGTCGGGCCGTACGGTCGACAGCCAGAACAGCTCGGCCTCGGCGAGCAGGCCCTCGGCCTCCGGCCAGGCGGTGGCGGCGGCCTCCGGCTCGCCGTAACGGGCGTCCAGCTCGGTGCGGGGCTCCTTGCGTGCCATGGTGCGGTCCTCTCGCGCGGTGTCGTACGACAGCTGTACAGGAGGGACCGGCGGCGCGGGCCGGACTCATCGGTCTTCCGCCGGGACCTGGGTCTAGGCTCGTTGCCTGAGCTTTGGTCGGACGGGGTCGTGGACAGGAGACGGGCGAACATGGCGCTGCCGGGACGCAGGAGCAGTACTTTCACCCGCCTGCTGCGGCACGGCTTCACCGATCCCTCCGCCGCCGAGCGGCTGCTCGACGCCCCCGCGATGTCACCCGTACGGTCCGATCCGATGCTCCTCGACGCGCTCGGCGCCACCGCGGACCCCGATCTCGCGCTGCGCGGGCTCGTCAGGCTGGCGGAGGCGCAGCGGCCCGAGGAGCTGCGGGTGCTGCTGGACACCGTGGTGACGGCGAAGCCGCTGCGGGACCGGCTGCTCGGAGTGCTCGGCGCGTCGGAGGCGCTCGGGGACCATCTGGTCAGACACCCGGGGGACTGGCACGTACTGGTCACCTACGAACTGGCCGATCTGCACCCCGGCGTCGAGGAGTTCGAGCGCGGACTCGCCGAGGCGGCCGACCCGGTCTCGCTGCGGGTCGCCTACCGCCGCTGTCTGCTGGCCATAGCCGCCAGGGACGTCTGCGGGACGGCGGACTTCGCCCAGACCGCCGCCGAACTGGCCGATCTGGCGACCGCGACCCTGCGCGCCGCCCTCGCGATCGCCAAGGCGGCCGCGCCCGAGGACGCCGCGCTGTGCCGGCTCGCGGTGATCGCGATGGGCAAGTGCGGCGGCCATGAGCTGAACTACGTCTCGGACGTGGACGTGATCTTCGTCGGCGAGCCCGCCGACGGGGTGGGCGGCGCCGCCGAGGGCATCGACGAGGGCAAGGCCATCCAGGCGGCGACCCGGCTGGCGTCGCATCTGATGCGGATCTGCTCCGAGTCGACCATCGAGGGCTCCATCTGGCCGGTCGACGCGAATCTGCGCCCCGAAGGCCGCAACGGGCCGCTCGTGCGGACGCTGAGCAGCCATCTCGCGTACTACCAGCGCTGGGCCAAGACCTGGGAGTTCCAGGCGCTGCTGAAGGCCCGCCCGGTGGCCGGCGACCCGATGCTCGGCGCCCAGTACATCGAGGCGGTCTCCCCGCTGGTGTGGCAGGCGTCCGAGCGCGAGCACTTCGTCTCCGACGTGCAGAAGATGCGCCGCCGGGTCGTCGACAACATCCCGCCCGGCCAGGTGGAGCGGGAGCTGAAGCTCGGGCCCGGCGGGCTGCGGGACGTCGAGTTCGCCGTACAGCTCCTCCAGCTGGTCCACGGCCGCAGCGACGCCTCGCTGCACAGCGGCTCGACCCTCGAAGCGCTGACCGCGCTGGCGGCGGGCGGTTATGTGGGCCGGGCGGACGCGGCGCAGCTGGAGGAGGCGTACCGCTTCCTGCGCTCCATGGAGCACCGCATCCAGCTCTTCCGGCTGCGCCGTACCCATCTGGTGCCCGAGGACGAGGCTGATCTGCGCCGCCTCGGCCGCTCGCTCGGACTGCGGGGCGATCCCGTCGCGGAGCTGAACCGGACCTGGCGGCGGCACGCCTCGGTCGTACGGCGGCTGCACGAGAAGCTGTTCTACCGGCCGCTGCTCGACGCGGTCGCCCAGCTCGCGCCCGGCGAGATCCGGCTCAGTCCGCGGGCGGCCCGGCAGCGGCTCGAAGCGCTCGGTTACGCCGACCCGGCCGCCGCGCTGCGGCATCTGGAGGCACTGTCGTCCGGTGTGAGCCGCAAGGCGGCGATCCAGCGGACGCTGCTGCCGGTGCTGCTCGGCTGGTTCGCGGACTCCGCCGACCCCGACGCCGGGCTGCTCGGCTTCCGCAAGGTGTCGGACGCGCTCGGCAAGACCCCCTGGTATCTGCGGCTGCTGCGGGACGAGGGCGCCGCGGCGGAGAATCTCGCGCGGGTGCTCTCGGCCGGCCGGCTCGCGCCCGATCTGCTGCTCCGCGCCCCCGAGGCGGTGGCCATCCTCGGCGACCCCCAGGGGCTCGCCCCGCGCGGCCGTGACCCGCTGGAGCAGGAGGTCCTGGCGGCGGTCGGGCGCGCGGAGACGGCGGAGGGCGCGGTCGCGACGGCCCGTGGGATGCGCAGGCGTGAGCTGTTCCGTACGACCGCGGCGGACATCATCGGCTCGTACGGTACGGAGGAGAGCCCCGCGGAGGAGGACCCGGGGGCGCTGGTCGACCGGGTGGGCAACGCGGTCACGGATCTGAACGCGGCGACCCTCGCGGGCGCCCTGCGCGCCGTCGTACGCGAGCGGTGGGGCGACACGCTGCCGACCCGCTTCGCGGTCATCGGCATGGGCCGGTTCGGCGGCCACGAGCTGAGCTACGGCTCCGACGCGGACGTGCTCTTCGTCCATGAGCCGCGCGAGGGCGTCAGCGAGCACGAGGCGGCGCGCGCCGCGAACGAGGTGGTCGCCGAGATGCGGCGGCTGCTTCAAGTCCCCACCTCCGACCCGCCGCTGCTGATCGACGCGGATCTGCGGCCGGAGGGCAAGAGCGGCCCGATGGTCCGTACGCTCGCCTCCTACGCGGCGTACTACCGGCGCTGGGCGCTGGTCTGGGAGAGCCAGGCGCTGCTGCGCGCGGAGCCGATGGCGGGGGACGCCGAGCTGGGTCGCCGCTTCATCGAACTGGTCGATCCGCTGCGGTATCCGGCGGAGGGCCTGGGCGAGGACGCGGTACGGGAGATCCGCAAGCTGAAGGCGCGGATGGAGACGGAACGGCTGCCGCGCGGCGCCGATCCGACGCTCCACACCAAGCTGGGCCGGGGCGGGCTCTCCGATGTCGAATGGACGGTCCAGCTGCTCCAGATGCGGCACGGCTGGGCGGAACCCGGCCTGCGCACCACCCGTACCCGGGAGGCGCTGGCGGCGGCCTGCGCGGCGGACCTGCTCTCGACGGAGGACGCGCGGATCCTGGACGAGGCGTGGGTGCTGGCGACCCGGGTCCGCAACGGCGTGATGCTGGTCAGGGGCAGGCCGGGCGACACCTTCCCGTCGGACGGGCGGGAACTGGGCGCGATGGGCCGCTATCTGGGGTACGGGCCGGGGCATGTGGGCGACATGCTGGACGACTACCGCCGTACGACGCGCAGGGCGCGGGCGGTGGTGGAGGAGCTGTTCTACGGGGCGGCCACCTGACCTCGCGGGCTCGGATCCTGAGCCCGCGGGCTTCCCGCACGCTTCCCGCGGGCTTCGGCCGGCCGAGCCCGTGCCCGTGGATTCTGCCGAGCCCGGACCGGCTCAGGCGGGACGCCGGAGGCGGCGCTGCCACCGCGGCCGGTCGTCCTCCACATGGCGGGGCAGCCGGTACGGCGGCGAGCCGTACCAGGCGTACGAGACCGCGACGCCGAACGCCAGGCAGAGCATGCCGCCCACCGCGTCCAGCCAGAAGTGGTTCGCGGTGGCGACGATCACCAGCAGTGTGAGCGTCGGATAGAGCAGGCCGAGTATCTTCGCCCAGGGCGCCGAGGCGAGCGCGAAGAGGGTCAGCCCGCACCAGAGCGACCAGCCGATGTGCATCGACGGCATCGCCGCGTACTGGTTCGACATGTGCTTGAGGTCACCGGAGGCCATCGAGCCCCAGGTCTCGTGGCGCAGCACGGTGTCGATGAAGCGCTGCCCGTTCATCAGCCGCGGCGGCGCCAGCGGATACAGGTAGTAACCGAGCAGCGCGACCGCCGTGGTGGCGAACAGCACCAGCCGGGCGGCGGCGTAGCGGCCCGGATGGCGTCTGAAGAGCCAGACGAGCACGCCGATCGTGACGATGAAGTGCAGCGTCGCGTAGTAGTAGTTCATGCCGACGATCAGCCACGTCACCGAATTCATCGCGTGGTTGATGGTCTGCTCGACCGCGATGCCCAGGGACTTCTCCGCCTCCCAGATCCAGTCCGCGTTCCGCAGGGCCTTGGCCTTCTGCTCCGGGACCGCGTTGCGGATCAGGGAGTACGTCCAGTAACTCACCGCGATCAGCAGGATTTCGAACCAGATCCGCGGACGGCGGGGCGCTCTGACGCGCTGCAGCCAGGTGCGGTCCTCGGCCGTGTCCGTGGCCGCCGCCGCCTCACCGCTCGTGCCCGCGACCGCCTCCTCTTCAGGGATGGGTGACGGGGTCGCCGTACGGCCGCGCAGGCCTTCCTGTGTCTTCACGGTCGATTCACCCATAGCGAGAGAGTCTGCCAGATTCCCGTTCCCGACCGATCATCCCCCGGACGGGTTCGGGCCGCATTCGCTACACCTCAGGGACGACTCCGCGGCACATCTCAAGCACGACTCAGCGGCCCCGATATTCCCTGGGATCCGGGGCGGGACCCGAGGCGGTTGAACCGCGTACCACCAGCTCGGGCATGAAGACGAATTCGCTGTGCGGGGCGGGCGTACCGCCGATCTCCTCCAGGAGCGTACGGACCGCGGCCTGGCCCATCGAGGGCACCGGCTTGCGGATCGTCGTCAGCGGCGGATCCGTGAAGGCTATGAGGGGCGAGTCGTCGAAACCGACGACCGACAGGTCCCGGGGTACGTCGAGACCGAGCCGCCGCGCCGCCCTGATCGCGCCCAGGGCCATCATGTCGCTCGCGCACACCACCGCCGTACAGCCGCGCTCGATCAGCGCGGAGGCCGCCGCCTGGCCGCCCTCCAGAGTGAACAGCGACTGCTGGATCAGTTCGTCCGCCTCCGCGGAGGAGAGCCCCAGCAACTCCTGGACCGTGGCGCGGAAACCCTCGATCTTGCGGAGGACCGGCACGAAGCGCCGGGGGCCGACGGCGAGCCCGATCCGCTGGTGGCCGAGCGAGACGAGATGGGTGACCGCGAGCCGCATGGCCGCCCGGTCGTCGGGCGAGATGAAGGGCGCCTGGACCTTCGGCGAGAAGCCGTCCACGAGGACGAACGGCACACCCTGGGCGCGCAGCTTCTCGTAGCGCCGCATGTCGGCGGAGGTGTCGGCGTGCAGCCCGGAGACGAAGATGATGCCGGAGACGTCCCGTTCGACGAGCATCTCCGTCAGCTCGTCCTCGGTGGAGCCGCCGGGGGTCTGGGTCGCCAGCACCGGCGTGTAGCCCTGCCGGGTCAGCGCCTGGCCGATGACCTGCGCCAGGGCCGGGAAGATCGGGTTCTCCAGCTCGGGGGTGATCAGTCCGACCAGCCCGGCGCTGCGCCGGCGCAGCCGTACGGGACGTTCGTAACCGAGGACGTCGAGCGCGGCGAGTACGGACTCGCGGGTGGTCGCGGCAACCCCGGGTTTGCCGTTCAGTACGCGGCTGACCGTCGCTTCGCTGACCCCCGCCTGAGTTGCGATATCGGCAAGCCGTGCGGTCATGTCAGTGGACTGTACCGGGCGTATGTCGGATTGCCCACCGTGCCCGGCGCCAAGTGATCGCGGCAAGCTCTTGCAAGATCTTGCGAGGACTTCCGGCCGCGCTGCCGCAGGAGGCGCGCGATCCGGCCGGGACCGGTGCTGAGCTGCGGAGTCCACCCCTGCCAGCACCTGAGGGTTCCCGTCAAGAGGTTGGCCGGCAATCGACAGGACACATGCCGGTAACGATCAGCCGTCCTTGCAGAAATATTCCGCAAGGTCTTTCGGCCATCTTGCAAGGCTGTTACGTTCACGTCCGACCCGGCGCCGCGACGGAGCGGTACGGCAGTTGAAGGAGTTCGGATGCGACGTGGCATAACGGCCACCGCCCTGGCCGCGACCCTGGCCCTCGCGGCGACCGCCTGCGGCAGCGACAGTGACACAGGCGGCGGCAAGAGCTCGGGCGGCGAGCTCTCGGGAACGGTCACCTGGTGGGACACCTCGACCGTGGGCAGCGAGGACAAGGTCTTCAAGCAGCTCGCCGAGGGCTTCGAGAAGAAGCACCCCAAGGTCGACGTCAAGTATGTCAACGTGCCCTTCGGCGACGCCCAGAACAAGTTCAAGAACGCCGCGCAGTCCGGCTCCGGGGCGCCCGACGTGATCCGCTCCGAGGTCGCCTGGACTCCCGAGTTCGCCGATCTCGGCTATCTCGCCCCGCTGGACGGCACCCCGGCGCTGAAGGACGAGAAGGACTTCCTCGCGCAGGCCGCCGCCTCCACGAAGTACAACGGCAAGACCTATGCCGCGCCGCAGGTCATCGACTCCATGGGCATCTTCTACAACAAGAAGATCTTCAAGGACGCCGGCGTCGAAGTCCCCAAGACCGTCGACGAGTTGAAGACCGTATCGAAGACGATCAAGGACAAGACCGGTAAGACCGGCCTCTATCTGCGCGGCGACGACGCCTACTGGTTCCTCTCCTTCCTGTACGGCGAGGGCGGCGACATGGTCGACGCGAAGAACAAGACCGTCACCGTCGACAACCCGGCCGGTGTCAAGGCCATGACCGTCGTCAAGGACCTGGTCGACTCCGGCGCCGCCAAGACCGACGCCACCGACGGCTGGGAGAACATGCAGTCGGCCTTCAAGGACGGCGATGTCGCGATGATCATCAACGGTCCCTGGGCCGTCGCCGACACCTACGGCGGCGCGCAGTTCAAGGACAAGGCCAACCTGGGCATCGCCCCCGTACCGGCCGGCTCCGTCGCGCAGGGCTCGCCGCAGGGCGGCCACAACCTCGCCGTCTACGCGGGCTCCAAGAACCTGGACGCCTCCTACGCGTTCACCGAGTACATGACCTCCGCCGAGAGCCAGACCAAGGTCGCCGAGGAACTGAGCCTGCTCCCGACCCGTACGTCCGTCTACACCCGGCCGGGCGTCGCGGACAACGAGATCGTCGGCTTCTTCAAGCCCGTCGTGGACAAGGCCGTCGAGCGCCCCTGGATCCCGGAGACCGGCAGCCTCTTCGCGCCGCTGGTGACCGAGTACACCAAGGTCCTCACCGGCCAGAGCGCCCCCGCCAAGGGCGCCAAGGACACCGGCGACGCCTACCGCAAGCTGCTCAAGGGCTGGAAGTAACGGGTAACGGGGAAGGAAGGCGGGCCGGCTGATGGCTGTCCACACCAGCCAGTCGGTGGCGTCGGCCGCGGGCGATGACCTCGCTCGCGGCCGCGGCCGCGGCACTGGCAAGGCACCCGGCGCTGCCGGGGTGCCGACGAGACTCCGGCGCGGTGTCTCGACCCACTGGTACGCCTGGGCCATGGTCGCCCCGGTGGTGGCCGTGATCGGCGTGATCATCGGATATCCGCTGGTCCGCGGCGTCTATCTGTCGCTCACCGACGCCAACGAGCGCAACGTCGAGCGCAGCATCGGCGTCAACCACCTGCCCGCCACCTACGAGTTCGTCGGACTCGACAACTACGCCGACGCGCTGACGGGCGATCAGTTCCTGGGCACCCTCGGCTGGACCCTGGTGTGGACGGTCTCCTGCGTCAGCGTCACCTTCGCGCTCGGCCTCGGCCTCGCCAGCATCCTCAACCGCCGGATCGCGGGCCGCTCCTTCTACCGGATGCTGCTGATCCTGCCCTGGGCCGTCCCCGGCTTCGTCTCCGTCTTCGCCTGGCGCTTCCTCTACAACGAGGACCGCGGCTTCCTCAACAAGCTGCTCGCGGGCGGCGGCATCGACGCCGTGCCCTGGCTCAACGACCCCACCTGGGCGAAGTTCTCGGTCATCGCCGTGAACATCTGGCTCGGCGTGCCCTTCATGATGGTCGCGCTCCTCGGCGGGCTCCAGTCCATCCCGGGGGAGATGTACGAGGCGGCCGAGATGGACGGCGCCAACGCCTGGCAGCGGTTCCGCCACATCACCCTGCCGGGGCTGCGCTCGGTCAGTACGACCGTGATCCTGCTCTCCACCATCTGGACCTTCAACATGTTCCCGGTGATCTTCCTGCTGACCCGCGGCGGACCCGGTGAGGCCACCCAGATCCTGGTCACGCAGGCGTACAAGTTCTCCTTCGAGATCAGCCCACGCGACTTCGCGCAGTCCTCCACCTGGGGCGTGCTGATCCTCGTCCTCCTGATGCTCTTCGCCGCCGTCTACCGGCGCGTCCTCCGTAAGCAGGGAGATACGTGGTGACCACCGCCGCCCCCGCCCCTGAGCGGACCGCCCCCGCCCCTGAGCGGACAGCCGACGTCCCGCGCCGCGGCCACCGTTCACCGCTGGCCTCGGTCGCGCTGCACGCGACCCTGATCGTCGCGTCCGTGATCGCCGTGTTCCCGGTGCTGTGGGTCTTCCTGACCTCGCTCAAGCCCGCGAGCTACGCCACGACCACGGACTTCTTCAAAGAGACGACGTTCGAGAACTACACGAACCTGCTGCGGGACACCCCGTTCCTCACCTGGTTCGGCAACTCCCTGCTCATCGCGGGACTCACCACCCTGCTCGGGGTGTTCGTCGCCGCCACCACCGGCTACGCCGTCAGCCGCTTCCGCTTCCCCGGCAAGCGCGGGCTGATGTGGACGCTGCTGGTCACCCAGATGTTCCCGGTCGCCGTCCTGATCGTGCCGATCTACAACATCATGGCGGGCCTCGGACTGCTCAATCAGTCCGCCGGCCTGGTGATCACGTATCTCACCATCGCCGTCCCCTTCTGCGCCTGGATGATGAAGGGCTTCTTCGACACCATCCCCCGGGAGATCGACGAGTCCGGGATGGTGGACGGGCTGACCCCGTTCGGCACCTTCTACCGGCTGATCCTGCCGCTCGCCAAGCCGGGGCTCGCGGTGACCGCGTTCTACTCGTTCATCACCGCCTGGGGCGAAGTGGCCTACGCCTCCGCCTTCATGGTCGGCGACGAGAACCTCACGCTCGCGGGCGGCCTCCAGAAGTTCGTCAACCAGTACGGCGCCCAGTGGGGCCCCATGACCGCCGCGTCCGTCCTCATCGCGATCCCCGCCGCGCTGGTCTTCCTCTTCGCGCAGCGCCATCTCGTCACCGGCATGTCCGCCGGCGCCGTCAAGGGCTGAGCGGCCTTGCCCTTACCACCGAGTCCGTACGACGACGGCGGCGCGCGGGACCTGACCGGCCGCGCGCCGCTCCCCACCCCCAGACACCACAGGGACGACATGACCCAGCACCTCGCTGCCCCTCTGACCGGCACGTCCGACGACGCCCCGGGCCACCCCCACGGCTGGTGGCGGGACGCGGTGATCTACCAGGTCTATCCACGCAGTTTCGCCGACGGCAACGGCGACGGAATGGGCGATCTCGACGGAGTACGCCGCCGCCTGCCGTACCTCAGGGACCTGGGCGTCGACGCCGTCTGGCTCAGCCCCTTCTACGCGTCCCCGCAGGCCGACGCGGGTTACGACGTCGCCGACTACCGCGCCATCGACCCGATGTTCGGCACCCTGCTGGACGCCGACGCGCTGATCCGTGACGCCCACGAGCTGGATCTGCGCGTCATCGTCGACCTCGTCCCCAACCACTCCTCCGACGCGCACGAGTGGTTCAAGCGCGCCCTGCGCGAGGGTCCCGGCTCCGCGCTGCGCGAGCGCTACCACTTCCGGCCCGGAAAGGGCGCGGACGGCGAACTCCCGCCCAACGACTGGGAGTCCATCTTCGGCGGCCCCGCCTGGACCAGGACCACCGACCCGGACGGCACCCCCGGCGACTGGTATCTGCATCTCTTCGCCCCCGAGCAGCCCGACTTCAACTGGGACCACCCCGCCGTCGCCGACGAGTTCCGCTCGATCCTGCGCTTCTGGCTGGACATGGGCGTCGACGGCTTCCGCGTCGACGTCGCCCACGGTCTGGTGAAGGCGGCCGGCCTGCCCGACATCGGCGACACCGGCCAGCTCAGGCTGCTCGGCAGCGCCGACGGCGGCACACCGTTCTTCGACCAGGACGGCGTGCACGAGATCTACCGGCAGTGGCGCCGCATCCTCGACGAGTACCCCGGCGAGCGGATCGCCGTCGCCGAGGCATGGACCCCGACCGTCGAGCGCACCGCGAACTACGTACGCCCCGACGAACTGCACCAGGCGTTCAACTTCCAGTATCTGAGCACCTCATGGGTGGGCGCCGAGCTGCGCGAGGTCATCGACGTCTCGCTCGCCGCGATGCGCCCCGTCGGCGCCCCCGCCACCTGGGTGCTCTCCAACCACGACGTCACCCGGCACGCCACCCGCTTCGCGAGCCCGCCCGGCGGCGCCACCCAGACCCGCGAGGCCGGCGACCGTACGCTCGGACTGCGCCGGGCGCGCGCGGCGACCCTGCTGATGCTGGCCCTGCCCGGCTCCGCCTATGTCTACCAGGGCGAGGAACTCGGGCTGCCCGATGTCACCGACCTGCCCGACGAGGCCCGACAGGACCCGTCGTACTTCCGCGCGGACGGCCAGGACGGCTTCCGCGACGGCTGCCGCGTGCCCATCCCCTGGACACGCGAGGGCAGTTCATACGGCTTCGGCGGCGGGGGCAGCTGGCTGCCGCAGCCGGAGGGCTGGGGCGCGCTCAGCGTCGAGGCGCAGACCGGCGACCCCGGCTCCACCCTGGAGCTGTACCGGGCGGCACTGGCCGCGCGCAAGGAGCACCCGGGGCTGGGCGCGGGCGACTCGGTGGAGTGGCTGGACGCGCCCGAAGGCGTGCTCGCGTTCGCCAGGCCCGGCTTCGTCTGCACGGTCAACACCACCGACACGGCGGTACGGATCCCCGCGCAGGGCCGGGTGCTGGTGGCCAGCGGCCCGGTGGCCGTGGCAGGAGCCGAGGCCGAACTGCCCGCCGACACCACGGTGTGGTGGACGGTGTGACCGACCTCCTGCCGCCGGGTGGCGACGGACGCCTCACCGCGGGTACGCCGAGGCTCGCTGACATAGCGGGCCGGGCGTCGGTGAGCGAGGCGACCGTCAGCCGGGTCCTGAACGGCAGGCCTGGCGTCGCGGAGACGACGCGTCAGCGGGTGCTCGCGGCGCTCGACATCCTCGGGCACGAGCGGGACGAGCGCTCCCGGCAGGAGGAGCGCTCCCCGCGCGGCCCCAGGCAGCGCGGGGCCGGGCTGATCGGGCTGGTGACCCCCGAACTCACCAACCCGGTCTTCCCGGCCTTCGCCCAGGCCGTCGAGCAGGTCCTGGCCGGGCACGGCCACACCCCGGTGCTCTGCACCCAGCTGCCCGGCGGCGCCACCGAGGACGAACTCGTCGAACAGCTCGTGGAGCGGGGCGTCGGCGGCATCGTCTTCCTGTCCGGGCTGCACGCCGACACCTCGGCGGACCCGGCGCGCTACGCCGCGCTCGCCGCGCGCGGTGTGCCGTACGTACTGATCAACGGCTACAACGAACGAGTCAGCGCGCCCTTCGTCTCGGCGGACGACCACGCGGCCGTACGGATGGCCGTCGGCCACCTCGCCGAGCTGGGCCACCGCAGGATCGGGCTGGCGACGGGACCGCAGCGGTACGTGCCGTCCCGCCGTAAGCGCGAGGGCTTCCTCGACGCGTCCGTCGGACTGCTGGGCCTGGCCTGGAGCGAGGCCGAGGAGCTGGTGTGCTCCACGCTGTTCGGCGTCGAGGGCGGGCAGGTCGCGGCGGGCGCGCTGCTCGGCCTCGGCTGCACCGGCATCGTCTGCGGCAGCGATCTGATGGCGCTCGGTGTGGTGCGCGCGGCCAGGGAGCGCGGGCTCGGCGTGCCGTACGACGTCTCGGTCGTGGGGTACGACGACTCGCAGCTGATCGCCTTCACCGATCCGCCGCTGACCACGGTCAGACAGCCGGTACGGGCGATGGCGGCGGCGGCCGTCGCCGCGCTGCTGGAGGAGATGGCGGGCAGTCCCGTGCAGCGCACCGAGTACGTCTTCCAGCCCGAGCTGGTGGTACGCGGCTCCACCGCGGGAGCGCGCGTACCCCGGCACCACTGACCATTTCCGCACCACCGCACCACCGCACCACCGCACGTGCACGGAGCCGCACCACAGGTGTTACCGAGAGCCGCACCATCCGCACCGCACGCACCATCCGCACCACCGTCACCCGTACCTCCCCCCACCAGTGTTGTTGGAGGAACCGAATGGCTCGCAGAACTCTGGCCGCCACGCTCGCCCTCGTGGCGGGCGCCACCGCCGCGCTCACGGTCCCCGCCGGGACCGCCCAGGCCGCGCCGCCCGGCAACAAGGACGTCACCGCCGTACTGTTCGAGTGGCGCTTCGACTCCATAGCCAAGGCGTGCAAGGACACCCTCGGCCCGGCCGGCTACGGCTACGTACAGGTCTCGCCGCCCCAGGAGCACATCCAGGGCGGCCAGTGGTGGACCTCGTACCAGCCCGTCAGCTACAAGATCGCCGGGCGGCTCGGTGACCGCGCCGCCTTCTCGAACATGGTGAACGCCTGTCACGCGGCGGGCGTCAAGGTCGTCGCCGACTCCGTCATCAACCACATGTCGGCCGGTGACGGCACCGGCACCGGCGGCTCCTCGTACACCAAGTACAACTACCCCGGCATCTACTCGGGCGCCGACATGGACGACTGCCGGTCGCAGATCAACAACTACGGCGACCGCGGCAACGTACAGAACTGCGAACTGGTCGGGCTCGCCGATCTGGACACCGGCGAGGAGTACGTACGCGGCCGGATCGCGGCGTACCTCAACGACCTGCTCTCGCTCGGCGTCGACGGCTTCCGGATCGACGGCGCCAAGCACATGCCGGCCGGTGACCTCGCCAACATCAAGAGCAGGCTGAGCAATCCGGGCGCCTACTGGAAGCAGGAGGTCATCTACGGCGCGGGCGAGGCCGTCTCGCCGACCGAGTACCTCGGCAACGGCGACGTCCAGGAGTTCCGGTACGCCCGCGACCTGAAGCGGGTCTTCAACAACGAGAACCTCGCCTATCTGAAGAACTACGGCGAGGGCTGGGGCTACATGCAGTCGGGCAAGTCCGCCGTCTTCGTCGACAACCACGACACCGAGCGCGGCGGCGACACACTCAGCTACAAGGACGGCGCGAACTACACGCTCGCCAATGTCTTCATGCTGGCCTGGCCGTACGGCTCGCCCGATGTGCACTCCGGCTACGAGTGGAGCGACAAGGACGCCGGCCCGCCCAACGGCGGCACGGTCAACGCCTGCTACAGCGACGGCTGGAAGTGCCAGCACGCCTGGCGCGAGATCTCCTCGATGGTCGCCTTCCGCAACACCACACGCGGCCAGGCCGTCACCAACTGGTGGGACAACGGCGGCGACCAGATCGCCTTCGGCCGGGGCTCCGCGGGCTATGTGGCCATCAACCACGAGGGCTCCTCGCTCACCCGGACCTTCCAGACCTCGCTGCCGGGCGGTACGTACTGCGATGTGCAGAACGGCAGGACGGTGACGGTGAACGGATCGGGACAGTTCACCGCGACGCTCGGCTCGAACACCGCCGTCGCGCTGCACACCGGTGCCCGCACCTGCTGACCACCGGCCCTGAGCCCCCTGCGCCGAGCGGCTGACACCGCCGCCGACGCACAGGAAACGGCCGTCCGGCGACCGCCTCCCCGCCTTCCGTCGCCGGACGGCCCCTTCCCGTACCCCGGCCCCTTCCCGTACCCCGGCCCCTTCCCGTACCCCGGTCACTCGCCGGTCCCCTGATCCGCCCGACCCCCCGAGCCACCCCCCGATCCCTTGATCCCGCACATCCGAGGAGATCCGCGTGAAACGCCCGCCCCTGCGAAGAACGGCCACCGCCGTCCTCGCCGCCGCCCTGTGCGCGGCGCTGGTACCCGCCCTGCCCGCCGCCGCGTCGGTGGCCGACCGGCCCGCCGCGTCCGCGCCGCCCGCCCCGCCGTCGGACGCCCGGCTCGCCGCCGAGCCCGCGCGCCACGATCTGACCCGTGAGCAGTTCTACTTCGTCCTGCCCGACCGGTTCGCCAACGGCGACAGGACCAACGACCGCGGCGGGCTGACCGGCTCGCGGACATCCACCGGATACGACCCCACCGACAAGGGCTTCTACCAGGGCGGCGACCTCAAGGGCCTGACCGACAGGCTCGACTACATCAAGGGCCTCGGCACCACCGCGATCTGGCTCGCGCCGATCTTCAAGAACAAGCCGGTGCAGGGGGAGGGCAAGGACGCCTCGGCCGGCTACCACGGCTACTGGATCACGGACTTCACACAGGTCGACCCGCACTTCGGCACCAACGCCGAGCTGACGAAGCTGATCGACAAGGCCCATGACAAGGGCATGAAGGTCTTCTTCGACGTCATCACCAACCACACCGCCGACACCGTCGACTACGCGGAGAAGGAGTACGGCTACCGGCCCAAGGGAGCCTATCCGTACCTCGACAAGGACGGCCGCCCCTTCGACGACCGCGGGACCGGCGCGCGGAAGGGCATCGCGAAGGCCGACGCGGACTCCTTCCCGTACACCCCCGTCGTGCGCACGGGCGAGAAAAAGGTCCCGGCCTGGCTCAACGACCCGATGATGTACCACAACCGCGGCGACTCGACCTTCGCGGGCGAGAGCGGTGAGTACGGCGACTTCTCCGGGCTGGACGATCTGTGGACCGAGCGCCCCGAGGTCGTCTCGGGGATGGAGAAGATCTACCAGAAGTGGGTCCGCGACTTCGGCATCGACGGCTTCCGCGTCGACACCGTCAAACACGTCGACCTGGACTTCTGGACCCAGTGGGCGACGGCGCTCGACACGTACGCGGCCGAGCGCGGCCGGGACGACTTCTTCATGTTCGGCGAGGTCTACTCGTCGGACACCGCGGTCACCTCGCCGTATGTGACCCGGGGGCGGCTGGACGCCACACTCGACTTCCCCTTCCAGGACGCGGCGCGCGCCTACGCCTCGCAGGGCGCGCCCGCCGAGCGGCTCGCGAAGGTCTTCGCCGACGACTACCGCTACACCAGCGACAAGGCCAACGCCTATGAACAGGTGACCTTCCTCGGCAACCACGACATGGGCAGGATCGGCACCTTCCTCGCCCAGGACAACCCGGACGCCGAGGACGCCGAACTGGTCGGACGGGCCAGACTCGCCAACGAGCTGATGTTCCTGTCCCGGGGCAACCCGGTGATCTACTACGGCGACGAGCAGGGCTTCACGGGCGCGGGCGGCGACAAGGACGCCCGCCAGACGCTCTTCGCCTCGAAGACCGCCGACTATCTGGACGACGACCAGCTGGGCACGGACCGTACCCACGCCTCGGACGCCTACGACCCGGCACACCCGTTGTACCGGTCGATCGCCGCGCTCTCGAAGCTCACCAAGGCCCACCCCGCGCTGCGGGACGGTGTCCAGACGGAGCGGTACGCGAAGGACTCGGTCTACGCCTTCTCCCGCACCGACGCGGCGGGCGCGAAGGCGCGTACCGAGTACGTCGTCGCCGTGAACAACGCCGCCGACGCCAAGACCGTGGAGATCCCGGTCGGCTCGGCCGCGGGCACCGACTTCCGTACGCTGTACGGCGGTTCGGGCGCCGGTACGGTACGCGCCGGAGACGGCTCCACCCTCAAGGTGACCGTACCCGCGCTCTCCTCGCTCGTGCTGAGGGCGGCGAAGCCGCTGCCCGCCCCCGCCGCCGCGCCCGCGATCACCCTCAAGGCCCCGGCGCCCGGCGCCACCGGCACCGTCGAACTCACCGCGGAGGTCACCGGCGGACAGCTCAACCGGGTCGTCTTCGCCGCCCAGACCGGCAACGGCGAGTGGCGGACCCTCGGCACCGCGGACCACGCCCCGTACCGGGTCACCGACCACGTGGCCACCGCCGCCGGAACGCCCCTGCGCTACAAGGCCGTCGTCGTCGACGGCACGGGGCGTACCGCGAGCGCCACCGCCGCCTCGACGGCCGGACAGACGCCCGCGCCGGAGAAGCCGAGCGCGGTCGAACGGGACTACGCCGTCGTCCACTACCAGCGGCCCGACGGCGACTACGAGGGCCGGCGGCTGACGTCCGGCTCCACGACCGCCGCGTTCACCGGCCGTGACGCCTATGGCGCCTTCGCCTGGATCAAGGTCCCCGAGGGCGCGTCGAGCATCCCGTACACCGTGGAGAAGCCCGGCGCCCCGGACGACGGGCCGCGGCGGACCGTCGATCTCGCGCGCACCGGCCAGGTCTGGATCACGCAGGGCGCGGACGGCCAGTCGGAGCAGGCCCCCGACGGCGCCTACCCGCCGCAGGACACCACGAAGGCGACCGTCCACTACCGGCGCGCGGACGGCGACTACGACGGCTGGGGGCTGCACACCTGGACGGGCGCGGCCTCGCCGACCGACTGGGCGAAGCCGCTCCAGCCGGTACGGCAGGACGCGTACGGCGTGACCTTCGAGGTCCCGCTCGCCGCCGGTGCCACCTCGCTCAGCTACATCCTCCACAAGGGCGACGAGAAGGACCTCCCCACCGACCAGTCCCTGGACCTCGCCACCTACGGCAACGAGGTGTGGCTGCTCGCCGGGCAGCCCAAGTACCTGCTGCCACAGGCCGGTTCGTCCCCGAGCCTCGACCTCACCAAGGCCGAGGCCCAGTGGATCGACACCGACACCGTCGTCTGGAAGGTGAAGGCCACCGCCGCCACCAGCCAGCAGCTGGTGTACGCGCGCGACGGCGGCATCACCGTCCAGGACGGCGCGCTGTCCGACGAGGGGCAGTGGCTGCGGCTCGCGCCCGCCGCGCTCACCGACGCGCAGAAGGCCGCGTACCCGCACCTCAAGGACTACCCGGCCTTCACCGTGGACGTACGCGACCGGGACCGGGTCCGCGACTCGCTCTCCGGACAGCTGATCGCCACCCAGCGGGCCGCCAACGGCGCGCTGCTCGCCGCCACCGGCGTACAGACGCAGGGCATCCTCGACGACCTCTACGGCGACCGGGCGGTCAAGGCGTCGCTCGGCCCGGTCTTCACCGGCGGGCGGCCCGTCCTCTCCCTCTGGGCACCGACCGCGCGGCGCGTCGCCCTCGAACTCGACGGCCGTACGGTCCCGATGAGGCGCGACGCCGCGTCCGGCGTCTGGTCGGTCAAGGGCGAGCGGAGCTGGGCGGGCAGACCGTACCGGTACGCGGTGACGGTCTGGGCGCCGAGCGTCCAGAAGGTCGTCACCAACAAGGTGACCGACCCCTACTCGACCGCGCTCACCACGGACTCGGCCCGCAGTCTCGTGGTGGATCTGGCCGATCCGAAACTGGCCCCCCAGGGCTGGTCCACGCTGAAGAAGCCCGCCGCCGTCCCGCTGCGCGACGCACAGATCCAGGAGCTGCACATCCGCGACTTCTCGGTCGCGGACCGCACCTCGGACCACCCGGGCCGGTATCTCGCCTTCACGGACCGCGACTCCGACGGGATGAAGCGGCTCGCGCGGCTGGCGGACTCCGGCACGTCCTACGTCCACCTCCTGCCGGCCTTCGACATCGGCACGATCCCGGAGCGCCCCTCCGACCAGGCCACGCCCGGCTGTGACCTGAAGGTGTACGCGCCCGACTCGCCGGAACAGCAGGCGTGCGTGGCGCGGACCGCCGCGAAGGACGCGTACAACTGGGGCTACGACCCGCTGCACTACACCGTGCCGGAGGGCTCCTACGCCTCGGACCCGGAGGGGACCCGCCGTACCGTCGAGTTCCGGCGGATGGTGCAGTCGCTCAACGGCACCGGGCTGCGGACGGTCATGGACGTCGTCTACAACCACGCCGTGGCGAGCGGCCAGGCGGACAAGTCCGTTCTCGACAAGATCGTGCCCGGCTACTACCAGCGGCTGCTGCCGGACGGCTCCGTCGCCACCTCCACCTGCTGCGCCAACACGGCGCCCGAGAACGCCATGATGGGCAAGCTCGTCGTGGACTCGATCGTCACCTGGGCCCGGGAGTACAAGGTCGACGGCTTCCGCTTCGACCTGATGGGCCACCACCCGAAGGCCAACATCCTCGCCGTACGGAAGGCGCTGGACGCGCTGACCCCGGCGAAGGACGGAGTCGACGGCAAGAAGATCATCCTCTACGGCGAGGGATGGAACTTCGGCGAGATCGCCGACGACGCCCGCTTCGTCCAGGCCACCCAGAAGAACATGGCCGGGACCGGGATCGCGACCTTCTCCGACCGGGCCAGGGACGCGGTGCGCGGCGGCGGGCCCTTCGACGAGGACCCGGGCGTCCAGGGCTTCGCCTCCGGTCTCCACACCGACCCCAACTCCTCCCCGGCCAACGGCACCCCCGCCGAGCAGAAGGCCCGGCTGCTGCACTACCAGGACCTGATCAAGGTGGGGCTGACCGGCAGCCTCGCCGACTACACGTTCACCGACACCTCCGGCCGTACGGTCCGCGGCTCCGAGGTCGACTACAACGGCGCACCGGCCGGCTACGCGGCCGTCCCCGGCGACGCGCTGGCCTACGCGGACGCCCACGACAACGAATCCCTCTACGACACGCTCGCCTTCAAGCTGCCGCCGTCGGTCCCGGCCGCCGGCCGGGCGAGAGCGCAGGTCCTCGCGATGGCGACCGCCACGCTCTCCCAGGGCCCGGCACTCTCCCAGGCGGGCACGGACCTGCTGCGCTCCAAGTCGCTGGACCGCAACTCCTACGACAGCGGTGACTGGTTCAACGCGATCCACTGGGACTGCCGCGACGGCAACGGCTTCGGCCGGGGGCTGCCGCCCGCCGCCGACAACGAGGACAAGTGGCCGTATGCCAGGCCCCTGCTGACGGCTCCGGGGCTCACGCCCGGCTGCGCGGAGATCGACGGCGCCTCGGCCGCGTACCAGGATCTGCTGCGGATCCGTGCCACGGAACCGGCGTTCAGCCTCACGTCCACGGACGCGGTCAGGTCCGCGCTGACCTTCCCGCTGTCCGGGCCCGGTGAGACCCCGGGTGTGATCACCATGCGGCTCGGCGATCTGGTCGTGGTCTTCAACGCGACCCCGACGGCCCGGGACCAGCGGGTGACGGAGCTGGCGGGGCGGCCGTACGCGCTGCACCGGATCCAGGCCGGGGGAGCGGACCGTACGGTCAAGGAGGCCCGTTACGAGCGGCAGTCGGGGACGTTCACCGTGCCCGCGCGGACCGTGGCGGTCTTCGTGGCACAGGGAGCGTGAGCGGCGTGTGAGGGTCTCGGCCGCGTGCCCCGGGCTGTCCGCCGGAGCACGCGGCCGGGAGCGCGCCGGTTCGGGAGCGCCGGTTCGGGAGCGTGCGCGGATGACGGTGGGAGCCCGCCGGTGCCTGAGTCCGCCGGTGTGAACCCGGCCGTACGGGCAACCCGGTAGGTATGACGTCCACCGAAGCGCATCCGGAGAAGCCTCGGAGCCGTACGCGGCTGTCCCGGTGGGGCAGGCTGCCGCTCGCCCTCGTCATCGTGGCCGCGCTGCTCTTCGCGGGCAGCCGGCTCGATCTGCTGCCCGGGTTCGGTGATCTCTTCGGCGAGGAGACCACCGACCGCACGGGACCGACCCTGCTCGAATCCATCCAGGACCTGGACCGGTACGAGGCGGCCTCCGGCAACTTCCAGGTCGTCGTCGATCTGGAGAAGGACGCCAAGTTCCTGCCGGACGCGATCCGCGGCACCCGCACCCTCTATGTGGGCGCGGGCACCGTCTCCTCCTATGTCGACTTCAGCGGCATCGGCGAGCGGAGCGTCCAGGTCGACGAGAAGCGCACCGCCGCGACGATCCGGCTGCCCCACGCCCGGCTCGGCGAGCCCGCGCTCGATCCGGAGCGCTCGTACGCCGTATCCAAGGAGCGAGGGCTGCTCGACCGGCTCGGGGACCTCTTCTCCGACAACCCGGCCGACGAACACGCCGTGAACAAGCTCGCCGCCCGCCATATCGGGGACGCGGCCAAGGAGAGCGAACTCACCGTACGGGCGGAGAAGAACACCACCAGCATGCTCCAGGGCCTGCTGCGCTCCCTCGGCTTCACCGAGGTGACGGTGGAGTTCCGCTGACCCAGGAGACCCAGGAGACCCAGGAGACCCAAGGGTCCCAGGAGGCCCGGCAGGTCCTCGACCGCCCGTTCTCAACTGCCCAGGGAACGGAAGGCCGAGTCGAGGCTGTTGAGCGACCAACCGCCGCCGCCGGGGCGGCAGTTCAGCCGGGTGTTGGCGGTGTTGGAGGCGTTGGTGCCGGTGTTGAAGTTGGTATTCGGGGTGTTCGGCAGCACACCCATGTAGTACATCCCGGCCGAAGTCCACACGCACTGGTGCAGGTTGAGGTGACGGTTGCCTGCCAGATCGAACGATCTGACGGCGGAGTTGGCCAACAGAAGGGTCCAGCCACCGCCGCCGGGGCGGCAGTTCAGCCGGGTGTCCGCGGTGTCGGACACGTTGGTGCCGGTGTTGAAGTTGGCGTTCGGGGTGTTCGGCAGCACGGCTGTGTAGTGCTGCCCGGCCGAGAAGTACACGCACTGGTGCAGGTTCAGATACCGGCCGGCGGTGAGGTCGAGGGCCTTCACCGCCGAATTGGCGGGCGCGGGCCTCCAGCCGCCGCTCCCCGGGCCGCAGGAGAGCGCCGTGTCCGGCGTGCCGGCGGCCTTCGTACCCGTGTTGAAGGCGGTGTTCGCAGTGTTCGGCAGCACGTTCGTGTAGTGCCCGCCGCTTCCGACATAGACGCACTGGTGCAGGTTCAGATAGCGCTCGGCGATCCGCGGCCCTTGCGGCCCCGCCGCTGCGGTGCCTCCCAGGGTCAGGCCGATGGCTCCCGCGACTGCTGACGCGACAACGGAAAAACCGCGCATGGCACGTTCTCCTCCCGAACCGACGCCATCCCTCCAGGGCATGTACGCACCAAGCTAACGGCGCGAGGTCCTGAGGAAGCCGGGACCGCGCGACGGCCCCTCGTTCGGCTGAGTCGATCGAATGCCAGTGCGACGAAGGCCGTCTACACCTGAGCCCGCTGGGCGGGCAGACCCGTACTCAGCGCGGTGAGGCGGCCGAGCAGATCGCCGAACGCGCCGTCGGCCGGCTCGTCGGCGATGATCCGCAGCAGGATCGCCGCCATCTCCTCGTCGTACGCGGCGCTCACGGCCGCCAGCGCGGCGAAGTCGTGCACCAGCTGCAACTCCAGCTCACCGCGCGGGACGCGCCGCCCGTCCAGCCAGATCAGCGCGGTCGTCTCGGCCAGCGACACCCAGGACCGCACGACCAGCTCCAGCCGCGCGGGCGGGTCCCCGACCCCGAGATGGGCCAGGATCTGTTCGTACGCGGCCTGCCGCACCTCGTCGATCATCGCGTTGGCCCTGGAGGAACCCACGGCGGGACCGCTGCGCATCAGGGCGAAGAAACCGGCGCCGTGCTCGTCGACGAAGTCGAAGAAGCGCCCCATGACGCGGAGCAGCCGCGCGCCGAGGGGCCCTTCGCGCGGCTCCAGGAACCGGGTCGCCAGATCGTCGGCGGCCCGGCGCACGGCGGCCTCGTACAGGCTCTGCTTGCCGGGGAAGTAGTGGTAGACGAGCGGACGGGAGATACCGGCGGCCGCCGCGATCTCGTCGATCGAGACGTCCTCGGGGGAGCGTCGGCTGAACAGTTCCAGCGCCACGCCGATCAACTGCTGCTTCCGCTCTTCCACGCCCATCCTGCGGCGCACCCCGGTCGTCATACGAACAGCCTAACGGGCAGGCACCGGGGGGTGTCCGTTACGCTCCGGGCCATGAGCGCAGCTGACCAGGACGAGGCCATGGACACGCCGGTACCGGAGCCCTACGAGGGCGGACTGACGCCTCGTCAGGCGCGCGCGGTGCGGATCGCGTTGGCGTCGGTGCTGCTGGTCGGTCTCGCCGCGCTGCTCGCGGTGCGGCTCGCGGAACGGACCTCGGTCCTGGTGGTCGGGGTGTACGGGCTCGCGATGATCCTCTGCGGTGTGGTGATCGAACTGAGCCGGCACGGCCGTACGCGGCTGGGCACATGGCTGCTGGGCGCCGGGCTGGTGGCCGCGCTGGGAGCGGACTGGCTGCTGCTGCCCTGAGGGGGCGCGGGGGCGGCCGGCCGGCCGGTGCCGCGCGATCGCGTCCGGGGGCCGCGCTCATGAGCGTGCGGCCCGGTCAGCGCAGCGCGTTCACCCGCGTCCCGTCGGGAGCCTTGCCGTACAGCTCCGCCTGTACGCCCTCGCGCGCCCGTACCGCCAGCAGATTCCCGGGCGCGCTGCCCCGCACCCCGCCCGACACCTCGACCGAGCCCAACCGCCCGCTCCCGGCGGCCAGTACGTACCACTTCCCGCCCCGCGACTTCCACAGCACGCCCGCCAGCACCTGTGACTGCCGTGCCCCGCAGGCCGGTGTGTCCTCCGCGCGCGCGGCGACGGCCCCGGGCGCCGCGGTCCGTGCGGGCGCCTGGAACTGCGCGAGCACCCGGCTTCCCGTGCCCCGCCAGGTCTCGGCGCGGGTGCAGAGCCAGGTCGCGGTGCCGTTGGACTCCGGCAGCCGCTGCCGCGCGTACGGCCAGGAGTTCACGGACCGTACGCCGTGCGACCGCATCGCGGGCAGCAGACAGGCGGTCCTGGCCCAGGCGGCGCGGTCGGCCGGGGCCGATACGTCACCGGGGGCCGACGGCGGCCCCGACGTCAGCCGGGCGGGCGTCAGTTCGCCGAGATCGGTGAGCAGCCGTTCCGTGGCGCCGTCGCTGCCGTCGCTGCCGTCGTCGTTGCTCGTCCCCTCGCGGCCGGGGACCGCCCCGTCGTCCCGTACGGAAAGCGTGTCCCAGGAGCGGCAGTCCTGGGCCATCGCCGGACTGGTCAGCGGATCGGTCACGCCGTCCGCGTCGCGCCGCAGGGGCCGCGCGGGCCCCGCCGGGTCGAGCAGGTCGCGGACCGACGTGCTCCGTACCCAGGGCGCGGTCAGATAGCGCACCTCGCCGTCCGAGCGGCCGACGACCAGCGCCGCCGCTGCGGCGGCGTCCGCGCCGTCGGCCCGCGCGAAGTCGAGGGCGGCCACCTCCTGGCCGCCGGCCGCGGGCTCCGCGTACCGCACCACCCGCAGGCCGTCGTGGAAGAGCACCACCCGCGCCGCGTCGACCGTCCCCGCGTACAGCAGCTGCGGCGAGCCCATCGGCGGTCCCGAAGGGGTGGCGGGCGTCGCCGAGATGTGTACGGACGCGCCGGGCGCGGCCCAGGCCGTCAGCGCCCGGCGCAGCAGCGCGTGGTCCTCGGCCAGCGGCCCGCGCGCGGGCCAGACGGAGAAGTCCGTACGGGCGGAGGTCTGCCACGCGGCGGGCGCGATCCGCCGCACCCTGGCGGGGTCGAGGGCCGCCGCGACCGCGGCGTTGTGGCCGTACGGGGAGTCCGCGTCGTCGTCCGGGCCCCAGCCGCCCGGCAGGCCGAGGAGCGTCCCGCAGACCAGCAGGGCCGCGGCGGCGGCCAGCGCGGCCCTGCCGTACTGGCGGCGGCGCAGCAGATCGGTTGGCCTGGCCTGGAGCGAGCAGGGATCGAACTCGGGCGAGCGCAACAGCTCGACGGGGTCCGCCGTACCGATCCGTTGCTCCGCGGCGTCCGCCGCCTCGGCGAGCGCGGTTTCCGTGTCCACGGCCCCGGCCGCGTGGAGCAGCCGGCGTACCTCCTCGTCGGTCAGCAGTTCCAGACCGCGCAGCGCGAACGCCGCGCGAGCCGGTCCCGACAGGCCGGAGAGCCGCTGGTCCAGGGCGAGTTCATCGGCGCCGCCCGAGCGGGGGAACAGCCGCAGCCCCCAGACGCGCGGCAGCGGCGGAGGCAGTTGGGCGAGCCGGGGCCGGGCGAGCCGGCGCAACGGCCGCCCGGCGTCGAGCGCCTGGCGCAGCACGCGCTCGCGCACGTACGCGTACCCGGGGTCGCGTCCCGCCCCGGTCGCGGTCCTGCCGTCGGTTCCGGTGCTCCGGACGCCCTCGGGATCCTCGGCGCCCCCGGTCTCCCCGGCCGCTTCCGCGCGGCTCTGCGCGGGGATCGCGGACCGCGCCGCCGTACGCCCGCGCGGGAGCGAGCGCTGCACGAGCGCGTGCGCGGTCACTACGCGCCGGTTGCGGCCGAGTGACGGCGGCAGCACGAGATACGCGAGGCGTACGAGACGGGTGTAGTGCTCGACGAGCGCCGCCTCGGCCTGCTCGACACCGAGGACGGCGAGGGGAGCCGCGCCGGATACGGGAGCCGCGCCGGACACGGACGTCTCCGCGGGTACGGCTGCGGAGGTGGTGGTCGAGGCGGTGACGGCGCTGTCTGGGGGCACGTTGAGCAGAACGAGCGATTGGTCCGATGGTCACCCCGGAATCCGGCCGTTCCGCCGCGCGGCGACCGGGTCCCGGGAGACGATGGCCGCATGCGTACAGAACGATCCCTGGTGGTGCTCGCGGCCCTGGCCCTGGCGCTGACGGCGGGCTGCGGCGGCAACGAAGGCAACGGCGGCGGCAACGGCGAAAAGGCTCCCACGGCACCGGAGACGGTGACGGGGAGCCTCGAACAGATCGCCTCCAAGGCGGAGTGCGAGCCGGACATCCAGACCGACGCCGACGAGTTGCGGCAGGGCAACTGCGCGACGGACGACGGGAAGTACGTGCTGGTCACCTTCGCCACCGACCGCGGTCTGCGCGAATGGATCAACGAGGCCAAGGACTACGGCGGTTCGTATCTCGTCGGCAGGAAGTGGGTCGCGGCCGGGGACGACAAGGTGGTGACGGCGCTGCGCGGCCGGCTCGGCGGGACCGTGGAGGCCGGCTCGTCGCACCACTCGGGGGGAAGTGGTGGCGGTGGGGGAGACGAGAAGCACTCCGGTCACCACACGGGCTGACCGCGCAGCGCGGATATGGGGGGACGGGACGGGACGGGACGAGGAGGCGGAAGGCGGGGGCCCCGGACAGGGACGGGGCCGGGGCCCCCGGGTCTGGGTCAGCGGCCCGCGGGCCGTTGGCTCACTTGCACGTGCGTCCGCCGTTGACGCAGTTCACGACCTTCTTCATCAGGTTGTCGTCGAAGACGTTGATGAAGTCGCCATGGTCGGTGACGGGCTTGTGCAGCTGCTCGGGGAAGGAGTCCACGGCGAAGCCGGGCCCCGGCGGTACGTCGTACACCACGCGCTGCTGGAGCTGCGGGATCGCCTTGAAGCCGTTCTGGCAGCGGCCGTTCTGATCGGCGAACGCCACATGGGTGCGGTGGTTGGCGCTGTCGACGTTCTGACCGTCCCAGCAGCTCTGGAACTTGAAGCTGCGGACCACCTGGCTGCCCTCGGGGCAGATCGGGTATTTGTCCTTGAGCTGGCGGTTCTCGAATCCGGTGCAGCTCCATGAGGCATTCGCGTTGGCGTCGCCATTGGTGAACGCCTTGGCGTCACCCGTGATGATCCGCAGGAACCGCGGCATGGCGGTGACCTTGGACTTCGGGCTGCCGGCGAAGGTCAGGGTCACCTGGGAGGGCGTCTGGATCTCGCCGACATTTCCCTCCTTGCCGCCGCCGTCCGCATTGGCGTCGGCTTCGTTCTGACCGTTCTGGAGACGCAGCACCGGCCAGTAATACGTGGACTTGTCGCCCTGATTACGGCAGCTGGTCTCACCGGCCGCGAGGGAGTCGTTGGTCGCGAACGCGTCATTGGCCTGGTTGCCGACATAGTCGTGCATATGGTGAGCGCCATTGCTCACACCTGGGGCGACGATGACATTGTCCGAATTGAACTTTCCGGCCTCGTTGACCCCGCAATTGGTGCTGAAGGTGCCCTTCGAGCCGCCGCGCGCGGTTCTGGCCTTCTTCACATTCGGCTGGACGGTGGTGATGTCGACGAAGTCGGAGGCCTCGGGGCCGTTGCCCGCCTGACCGCCCCCGTTCTGACCGCCGCCGTCCTGGCCGCCGTCCTGGCCACCGTTCTGTCCGTCGCCCTGGCCGCCGTCCTGACCGCCGTTCTGCCCTTGGTCCTGGCCGCCGTTCTGGCCCTGCTGACCGCCGTTCTGACCTTGCTGACCGCCGTTCTGGCCCTGGCCGCCCTGCGCGCGCAGGGTGCAGGGCGCGAGACCCTCCAGCCCCTGCGGCCGCTCCGCCACCCTGCCGATCGACAGGGCGATCCGCTCAAGGGTCGCCGCCCGCTTGTCCTTCAGCGGATTGAGAATGGCATTGTCGGCGAATCCCGGATCACGCTGGATCTGGGCCCTCTCATCGGCGAACCGTTTGTACGCCTCGGTGATCTGGCTGTCGATGAGGGCAAGATTCCGGTCGACCTCGGGACGCGCCGCCTCCGGCACATTCGTCAGCTGATCCCGGGTCGCCACATCCGGGCAGTCGATGGTCGACATCCACTGTCCGGCGTTCTGGGTCCCTGGGGCGGACCGGTGGGAATCGCCCTCACCCGCGGATGCGTAGACATTGACCGCTACCAGCCCACCCCCGCCCAGGAGCAAGGCGGCCGAGGCGACGATCGCCCGGTTCGCCAGTGTGGAGCGTTTTCTCGATGTGCGTGGCATGGAACTCCTCAAGCTTCGTCGCCGGTTACGGGAAAGCGCGGCAGGGGAGAATCGAAGCGCTCCGTTCCATACGGACCTCGCTTGAGGGGTGTTCAGCCGCCGGCGGAATTCATAGAAATCTCCAGCGCCAAACCGGGCGGATGCCCTCCAATCACCTGCCGTGGTCCAGATAGGCGAGAACCGCCAGTACCCGGCGGTTGTCGTCGTCCGACACCGGCAGATCCAGCTTGGCGAAGATGTTCGAGGTGTGCTTGGCCACCGCCCGCTCCGTGACGACGAGTTGGGCGGCGATGGCGGCGTTCGACCGGCCCTGCGCCACCAGCTCCATCACCTCGCGCTCGCGCGGAGTCAGCCCGCCGATCGGTTTGTCCTGCGCCCGCCGGGAGAGCAACTGCGAGATCACCTGGGGATCCATCGCCGTACCCCCCGCCGCGACCCGGCGCACCGCGTCGATGAACTGGTCCGCGTCGAAGACCCGGTCCTTCAGCAGATAGCCGATGCCGCCGTTGCCGTCCGCCAGCAGCTCGCGCGCGTACAACTGCTCGACGTGCTGGGACAGTACGAGGACCGGCAGACCGGGCCTGGCGCGCCGTGCCGCGAGCGCGCACTGCAGGCCCTCATCCGTGTGGGACGGCGGAAGCCGGACGTCGACCACGGCGACATCCGGCTCCAGCTCCGCCAGGGCCCTGGTCAGTTCGGGCCCGCTCTCGACCGCCGCCAGGATCTCGAAGCCGAATGCCTCCAGCATCCGCACCAGACCGTCGCGCAGCAGGAAGAGATCTTCGGCTAGGACAACTCGCAAGGGATCTCCATGGTGACCATGGTGGGACCGCCCGCTGGGCTGCTGACGGCCAGGACGCCGTCGAATGTACCGAGTCGGCGTTCGAGCCCGCTCAGCCCCGAGCCGGTTCCGATCGCCGCGCCCCCGCCGCCGTTGTCCGTGACGGCGATCTTCAGCATCCCCCTGGTGTGCGAGACATCGACCCAGACCCGGTCCGCGCCCGAGTGCTTGATCACATTGGCCAGCGCCTCGCTCACCGCGAAGTACGCGGCCGATTCGACCGGCGCGGAGGCACGCCCCGTCAGCTCCACCCGTACCTCGGTCTCCACCGGCAGCCGCAGCGCCAGCGCCTTCACGGCGTCCCCGAGACCGCGCTCGGCCAGTACGGGCGGATGGATGCCCCGTACGAGATCGCGCAGTTCGGTGAGTGCCTCGGCGGAGGACTGCCGGGCCTTGCCGAGCAGCGCCTTGGCCCTGGCCGGGTCCTTCTCGATGAGCGCCTCGACGGTGCCCAGATCCATGCCCACGGCGACCAGCCTGGCCTGCGCGCCGTCGTGCAGATCGCGCTCGATACGGCGCAGTTCGGCGGCGGAGGTGTCCACCGCGTCGTGCCGGGACTCGGTGAGCCGCTCGATCCGCAGCGCCATCTCCTGGTCGCTGCCGGGTGCGAGGAGCGTCCTGGCCAGCAGGAAGTGGCCGCGCAGCAGGTCCGCGTTGTAGCGCAGCGCGAGTCCGAACAGGACCGCGCCGAGGGCCGCCGCGGCGAGACCGGTCGTCTGGCTGCTGACCGGGACGAACGCGTACCAGTAGCGGTCGTTCTCGAACACCCGCCACAGGCCCGCGGCGAGGACGAACCCCTCCACCGCGTAGAGGAGCAGGGCGCAGGACAGCAGGGCGGTGAAGAAGCCCGCCGTCATGTCGACCACCAGCCACTGGAGATCGCGCCAGGTCGCCGGGTCCTTCAGCATCAGGGAGCAGCGCTCCACCCGGCCGGTGACACCGGTGCGCGCGTCCGCGGGGAAGGACCGGTACGGGACGGGGATACGCACGCCCGACCACCGCGCGGCCAGCAGCCGGCGCTGATTGGCATGTGCCCTGACCAGCGTCAGTACCCAGGGGGTGGTGAAGACCCCGAAGCCCAGCACGATGAAGGCGAGGGAGAGCACCGACAGCACGAAGAGGATGATCGATCCGGCGAGGGAGACGACCGACAGCATCAGTCCCCGCCCGGCCGACACCAACGGGCCCGGCCTCTTCGTACTGCTGTCCATGGCGTCTTCTCCCCTTCGCGGCCCGGACGGCCCGACGGCCCTCCGGCGGCCCGACCCCCGGACCTGGCATCAGTCTGACCGGCACGGGCCCGGCGGGGGCAGCCGGTCGGCCCCCGTTCCTGGGTGGTGCTGGGTACACCCCGGTCGGGCCGAGCGGGCATTGTCAGTGGCACCTGGCACGATCGGTGCAACGGGGTGTGCGGAACGTTGATCGACCGATGTGCGACGACCGCGGGTGAACGACCGAAATTGAACAACCAGGGGGCAGACCATGGGCACGTGGGACACCGGCCACTTCGACAACGACGCAGCGGTGGACTTCTCGGCCGACCTGGACGAAGTGACCGTCGAGCAGCGCACGGAGATCGTGCGGGCGGCTCTGCTGCGCGCGATCGGTACGGATGAGGGGGACGGAGCAGGGGGTTCGCCGGACGACGGGGACGGTGCGGGCGGTTCGCTGGTCGGTGGGGATGGTGCGGGCGGTGCGGGCGGTTCGCTGGACGGTGATGTGGGGGCGGTCGCCGTCGCCGCGGCCGCGCTGGTCGCGGCGCAGTGCCCCGGCGGGCCGGCCGTGGAGTCGGTGTACGGCCCGGAGGAGCCGTTGCCCCGGCTCCCCGAGGAGCTGAGAGAGCTGGCGCTCCTGGCCCTGGACCGGGTGGGCGTGGCCGGATCCGAGGTGCGCGACCGCTGGGTCAGGGCGGACGGCGAGGACGGCGCCTGGCACCACGGGATAGCCAGGCTGCGGCGCGCGCTGACCGCGGCGACGGAGGGGCGGACGGGGGCCGTCCAGGGCGGGTCGGCGGGTCACGGAAGCAGCGCCGTCCGCCCGTAGGGCGTCGCGGACCGGGCGGGCCTTTCCCTGCGCGACACGCCCTGCGCGACAGCCCTTAGCTGTCGCCCCGAGGGGAGAGGACCGTGGCCTCCAGCTCCGGTGCCAGCCCGACCGGCGGGCGGTCCGGGCGCTGGGGGGCCCGGCCGCCGATCGAGGCGAGCCAGGACCAGGTGTCCGCGACCGTCTCGGCCACCGGGCGGCAGCGCAGGCCCGTGGCAAGCGCCTTGGAGACATCGCTGCCGTGCATGGTGTCGTGCATCGCGCCCGGCGGGATCCAGACCGGCAGGTCCGTCCAGGGCTCGATCCCCGCCGCGAGGATCGTGCCGGGGTCCGTCCAGCGCAGTTCGGCGTCGGATCCGGTGACGCGGACGCAGGCGTCGAGCAGCTCACCCATGCTGGTGTGCCCGGCGGGGCTCACCAGGTTGTACGGGCCGCCCAGGCCGTCCCGTACGGCGTCCAGGGTCCATTCGGCGAGGTCACGCGCGTCGATGTACTGCAAGGGGTTGTCGCGCGGCCCCGGCGCCAGTACGGGGCCGCCCCGGGCGATCCGCCCCAGCCACCACGGCAGCCGGCCGATGTTCTCCCCGGGCCCGAGGATCAGCCCGGCGCGGACCAGCAGGGCGCGGTCGCCGAAGACCGCCTCGGCGGCCAGCTCGCCGCCCCGCTTGTCCTGGGGGTACGCGGTGCGCCCGGCCGCCGCGGAGGCGCCCTCCACCAGAGGGCCGTCCTCCGGGAGCCCGGCCGGGGCGGGGCTCGCGTACACGGAGCGGCTGGAGACGTACGCGTACCGCCCGACGCGCTCCGCCAGCAGCCGGGCCGAGGAGAGCACCGCCGACGGCGCGGCCGACCAGGTGTCGACGACCGCGTCCCAGGTGCCGACTGCGTCCGAGAGGGCCGCGAGACCGCCGGGCGCGGTGCGATCGCCGCGCAGGGTGGTCACACCGGCCGGGGCTTCGTGCCGGCCCCGGTGGAAGACGGTCACCCGCCAACCACGGGCGAGCGCCGCCTCCGTGACCGCCCGGCCGACGAATTCCGTACCACCCAGGATCAGGAGTCTCATGGCACCGACTGTGCCCGCGCGCCCGCTTCCGGGGCAGCCGAATTCGCTGCCAGAAGAATCGTGGGACCCCGGACCTGCCCTACGCACCCGTGAGGATGGCAGCATGTGCGCACCATGACAGACGCCGGATCACCGATACGCGCCCTGAGGGCCGCCGCGTTCGCCGCGGTATGCGTGACTCTGGCGGCGGTGGGGCATTCGTTCACATCCGGGCATGAGATCCCGCTCGGCGTGCTGTGGACGGCGTTCGGGGTGACCACGGGCGTGGCCTGGCTCGCGGGTGGGCGGCGGCGCGGATTCCGCTCGATCGGGGCCGGGCTGCTCACCGTCCAGGGCGGACTGCATCTGATCTTCGCCGGAGCGCTGCCGTTCGGTGGTTCCGGTGCCGGGTCGGCGGGCCACACACCTCATGGCACCGGCACCACCCCCGGTACGGGCATGGGCGGCGGCACGGGCAGCACAGGCACCGGCATGGACATGGGCGTCGGCACGGGCACGGGCACGGGCACGGGCCTAACGATGGGGGAGGGCCCCGGGACCGGCGTCCTCCCCATCGACACCGCCGTCCCCTTCGGCCTGGACGGACCGGTGGGGATGGTCGCCGCCCATCTCCTCGCCGCGGCCGTCTGCGCGCTCTGGCTGGCCCGGGGCGAAGCCGCGCTCTTCCGGCTCGCGACCGCCCTCGGCGCCCTGGCCTTCTCCCCGCTCCGGCTGCTGCTGACCACGGCCCGGCCGCCCGTCGCGCCCCGGTCGGCTGGGGCGGTACGAGCCGCCGCCGACGCTCCCTCGGCGCACCGCTTCCGGGGCGTCGTTCTCGCGCACACGCTGTCGCGGAGGGGCCCGCCGGTGCCTCGTAGCTCTCGCGCCACGGCCCCGGCGACGGCCCTCATCATCACTGTCCGACCTTAGGCAGGCAGGGCGGCCCCGGGGTCCGCTTCCCCATGCCCACGCCAACACCTAGGACAGTCATGGCCATTGACGACCCCGTACAGGGGCCCGCGACCGACGACCGGCCGACCACCCCGGACGCAGGGGGCACCAGCGCCAGTACCGGCACCCCCTCCCTCTGGGGTGCCCTGCGCCCCCTCGTACTGCGGCTCCACTTCTACGCGGGCCTGCTCATCGCCCCGCTGCTGCTGATCGCCGCCACCAGCGGCTTCCTCTACGCGCTCTCCTTCCAGGCGGAGAAGGTCCTCTACCGCCACGAGCTGCGGGTCCCGGTCGGCGACCGCGCCCTCCCGCTCTCCGAACAGCTCGAAGCCGCCCGCGCCGCCCGCCCGGACGGCACCATCACTTCCGTACGCCTGCCGTCCGAGGACGGCGCGACCACCCGCGTCCTGATGAGCACGCCCGACGCCGAGGAGAGCAAGTCCCTCGCCGTCTTCGTCGATCCGTACACCGCGGAGGTACGGGGAGAACTGACCACCTACGGCAGTTCGGGCGCTCTGCCGCTGCGCACCTGGATATCCGAGCTGCACCGCCATCTGCTGCTCGGCGAGCCCGGACGCGTCTACAGCGAACTCGCCGCCAGCTGGCTGTGGGTGGTGGCCCTCGGCGGCGTGCTGCTCTGGCTCGCCCGTACACGCACCTCGAAGCGCGCGCTCCTCACCCCCGAGCGCGGGGCCACCGGCCGGCGCAGAACGCTCTCCCTGCACGGTTCCGTCGGACTGTGGGCCGTGACCGGGCTGGTGCTGCTCTCCGCCACCGGGCTGACCTGGTCCACGTACGCGGGCGAGAACATCGGCTCGGTCAAGGACCAGCTGGGCGGTGGCACTCCCACCGTCTCCGCCGCGCTCGAAGGGGGCACCGGCGGCGCGGGCGGCGGCGGCCACGAGGGGCACGAGTCGATGCCGGGCATGGAGAACATGCCGGGCATGGAGGGCATGGCCGGCGGGGACATCGGCATCGATCTGGTGGTCGTCGCCGCCCGCCAGGCCGGTCTCGACGGACCGGTCTCGGTGACCCTGCCGACGGAGGGCACCGGCTATGTGGTCGCGCAGACCGACACCCAGTTCCCCGTACGGCTCGACTCGGTCGCCATCGATCCCGCCACCGGCGTTCTCATGGACGAACTGCGCTTCGCCGACTACCCGTTGCTCGCCCAGCTGACCCGCTTCGGCATCGACGCCCATATGGGCCTCTTCCTCGGCGTCACCAATCAGCTGGCGCTCGCGGCGCTCGCCCTCTCGCTGATCCTCATCATCTGCTGGGGCTACCGGATGTGGTGGCTGCGCAGACCCACCAAGGAGCGGAAGCTGAGCGCGGGCAGGCCCATACCGCGCGGTGCCTGGCGCAAGGTGCCCGTCACCGTGCTGCTGCCGCTCGCGGCGGCCGTGGCACTGATCGGCTGGTTCCTGCCGCTGCTGGGCATCAGCCTGCTGGCCTTCCTCGTCCTGGACGCCTTGCTCGCCCTGCGGACCCGTGTCCGCGCGCGTAAGGCCGGTGCGGCCCGTACGGCCGATACGGCCGATACGGCTCGTACCTGACGGAATCGCGGGGGAGCCCTGCCGGCCCGGCCAGGGTTCCCCCGCCTGGACTCGCTCGTCCAGACCCCTTTCAGGGCGTGTACTTGTACCCGACCCGCCGTACGGTCTTGATGCTGTGGCGGTGGGCGGCCCCCAGCTTCCGGCGCAGCCGCGCCACATGGACGTCGACGGTGCGGCCGTCGCCCACATGCCCGTAGCCCCAGACCGTGGTCACCAACTGGTCGCGGGTGTGCACCCGGTGGGGATGGGCCACCAGATGCGCGAGCAGCTCGAATTCGAGATAGGTGAGGTCGAGCTGCTCGCCGTCCACGACGGCGGTCCGCCGGACGCTGTCGATCGAGACGGGGCCGCCGCCGGCGGCCCGGGAGCCGGTACCGGCGCCTTCCGTGCCCGTACCGGGGCCGTCGCCCGCGGTCTCCGTGGTGGCGAGGTAGGGCGCCGAGGCCGCCGCGAGCACCGCCGCGTGCTGATCGGCCGGTACGAGGACGAGGTAGCCGACCATCGGCGGCTGTCCCGGCAGCGAGGGCAGGGCGTGCTGGGGCGCGGGCAGCCAGGTCGCGCCGGGCGGCAGGAAGTCCACGACCTGCCCGGCCGTGACGCCCGCCGGGAGATTCGGGAGCGTCGGGAGAGCAGGCCGGGCGGCGACCGGGGCGGTCTCGTCGCGGTCGACGGCCCGGAGCCGGTGCCGGCCGGGCGTGGCCTGCTTCTGGTTCAAGGCGGCAGCGGTCGCGGTGGCGGTCGCCGGCGCGGACGCGGAGGAGAAGGGGCGGGGATTCGCCATGGGAGGTCAGCTCTTTCGCGCGGAGGATTCGTCGAATCGACAGGACGGACGGGATGTACGTCATGCGCGGCGGCCGAAGGCCGGAAAGGCTTTAGAGGGCCGACGCGTTCCTCGCGCGGCAACACACCCGGTCGAAGTCGTGATGCTGCCGGGACGGCCAGAACGGCTCCAGGTCGGAGCGACCTGTCGCGGGGTGCTGGAAGCTGGCCATGTCCCCATTGAAGCAGATAGCGGAGGGGCGCAGCAGGTCCCTTTCGGCTGTCGATACGGCGGGGGCCCGTGACAGCCGACACAGTGGCGGGCCGCGGACGCGCGACGGCAGGCTCACCGCGCGTGCCGGCCGGCTCACTCACCGGGGGCGGGCGGGGGCGCGGGGGCGCGGGCGAGGGCGCGGGGGCGCGGGCGCGGGAGCAGCCGGCACCGCGCGCCGTGGCCTGGCGGACGCGACGAGGGGGCGGCCGCCGGGTGGCGGCCGCCCCCTCGCGGAGTGCGGTGAGCTGAGTACGGGCGGGCCGACGGGTCAGACCTGGCCGGCCTTCTCCAGCGCGGAGCAGCAGGTGTCGACGATCAGCCGCGTCACCACGTACGGGTCGACGTTGGCGTTCGGGCGGCGGTCCTCGATGTACCCCTTGCCCTCCTGCTCGACCTGCCACGGGATACGGACCGATGCGCCGCGGTCGGAGACGCCGTAGCTGTACTCGTTCCACGGGGCGGTCTCGTGCAGTCCGGTCAGCCGGTCGTCGATGCCCGCGCCGTAGTTCTTGACGTGGTCCAGCGGCTTCGAGCCCTCGCCGAGCGACTCGCACGCGGTGATGATCGCGTCGTACCCCTCGCGCATCGCCTTGGTCGAGAAGTTGGTGTGCGCGCCCGCGCCGTTCCAGTCGCCCTTCACCGGCTTCGGGTCGAGCGTCGCGGACACGTCGAAGTCCTCGGCGGTGCGGTAGAGCAGCCAGCGGGCGATCCACAGCTGGTCCGCCACCTCCAGCGGCGCCAGCGGGCCGACCTGGAACTCCCACTGTCCCGGCATGACCTCGGCGTTGATGCCGGAGATGCCCAGACCCGCCTTGAGGCAGTTGTCGAGGTGCGCCTCGACGATGTCACGGCCGAAGATCTCGTCCGAGCCGACACCGCAGTAGTAGCCGCCCTGAGCGGCCGGGAAACCGCCCTCGGGGAAGCCCAGCGGACGGGCGCCCTTGAAGAAGGTGTACTCCTGCTCGATGCCGAAGATCGGCTCCTGGCCCGCGAACCGCCCCGCGACCTCGGTCAGCGCCGCACGCGTGTTGGACTCGTGCGGCGTCATGTCGATGTTCAGGACCTCGCACATGACGAGGACGTCATCGCCACCCCGGATCGGGTCGGGGCAGGAGAAGACCGGCTTGAGCACCCGGTCGGAGGCGTGGCCCTCGGCCTGGTTGGTGCTCGACCCGTCGAAGCCCCAGATGGGCAGCTCCGCGCCATCGTTGAGGATCTTCGTCTTCGAGCGCAGCTTGGCGGTCGGCTCGGTGCCGTCGATCCAGATGTACTCAGCCTTGAAGGTCACGGGCCTCATCCTTTGCGGGTGCAGCAGGTATGTCCCGAAGCTTCGCAATCCGCGATTTCCCGGCTGTTGCCCTTCTGTGAACCACGCGTTACTCAGGTTTCCTGTGTTTCGTTTCCCTCTGTTTCCGTCGTCCCGGTTGTTTCAGTTCTTTCGCTTCAGCAGCGCGCCGAATCCGGCGGCGTCGATCCTGCGCACCAGTTCGGCGTGGGTGGTGCCCAGCGCCTCGGCCGTACGGTCCAGCCGCCAGTCGTGGGCCGCCAGCCGGCTCAGCAGATGCCCGCGTCTGATCTGCGCGTCCGACAGCCGGAACGTCTTGAGATACGCCGTACGGCCCTTGTGGTCGCTGATGAGTTCACCGATGTGCTGCTCCGTCTCCGGCGTCCCGGCGCCGGGCCGGTGGAACGGCGGCAGGAAGCGGTGCAGTTCGTACGAGCCCATGCGGTACACCCGTTCGAAGGAGTAGGACGTGGTGAGGAGTTCACGGGCGAACAGTGCCTCGTGCGCCTCGCTCCACGCCCGCTCCTGCGCCCGCGCCGCCGCCCGCAGATCGGCCAGCGTCTCCAGCCACCGCCCGTCGCGGACGCGCGCCTCGAACTCCGGCACCGGGCCCCCGAAGAACGCGTACTGGTACACCAGTTCCCCGTACATGTCCTGCAAGAGTGTCGGGTGCAGAAGGCGGTAGTCCTCGGGGTGCGGCACGACGAACGCGGCGGCGAGCGAATCCGCCGTGTACACCATCACCCCGCACTGCCCGGGATGGATCTCGAACACGCGCAGCGCGTCCGCGAGCCCCCGGACACTCAGGCCGAGACAGGCGTCCTCGGCGCGCGGCGACAGCCCCTGCTGTACCGCCTGCCGGGACCACTCGTCCCAGGCGATGGACGGTCCGCCGAAGTGCAGCGCGAGATAGCCCTCCATCGCCAGATGGAGCGGCAGGAACCGGCAACGGGTGGTCGAGGCGCTCTTTCCGGCGCCGTTCCTTCCGGCACCGCCCTTCCGGGCTTTCGCGCGCTTCACCATCCGGTGGTGACGGCGTACGGGCACGGTCTCGGGCCGGAAGTCTTCCTGGGCCGCGCCGTTCTCGCCGGCGTTGCCGTTCCGGGCCTCGCCGTTCCGGGGGGCGAACTGGGTGCCGTACGCGGCTTCCTGGCCGCCGTCGCCCGACCAGTCGGCGACGAATCCGTGCGGAATGTACGAGACATAACGGGTGCGCGGAGCCACCTGGACCTCGCCGAAGGCGCCGTAGATCTCGGGGTGCAGCCGCAGACCGGGCATCGGCTCCTCGCGCACCAGGGGCACGAGACGGACACCGCCCCAGACCTGGGCGGGACGCGTGGTCAGGCCGGTGAGATCGAGCCGGGTCATCGTGATCGCCCCTCCGGCGCCGTCGAGTCGGAAGCCGGCTCGTCCCTCTCGTTCGTATCGCCCCTCTCGCCCCTCTCGCCCCTCTCGTCCGTATCGTCCGGCTCATCCGGCTCACCCGTCTCAGCCGTCTCAGCCGTCTCACCGGGAAAGCGGCAGAACAGATCGTCGTCCACGAACCGCCGTACGCGCCCGTCCAGATACGCCCGCAGTTCGGCCAGTCCCGTACGGCCCTCCGCGAACTGCGCGATCTCCACCAGCGCCGGCAGATCCTCGGCGTCCCGTATCCCCGCCGTCGGGACGCTCGCGGACAGCCGGCGTACGTCAAATCCGTCCGCGTCGTATACAGGGTTCAGATGAACCACACTCGTCCTCCCCTCCCGGTCGAGCCGGGTACGCCAGACCCGGAGCACTTCCCCCGCCAGCCCCGGAGGGGCGTTGTCCCAGCCGTCCGAGACGATGACGAGCCGGTCGGGCGCGAACTCAAGCGCGTCGATGATCCGGGTGCCGAGCGGCGTCGGTCCGTAGGGGCGCACCAGAAGCGGATCGGTGCCTCCCGAGGTCCAGAACGCGGCGTACGCCCCCGGCGCCGCCAGCGCCTCCAACAGAAAGTGGCAGGCCAGAGCGGTCCCGAGCGGACGGCGGCGCTTCTCGCCCGAGCCGGACGAGGAGTAGCTGTCGTCCAGTACGGCGGCGACGCGCCCCCAGGTGTGGCGGTGCGGCCCGGCCACGCGCAGCGCCGCCGTACGCAGCGCGCGCGTCAGCCCGGCCCGGCGGGCGACCCGCTCGTCCGGCGCCAGTGACAGGACGTACAGCGCGAGCCGGGTCAGCGGCATGACGGTCAGATCGGTCCGGCGTGCGGTCCCCGCGGCGCGCTCCGTCCGCAGCCGCTCCAGCCGGGTCATCCGGTGCCCGATCCGCTCCAGGAACGCGTCGCGCGCGATGCCGTGCCTGGCCGCGAACCCCTCGGCCACGGTGAACGGCAGCTCGTAGAGCGCGCCCTGTTCGAAGTGAGCGCGACGGTACGCGTCGAGGAGCCGGTGGCCGTAGCGCGCGCGGCGGCCGGGCGAGAAGAGGAAGTCACCGATCTCGTCCGAAGGGGGCGCGGACGCCGGGCCGCGGCGCGCCGGGCTGCCGAACGGCGGGCTGCCGTCCGACGGGCTGCCGAGTGCCGGACGCCCGAGTGCCGGACGGCCCAGTGCCGGACGGCCGAGCGGCAGATGGAAGTGGCGCGCCGCTGACGTGAGACCGCCCCGGTACTTCACCGCGTCGTGCGCCAGATCCGGCCGGGCCGCCAGCCAGTCACGCAGGATCGCGCGCGTACGGCGGTTGCCGATCCCGGCGGCCCGCAGGTTGCGGAACAGCCGGTAGACGCGCTGCGGCGGCAGCCGTGTCAGCCGGGCCGCGATCAGCCGCCCCTCCGCGCGCTTCTCCTCCGCGCTCGCCTCGCCCGGTGTCCGCAGCAACTGCTCGATGATCAGGGCGGCGTTGTGGTCGTTGATGTCGAGCGCGAGCGCGGCGGCGTACACCGGGCGGTAGTTGACGCGTACGTACTCGTGCAGGAAGCCGAGCGAGAGCCGTTGGGCGCGAGCGTCGGAACGGAACTCACGCTGCCCCGTCGCCGTGACGGCGGCGTTCACGAAGAGCAGTACGTCCTCGGCCGCGATCAGATCGGCGAAGGTCTCCGCCATGGTTCTCCCCCCGGAGGATGGATGCCGGCCGGGGAATGGAGGCGCGAACAGCGAAATCACTGCTTCAGAGGCACGTCCCGGAAGTCGCACCGGAGGCCCGCGGCCGGCCTGTGCAACGTAACACCGGCCCCTGCCCGCCCGCCCACTGGTTTTCGCGCCGCCCTCGACGTACCGCCTTCGACGGCACCGTCCTTGACGCACCGTCCCTGACGCACCGTCCCTGACGAAACCGCCGCCGACTCGTGAGCGCCGACTCCCGAGCACCGACACGGCACACTGGCCGTCATGAGCAAGCTACGCATCGGACTCCTCGGCACCGGCCCCTGGGCGGAGCGCACCCACGCCCCCGCACTCGCCGCCCATCCCGGACTCGAACTCAGCGGCGTCTGGGGGCGGCGCCCCGAGGCGGCCGCGGCTCTCGCCGCCGCCCACGACACCACGGCCCACTCGGGCGAGGTCGGCCTCGACGCGCTCTTCGCCGAGAGCGACGCCGTCGCGTTCGCCCTGCCGCCCGACATCCAGGCCCCGCTCGCGGCGCGCGCCGCCGCGGCGGGCTGCCATCTCCTCCTGGACAAACCGGTCGCGACGACCGTGGCGGGCGCCCGCGAGGTGGCGGACGCGGTGGCGGCCGGCGGGGTCGCGTCCGTCGTCTTCTGCACGCTGCGCTTCGCGGCGGGCACCGTGGGCTGGCTCGGCGAGCAGAGCGCGAAGGGCGGCTGGTTCACCGCCCACGCGTACTGGCTCGGCGCCCTCTACTCGCCGGGCAGCGAGACCAGCCCGTACGCCGACTCCCCCTGGCGCCGTGAGAAGGGCGGCCTCTGGGACGTCGGGCCGCACGCGCTGTCCGTGCTGATCCCGGTGCTCGGCGACGTGACCGAGGTGACGGCGGTACGCACCGAGCCGGACCTCACCCACCTGGTGCTGCGTCATGTGTCCGGCGCGGCCAGCTCGGTGGCGGTGAGCCTGAGCGCGCCGAAGGCGGGCGCGGGTACGGGGATCGAACTCCGGGGCCGGCACGGCACGGCGACGCTGCCGGAGAACTGGGGCGACCCGGTCACCTCGTTCGGGGCGGCGGCCGACGCGCTGCTTGAGTCGGTCCGTACGGGCCGGCCGCACGCCTGCGACGTACGGTTCGGGCTCCGGCTGACGGAGATCCTGGCGGAGGCCGAGCAGCGGTTGAACGTCTAGGACGTGTCTTCGAGATCCCACCGGGGCCCGGTCGGCCGGTGCCGGACCGACCGGCCGATTCACCCGCTCACATAGCCTCTGGCCAGGGGCGATTGTCAGTGGGGGGCGGTAAAATGGAGGTAGTTCGTGAGGGAACAACCACCGCGCCGGGAGGTCGCCGATGGCCGTTGCCACCATGCCGACGAAACCCTTCGAGAGTCAGCCAGCCCTCAAGCGCAAGCCACTGCCCGCGGGTCAGCCCCGTGAGTGGTACGAGACCCATAACCGCCGCCTCAAGGCCATGCGCCTCGCCATCGCCCTGCTCGACTCGGGCGTGTACCACCCGGCGAACGCGAACAACGGCAGGATACGGAGGACGGCGGCCCGGATCGGGATCCACCCGCCGTCGGACACCACCTGCCGCATGGTGCGAACCCTGATCGGATAGAGCCTGTCCGGACTAGGGCCCGGACTCGGACCCGGGTTCGCGCCCGAGTCCGAGTCCGAGTCCGAGTCCGGGTTTCCGGTACTAGTCCGGCATTGTGCTCCGCCCGGCTTCCCTCCCCGCCTCTGGGGAAGGAGCCGGGCCGGGGCATCGTCGGTCCCCAGCGGTCAGCTCAAGACCCGGTCAGGACCGGGGCTGCCGCACGCTCGTCGTCGGTCGCCCGCCGGCGCCATCGCACCTCGCCGTCATGCCGTTCACCGTTCGCTGCGGGCCCAACGGCCGTGGCGACGGCGGCGGATGCCCCGTCGTACTGACCGAGGTCATGACGGCGCGATCGCGTGCAGCCGTCCGTGGCGGATCGCGAAGCGTGGCAGGGAGACGCCGAACACTCCCGCGATGGCGTCGAGACTCTCATACTCGTCATCGGGATCCAGGGCCCAACTGTCCCCCGTGCTGAGGCTTGAGACGTCGTCCGAGGTGTCGTCCGCCTCGTCGTGCGCGTCCTCGCCCCAGCCGGGCCCCGCGTCCGGGAAGAGATGCCCGGGGGCGAGCGCGTCAGGAATCTCCCCCCACTCCTCGATCTCGCCGTCGCGCACGGTGAACCCGTACACGCGCTCGCCGTCCTCCGCGTAGGAGAAGTGGAAGACGCCGGGGAGCGCCGCGGACCGGCCGCCGCGCTCGCACCACACCGTCACCGATTCCGTGCCCCGTGACAGCGCCTCGCTCGTTGGTTCCGTACCGTTCAGCCCGCTCTCGAACGCGAAGCTCCAGTTCTCCTCGCTCGTTCCCTTACCTTCACCCCCGTCCCCGCACGATCCGATGCGTATCGCCTGTCCCGCCTCCGACTCGTCGCACGGCGCCAGCAGCGGTCCGCGGCCGATCCGTTCGGCCAGCTCCCGCGGCGGGACGCCGTGGACGAGGACGAAGCGGTAGGCGTCCGGTGCCGAAGGCCCGGTGTCCTCGGCGAGCCAGCCGAGCCCGTCCGCTCTCACCCGGGCGGCCTCCCGCTCCCCGCCGCCGTTCGCCGTGCTCCGGCCGCCACCGGCACCGGCACGGGGCGTCTCCAGGAGGTACCGCCCGCGCTCCGCGGTGATCACCGGCCCGAGGAGCGGATCGGCGAGCAGCCCGACGGGAGCCAGGTGGTCCTCGCCGTACGGCTCCCAGTCGGCCACGGCACCCGCCACCGTGCGCCACGCGCCGTCCGTATCGCCCCAGCGTGCCTGTTCACGCGCCGAGGCGACCGCGTCGCCGAAGGGCCCGGGAGCCTCGTAGCGGAACGTCCGCTCATCGATCTCCCGCAGCAGGGCCAGCGCCTGCTTCCGGTCGTCCCCGTCATGGCCATGTCCGTCGGAGGACCGGAGGAACTCCGCCTCGTCATGGCCCGCCCCGTCCGCCAGGCCCGCCCGGAGGTGGTCCAGCGCGGCCAGCGGCAGAAGCTCGCGCGCGTACAGCGGATCGTCCAGCCGCCCGACGACACAGGAAGCCGGCGATCCGCCGACCGCGACCCCGGCCCGGACGCCGACCCCGACCCCGGCCCGGACGCCAACCGCGACCCCGGCCCGGACGCCGGCCCCACCCCCGCCGTTCAGCATCGCCTCCAACTGCACCCGCAGCGCCTGGGCCCGGGGCCGGCCGCACTCGGCCGCCTCGCTGAGCAGTTCGAGCGCGCCGTCGATGTCCTCGCCGTCCAGACACGCCAGCCGGGCCTCCTCGACATCGGCGTCGAGCTCGCGCGTCGTCTCGTTCGCGAACCCGGGCGTGTCCGCGTGCGCGCGGTGGAACTCCCGGAACAGGGCCTGCATGAGATCCATGAACGACCCGTGGCGCTCGGGCCGTTCGCCGCCCGCCCCGCCCCGGTGGAGATAGGCGGCCCACTCCCCGTCGGCGTCCGGATCGCCGGGGTCGAGGAGAACCTCGACCCCGGCGGGGTCGGCGGACAACCGCAGCGCCCTGCCCCACATACCCGCCCTGAGCACCTCCTCCTCTGAGGCATGCTCGGTCAACGCGCCCTCGTGGAGCGCCTGAAGGCCGTCCGGATCCCCGTACCAGTGCACGCCCTCCGCCGCGCCCACCCGGCCGACCGGCGTCCCCGCGGGCCGCCACCCGTCGGTGGTCGCCAGAAACGAGCGGTAGGTGGGCGGCAGCGTCACCCCCAACCGCTCCTCCAGCTCACCGATCCGGTTCTCCCCGGCGGCCGGGAACCCCAGCCACCGGTCCCGGAGGACCGTCTCGGCCATGTCCCCACGCTCCCGCGCGCCGGGTGAGTCGAGCCAGTCCGCACTCCACCGCTCAAGGAAGGGGCGCCAGTTGTAGGTCTTCATGTGGTCATGGTGCCAGCGCCCACTGACAACGGACACCCGCCTCCGTCCGGACGCGCCTCCGGTACGAGGCCCTCTCCTTCTTTGCCGAATCGGCAAGCTGGTTTGTCAAAAGCGCGGCACGGGCGGACCATCTCCAGTGAACGGAGGTAATAGCGCATATGAATGATCAAACACGGCATAACGGAATCATCACCCCCAGGACCGGGGAGCGCCGCCATGACGTCGTGGTCGTGGGCGGGGGAGCGGCCGGGCTGAGCGGGGCGCTGGCCCTGGCGCGGGCGCGGCGGTCGGTACTGGTGATCGACGGGGGCCGGCCGCGCAACGCCCCGGCGTCCCACGTCCACAACTTCCTGACGCGTGACGGCACACCCCCTTCGGAGCTGCTGGCCGCAGGCCGCGCGGAGGTGACCGGTTACGGCGGCGAGATCATCACGGCTGACGCCGTGGCGGCCGAGCGCCTGGAGACCGGCGGCTTCCGAGTCGCCCTGGCGGACGGGACGACCGTCCTGGCGCGGCGGCTGCTGGTGACCACCGGCCTGGTCGACGAACTGCCGCCGGTGCCCGGCCTGGCCGAACGGTGGGGACGCGAGGTGCTGCACTGCCCGTACTGCCACGGCTGGGAGGTACGCGACCAGCCGCTCGGCGTCCTCGCCACCGGCCCGTTCGCCGCCCACCAGGCACTGATGTGGCGGCAGTGGAGCGATGAGGTGACGTTGTTCCTGCACACCGGGCCCGAGCCGGACGAGGAGGAGTACGAGCAGCTCGCCGCCCGCGGCATCGCGGTGGTGGACGGCGAGGTGACCGGCCTTGAGGTGACGGACGACCGGCTCACCGGCGTCACCCTGGCCGGCGGACGGACGATTCCCCTCCGGGCCCTGGTGGTCGCACCGCGCTTCACCGCCCGCGCGGACCTCCTCACGGGCCTGGGCCTGACCCCCGTCCAGCAGGAGAGGGCCGGCGAGGTGATCGGCTCGTACATCGCCGCCGACCCGGTCGGCGCGACGGCCGTGCCCGGCGTTTGGGTGGCGGGCAACGCCAAGGATCTGATGGAGCAGGTCGTGGGAGCCGCCGCCTCGGGTGTACGCGCCGCCCTGGCGATCAACGGCGACCTGACGGCGGAAGACACCCGCCGCGCTGTCGCCGCCCGCCGCGATCCGTTCTCCCCGAGGCGGGAAAGGGAAGCGGCGGAGCACCGCATGCGCGCCGGCTCCCGGCCCGGCCTCTGACCCGGAGGGCGGCTCAAGAACCGCCGAGCCGCGCTTCCGCGGCCCGAGCCCCTTCGTCAGGCGCCCGTCAGATCCAGGAGGACCTTGGAGGCGACGGCCCGGTCGTGGGCGATGTCGAAGGCGGCGCGGGCCTCGCTGAGGGGGAAGGTGTGGGTCACGATCGCGTCGACGGGCAGGCCCTGGGCCAGCAGACCGATCGCCTCGTCGAACTCGGAGTCGAAGCGGAAGGCGCCCCGGAGCTGCAGTTCGCGGGTGACGGCGGTATTGCCCAGCAGGGGCACCTCGCCTGGGGGCAGCAGACCGAGGAGTACGACGGTGCCCCCGCGGCGCACCCGTTCGACGCAGCCGCGCAGACCCGCGGGCGCGCCGGACGCCTCGACGGCGATGTCGAACGGGTCCCTCCACGCGCCGTCGTCGGGACCGCCCACCCGTAGCGTCGCGGTGGCTCCGGACGCGGCGGCGATGCGCAGGGGGGTGTCGAGGAGGTCGCTCACGACGACCTCGGCGGCGCCCCTGTGCCGCAGAACGGCCGTGACCAGGCAGCCGATCGGGCCCGCGCCGGTGACCAGGACCCGCTTGCCCGTCACGTCACCGGCCCGGTGCACGGCGTGCAGGGCCACCGACAGGGGTTCGGCCAGGACGGCGCGGCGCAGATCGAGTTCCGGCGGCAACGGGCGGATCTGCGCCGCGGGGACGGTGACGCGCTGGGCGAAGCCGCCCTGGACGTGGGGCGTACGGGCGGCGCTGCCGAGGTAGCGGGCGTTGGCGCAGATGTTGCGGCGGCCCGCCGCGCACTCGGGGCAGTCGTCGCACGGTGTGGCGGGGTGGACGGCCACCGGCCTTCCGACGGCCGGTCCCTCGCCGTCGGAACCCGGGGCGGCGACATGGCCGACGACCTCGTGTCCGAGCACCATGGGCTCCCGTACGGTGAAGTCGCCCACCCTGCCGTGACGGTAGTAGTGCAGATCCGATCCGCAGATTCCGCCGAGGGCGACGGCGACGGTCACCTGGCCGGGGCCGGGCGGGGCGGGGGAGCGGTGTTCGACCCGGAGGTCTCCCGCCGCGTGGACGACGCAGGCTCGCATGGTGGACTTCCTTCCGTTGCGGCGTCCGTCACAGGACGGAGAGCATGCCGCCGTCGACGTAGAGCACCTGTCCGTTGACGAAGTCGGACGCGGGGGAGGACAGGAAGACGAGGGCGCCCACGAGGTCTTCGACGGCGCCCCAGCGGCCCGCCGGTGTACGCGCGCGGACCCAGGCGCTGAACTCCTCGTCGGCCACGAGCGCCGAGGTGAGTTCGGTGGCGAAGTAGCCGGGGCCGATGCCGTTGACCTGGATGCCCAGCGGGCCCAGGTCGGCGCACATGCCCTTGGTGAGCATCTTCAGGCCGCCCTTGGTGGCGGAGTAGGCGGCGATACCGGGCCTGACCACTTCGCTCTGCAGCGAGCAGATGTTGATGATCTTGCCGTGGCGTCGGGGCGCCATCCGCCGTGCGACCTCGCGTCCCACCAGGAAGGCGCTGGTGAGGTTGGTGTCGAGGAGACGGTGCCAGTCGTCGTCGGTGAACTCCAGGATGGAGGCGCGCTGTTGGACCCCGGTGTTGTTCACCAGGATGTCGATCGGCCCGGTCTCCTCCTCGATGCGAGCGATGGCGGCGCTGACGGCCGCCGGGTCCGTCACATCGAAGGCGGCGGTCCGTACGCGGTTCCCGAAGGAGGCCGCGAGTTCCGTGGCCGTCGCCTGGAGGGCCGTGATGTTCCGTCCGTTGAGGACGACCGTACAGCCGGCCTCCAGCAGGCCCTTGGCCAGCGCCTTGCCGATGCCCCGGCTGGAGCCGGTGACCAGGGCTGTCCTGCCGGTGATGTCGAACAGCGGGTGGCTCATGAGCGCGCTCCGGCGTTGCCCGCTGTGCCGGTGGGGGTATGGGCGGCGGGCGCGGCGGGGGTGCCGGCGGGGGTGCCCGGCACCGCCGGGGTGCCGGGGAGCGGGGTCCTGGCGGGCCGTCCGGCGAGTACGTCGAGGATGTTGTCGACCGCCCTGTCGACCATGGCGGCCCGCGTGGCCTCGGTGGCCGACCCGATGTGGGGCAGCGCGACGATATGCGGCTCCGCCACCAGCGGCGACAACTCCGTTCCCATCGGCTCGCGTTCGAAGACGTCGAGCCCGGCGGAGTGCAACCGTCCGTCCCGGACGGCCTGGAGCAGGGCCTCCTCGTCGACGACACCGCCGCGTGAGGTGCTGACGAGCGTGGCCGTGGGCTTCATCGCGGCCAGTTCGCGGGCCGAGATCAGGTGCCGCGTCTCCTCGGTGAGCGGCACGTGCAGCGACACGATGTCGGACTCGGCCAGCAGCGTGGCCAGATCCACCGAGGCCGACAGGCCGTCGTCGGGGGCGTAGGGGTCGTGGTGGAGCACGCGCATACCGAACCCGTGGGCCCGGCGGGCCACAGCCCGGCCGATCTGTCCGTAGCCGATCAGACCGAGAGTGGCCGCGTGAACGTCCAGGCCGAGGTAGTCGTGCATCCGGAACAGATCCCAGGAGCCGTTCGCGAGGCTCGCTCCGGCGGCGCCGAGCCGACGACGGGCGGCCAGGATCAGGGCGAAGGTGAGGTCGGCGGTGGTCTCCGCGAGCACGCGGGGGGTGTGGGTGACGACGATGCCGCGCTCGGCCGCGGCGGCCCGGTCGACCTGGTCGAAACCCATGCTCGCCAGCGAGATGACACGCAGCGAGGGACCCGCCGCGTCCATCAGCGCGCCGTCCACCGGGTCGTTCCCCAGCGCCAGAACGCCACTCGCCCCGGGGGCGAGCGCGGCGAGGTCCCCGGATCCCGGCTTCGCGGCCCCGGGCCAGGCCACCACGTCCGCGGCCTCGGACAAGCGCTCCAGGCCGCGGCCGGGCAGGATTTCACGGGTGGTCAGGACACGCCTTTTCATCTATGCCTCCACGGACGAGGTCTCCGGTGACGAGCCGGGCGTTGTCCACCGGGCGACTGGTTCCGAGAAAGCTAGCCGGGGTGGTCACCGGAAACAAATAGCGGATTCGTCTGACGCTATTGGCGATTCTTATTCTCCGCGGGGGGCCGGATTCTCCCCGGGGGCCGGATTCTTCGCGGCGGCCGGATTCTCGCCCGGGACCGGAATCCCGCCGGCGGCCGGAATCCCGCCGGGGGACCCGTCAAAGGTGGTGATCAGTTCGAGAAAGAGATCGTGCACCGCCAGGGCGGGCTCCGAGAGGGGCTGATTGTCCGAGGTGACCAGTGACAGCTTGACCTGGATGACGGGGTCCACGATGCGGCGCACGGACAGGGAGCGCACGTCGAGGATGGCGCGCGCCGCCGACCAGGGCAGGATCGTCGCGCCCAGGCCCGCGTCCACGGCGTTGACGAGCGTCAGCGCGGATTCGACCTCGCCCACCACGTTCAGCTGGAGCGACGCCTGCTGGAAGGCGGCGTCCACGACCTGCCGGATCGTATGGATACGGCTGGGGAGCAGCAGGGGCACGCTCGTCAGTTCCGCCAGGTTCACCTCGCCCTGCCCCGACGGCGCCGTATCGCCGGGTGCGCCGATCAGGAACAGGTCCTCCGTACGTACGGGCTCGAACTGCACACCCCGCGGCGGCCCGGCCCCGTAGATGAACGCCATGTCCATCCGGCCCGTCATGATCGCTTCGCTGATCACGCCGCCGAAGTTCTCGTTGATGTGCAGCAGGATGTCCGGATAGCGCTCGCGCACGCTCTTGAGCAGCGGCAACGCGAGTGCCGCGCCCAGGCTGTACGGCGCGAGCCCCACCGACACGCTGCCCGCGGGAGCCCGGCCGGAGGCCCCGACGGCGGCGTGCGCGAGGTCCACTTGGCGCAGGATCAACTGAGCGTGCCGGTACAGCGCCCGGCCCGCCTCCGTCGGGGCGACCCCACGCTTGCTGCGGATCAGCAGTTGCTGCCCGAACTGCGCCTCCAGCGCCGACAGTTGCTGACTGAGCGCGGGCTGCGCGATATGCAGGATGTCGGCCGCCCGCGTGATGCTCCCCGCGTCGATGATCTTGATGAACGAGTACAGACGCCTGGTGTCCATGCGCGGCCTTCCCTGGGGAGCGGAGCCTCATCGTAGGGAGGGGCCACCGCGATGCACAGCCCTGACGAGTCCCGGGTGTGAGGTGGGTCATAGCCGTTTGTGATAACGCCAGATCGAATGCATATTGGCGGTCACGCGAGCAGCGCATTAAGTTGTGCGGAACATCCAGCCGGAACCGCCCGGCCGAGTCGAACCGCCCGGCCGGGTCGACGTGAGTCGGTGCCGAGGGATTCCGCCCGCTCGCGATCACTTTTTACGTCCGGGAAACGCGGATCCTTTCCGGGATATCACGAAGACGTGATGGCATCCCGCTTCAGGTAATCCCCCTCAGGTATCCCCGTTCACGTATCCGCTTCGGGCAGCTCGTTTCAGGTATCTCCTTCCCCGCATCCCCAGCCCAGCATCCCCAGCCCAGCATCCCCATCCCCGCATTCCCTCCCGGAGGACGTCATGACTCCCATGGTTGATCTCGTCGCCGATCTCGGTGAGGGATTCGGCGCCTACACGATGGGCGACGACGAAGCCCTTCTGGAGACGCTGACCTCCGCCAACGTGGCCTGCGGGTTCCATGCCGGTGATCCGCGCATCATGGACGCCACCGTCCGGCACTGCGTGGCGAAGCGGGTGGCCGTGGGGGCCCATCCGAGCTTTCCCGACCTGGTCGGCTTCGGCCGCCGCGCGATGGACCTCACCCCCGAGGAGGTCCGTACGGATGTGCTGTACCAGATCGGTGCCCTCCAGGCGTTCGCCGTCGCGCACGGCACCCGGGTGCGCCACGTCGCCCCGCACGGACGGCTGGGCAATCTGGTCGCCGTCCGGCCCGACTACGCCCGTGCCGTCGTGGAAGCCGTCGCCTCCCTGGACGAATCGCTGATCATCCTCGCGCAGGACGGCGAGCTGGCCGACGCCGCCCGCGTCCATGGCCTGCGCGTGGGCATCGTCGGCATCGCCGACCGCGCGTACCGCGCCGACGGGACGCTCGTGCCCCGCTCCGAACCCGGCGCGGTGATCCACGAACCGGACGAGGTCTCCCGGCGGACGCTGCGGATGGTCACCGAAGGCGTCATCCGCGGCGTCGACGGCACGGACGTCCCCGTCACCTGCGACACCGTGCTGCTGCACGGGGACAGCCCCGGAGCGATCGCGCTGGCCGGCCGCGTCCGCGAGGGACTCCTCGCCGCCGGTGTCGCGATCACCTCGCTCGACGCGGTGCTGAGCGGTAAGGGCGTCTGACATGAACAGCCGAGCGAGCCAGGCAGAAAAAGCAGACCGAGCAGACCGAGCAGACCGAGCAGACCGAGAAGGCCGGGCAAGCCGGGCGAGCGGGGTAACGATCACGGACTGCGGCGACTCCGCCCTGATCGCCAAGGCCGTGGGCCTGGAGGCCGAAGACGGCTGGCGGCTCGTCCACGCCCTGGCCGACGCCCTCGACGCCGTCCGGCTCAGCGGCGTCCGCGATGTGGTGCCCACCTACGACGCCCTGCTCGTGGAGTTCGACTGCGCCGACACCGACCACGACACCGTCAGGCGGGTCCTGTCGCACGAAGCGGCCCGCCTCGGGCCGCACCCCGCGAGGACGGCGCCGCCCCGGCGCTTTGTCGTACCCGTCGTCTACGGCGGCGAGTACGGGCCCGATCTGCCCGAGGTGGCCGCCCACCTCGGCCTGGCCGAGAGCGAGGTCGTCGCCCTCCACTCCGGGGCCGATCTCACCGTGCGCTGCCTCGGCGCGCCCGCGGGCGCGCCGATGATGGACGGGCCGCCGTTCCCCGGGCCGGTGCCGCGCCTGGGGTCGCCCCGTACCCGCGTCGATCCCGGCTCGGTCGCCGTCGCCGGCCGGCAGGCGGTGATCTGTCCCATGCCCTCGCCCGGCGGCTGGCCGCTCCTCGGCCGCACCCCCGTGCGCGTCCTCGACCCGCACCGCGATCCGATCACCGCCTACCGGCCCGGCGACACCTTCCGCTTCGTCCCCATCACGCCCGACCAGTGGGACGGTTACGCCGATACGGCCCTGGCGGCGTGTCATGGCTGAGACCCTCACGATCCGGACCGCGGGCATCGTCACGGTGCAGGATCTCGGCCGCGTCGGCCGCTCCCGTTACGGTCTGCCCTCCAACGGAGCCGCCGACCAGCACTCGGCGCGCGTCGCCAACGTCCTGTGCGACAACGACGAGCGCGCCCCGCTGCTGGAGATCACCGCTCTCGACTTCGCGTGTGTTCCCTCCGGCGACATCCTCGTCGCCGTGACCGGCGCGCCCGCCGACGTGACCGTCGCAGGAGGGGCCCGCCCGCAGTGGGAACCGGTTCCCGTACGCGCCGGAGAGACCATCCGTATCACCGGCATCCGGCGGGGCCTGCGCGTCTATCTGGCCGTACTCGGTTCGTTCGAAGCGGACTACCTTCAGGGCAGCTGCGCTCCCGACACCGTTCTGGGCTTCGGCCCCGCCCTGCGAAGCGGCGACCGACTCGTCCTGCGTACGGTCTGCCCGCCCCTCGACCACCCCTTCTCGCGGATCCCGCTGTTCCGTCTGCACGCACCCGTCCCCCCGTTCCCCACCGCCTGGACCATCGACGTCACCGACGGCCCCGACCGGGCAGAGTTCGGGGACACGGGGGCCCGCCTGTTCGACGCCCCCTTCACCGTCAGCCCGCGCAGCAATCACATCGGTCTGCGGCTCGGGGGCGAGGTGCCCCGCCGTGTCACCCAGGGCGAGGTGCTCTCCCGCGGCGTCCCCATCGGCGCCGTCGAAGTACCGGCGGGGGACGAACTGCTCGTGCTGCACCGCGGCCGCGGCGTCACGGCCGGCTATCCCGTCCTCGCCGTCGTCACCGCCACCGGTCTGTCCGACCTGGGGCAGGTACGCCCGGGGCAGACCATCCGTTTCCGCCACCGCACCCTCGGCCAGGCGGTCATCGCCCACCGCGCGCGACGCCACGCCATCGACGCCCTGAGAACCCGGGTCCGCACGGCCTTCGCCACCCTGCGCATTCGCGCTCCCGTCGGCGGCTGAGTTCCCCGACCCCGCTCAGCCGCCCCCATCGCCCGCCCGCCCGCCCGCCCGCACGGAGCCGAACGACCCTCATCCCCAGCCTGCTCGCCCAGACAGGAGAGCCATGAGCACCGTGGCCGCTCAGCCGGCACCCAACCCGGCCAACTCGGTACCCAGCACCGTCGACCCCAGGACAGCCCGGAAGGTCACCCTCGCGGGGTGCGTCGGGATCTTCGCCGAGCTCTACGACAACGGCATCTTCGGCTTCATGGCCGGAACGCTCGCCGCCGTCTTCTTCCCCGGCTCGGAAAACGCCATCCAGCTCGTCTTCCTCGGCTACGCCGTCTCCTTCTTCTTCCGCCCCCTCGGCGGCGTCATCTGCGGCCACCTCGGCGACCGCGTCGGACGTCAGCGGATGCTCGTCTTCGTCATCCTGCTCATCAGCGTCGCCACCGCGGCGATCGGCGTCCTGCCCACCTACGCGAGCATCGGCATCGCGGCGCCCGTCCTGCTGATCCTGCTGCGCGTCGCGCAGGGCTTCTCCGTCGGCGGTGAGGCCGCGGGCGCCATGAGCTTCCTCGCCGAGCACGCCCCGGAGGGCAAGCGGGGCCTCTACACCAGCTACGCGCAGATCGCGTCGTTCCTCTCCCTGCTCACCGGCACGCTGGTCGCCGCCGCCCTGACCAGCGGACTCGGCGCCGAACGCATGGAGTCCTGGGGCTGGCGCATACCGTTCCTGCTCGCCGTCCCGCTCGGTGTCGCCGGCATCTACATCCGCAAGCGCATCAGTGACACGCCGAACTTCACCCGCCTGAAGGAAGAGGGCGGCCTGTCCAAGAACCCCCTCAAGGAGGCGTTCACCTCCGCCGAGCACCGCCGCGCCATGCTGCTGGCCCTGTTCATCCCCCTGATGAACGGCTCCGGGTACTACGTCCTGTTCGGCTACATGCCCACCTTCATGAGCAGCGAGCTGGACTTCGGCAAGGTACAGGGGCTCCTCGTCACCGCCTCCAGCCTGGTCGCCATCTGTATCGCCATCCCGTACATGGGCCGCCTCTCCGACCGCGTCGGCCGCAAGAAGGTCATCGCGGGTGCCGCGATCGCCATGGCCGTCGTCGGCGTACCCAGCTACCTCCTGATCGGCACCGGCAACGTGGCCCTCGCCGTCATCGGCGCCTGTGTCATGGCCGTCGTGTTCGCCGGGCACACCGGCGTCATCCACATCCTGCTCGTCGAGCTCTTCCCCACCCGGGTGCGCTACTCCGCCTACGGCCTGGGTTACAACGTCTCCTCCGCGCTCTTCGGCGGCACGGCGCCCCTGCTGATGACCTACCTCATCGACCGCACGGACAACGTCAACATGCCGGCCTTCTACGCCGTCGTCACCGCCCTCGGCACGCTCATCGCCGTGTCCCGGGTGCGGGACCGTGCCCACCTCCCCCTGCGCGACGCCTGACAGACAGTCAGCCGGACAGCCGGACAGCCGGACAGGCAGCCACCGGACAGGCAGCCACCGGACAGCCGGACAGCCGACGGACATCCGCACCCGCACACCCCCACAGCAAGGAGCACATCAGCATGCCCATCTCCGACTACAGGACGGCCCTCGTCACCGGAGCGTCGACCGGCATCGGAGCCGTGGTCGTCGAGCGACTCGCCAAGCGCGGCCTTGAGGTTCATGCCCTGGCCCGTAACGCCGAACGGCTCGACGCCCTCGCCCTCGCCACCGGCTGCACACCGCACGCCGTCGACATCACCCACACCGAGGCGCTCACGGCCTTGCTGGACGGCCTGGAGATCGACGTCCTCGTCAACAACGCGGGAGTCTCGCGCACGGGCAACATCCTGACCGCCGACGAGTTCGCCGTCGACGAGCAGATCGCCGTCAACATCCAGGCGGTTCTGCACCTGGTGCGGCTGCTCATGCCCGGCATGGCCGAGCGCGACCTCGGCCACATCGTCAACATCAGCTCCATCGCCGGGGTCTACAACTTCGGCGGCAACACCATCTACCACGCCACCAAGTCGGCCGTGCACACACTCTCCCGCCAACTGCGGGTCGACGGCTACGGCCGCAGGATCCGTGTCACCGAGATCTGCCCGGGGCGCGTGGAGACGGAGATCTTCGGCCGGCTGCTCGGCGACATGGAAGAGGCCCAGCGGCAGTTCTACGACGGCTACGAGTCCCTGAAGCCCGAGGACATCGCGGACGCCATCGAGTTCGCCGTCGACTCGCCCCGGCACGTCAACATCGGCCACGTCGAGATCCTGCCCACCTTCCAGGTCCCCGGCGGACTGAACTTCGAACGCCGGGAGGGCTGAGCCGATGAGCAGCCTCCCCGGCCTCCCGGACACCACCGGCCTCCCCAGCACCACCAGCACCACCAGTACCGCCAGCTCCCCCAGCACCACCGGCCTTCCCAGCACCACCGCGGCACGCGTGCGCCGTATCAAGCCCTCGCCCAGCACGGCGGCGGCGCAGCGCGTACGCACACTCAAGAGCCAGGGGCTCACCATCCTCGACCTGACGGTCGGCGAGCCCGACTTCGACACCCCCGATCACGTCAAGGCCGCGGCGATCCGGGCCATCGAGGCGGGGGAGACCAAGTACACACCCGTGAACGGCACCCCGGAACTGCGTGCCGCGATCGCCGGGAAACTCCGTGCACGCCACGGGCTGGAGTGCACCGACGCGCGGATCACGGTCGGCGGCGGTGCCAAGCAGGTCATCTTCCTCGCCCTGATGGCCACTCTGGACGAAGGGGACGAGGTCATCGTTCCCGCCCCGTACTGGGTGTCCTATCCCGACATGGTCCGCGCCAACGACGGCACCCCCGTCATCGTGGACTGTCCCGAGACGGACGGCTTCAAGCTGACCCCGGAGCGGCTCGGCGCTGCGCTCACCGAGCGTACGCGCTGGGTCGTCCTGAACACCCCGGGCAACCCGACCGGGTCCGCCTACACCGTCGGTGAACTCCGCGCGCTCGCCCAGGTGCTGCTGGCACATCCCCGGGTGCGCGTCCTCACCGACGAGATCTACGACGAGATCTGGTACCGCGAGGAGGACGCCCCGTCCCTGGCGGCCGTCGAACCCCGCCTGGCCGACCGGGTGTTCCTCACCAACGGTGTCTCCAAGACGTACGCGATGACCGGGTGGCGCATCGGTTACGGAGTGGGCCCGGCGGACCTGGTGACCGCGATCAACACCCTGCAGTCCCAGACCTCCTCCTGCCCCTCCTCCGTGAGCCAGGCCGCCGCTGCCGCCGCCCTCACGGGACCGCAGGACTTCGTCCGGGAAACCGTGCGGGTCTACCGTGCGCGCCGCGACGCGACCGTGACGTTCCTCAACGACGTTCCCCGGCTCAGCTGCACCGTCCCGGACGGAGGCTTCTACCTCCTGGTGAACTGCCAGGACGCCATCGGGCGGTTCACACCGGGCGGGGAGCGGATACGGAACGACGAGGACTTCGCCCGCCACCTCCTCGACAGCCGGCAGGTGGCGGTGATCCACGGAGCCGCGTACGGCGCCCCCGGCTACTTCCGCATCTCGTTCGCCACCTCCACGGACATCCTCACCGACGCGTGCGCGCGCATCGCGGCCGCCTGCGCCGAACTCTCCTCCGTCACGTACGTCTGAAGTCACCCGAAAGGCCATCATGATCCGCGTCAGCATGAAGTTCGAGCGGCCGGAACCCGCCGCGGTCGAGCGACTGAGCGCCTTCTCCTCGGCGACCATCCACGAGGCACAGGGCCGGCTCGGGGCGCTGGACTCGGTCATCAAGCCGGTCGACCACCGCATGTCCCTGTGCGGCCCCGCCTTCACCGTCCAGTGCGCGCCACGCGACAACCTGATGCTGCAGACCGCCATCGCCTACGCACGCCCCGGGGACGTCGTGGTCGTGTCCGCGGGCGCCTACGAGGAGGCGGGTTCCTTCGGGGACGTACTCGCCAACGCCTGCCAGGCCAAGGGGCTCGGCGGCCTGATCACCGACACGGGTGTCCGGGACACCGAGGACCTGCGGGCCCTGGGATTCCCGGTGTTCTCCCGCGCTGTGTCCATCAAGGGCACGGTCAAGGAGACCGTCGGCCCGATGTGCGAGCCCGTCACCGTCGGCGGCGTACTCGTCCGCCCCGGCGACGTGGTGCGGGGCGACGCCGACGGGGTGGTCGTCGTCCGCCGCGAGGATGTCGCCGAGGCGGCCACCGCGTCACAGCGGCGGGTCGACGCCGAGGCGGGGTACATCGCCGCGTACCGGGCGGGCAGGACGGTCGTCGACATGTGCGGTCTGGAGCCGCTTCTCGCGGCGAAGGGGCTGGTGATCGAGGACTAGGGCGTGTCGCGAGAGTCCCGCCTTGCCTGCGGGCGGACGGCGCTGCTTTCGCAACACGCCCTGGACGGGCAGGGCGTCAGTGTCCGGCGCCCTTCCCGTGGCCCGTGGGCCCGTCGACGATGTTCAGCACGGACATCATGCCCATGTCCTCGTGGTTGAGGATGTGGCAGTGCAGCACGGTCCGCCCGGTGAAGTCCGAGAAGCGGACCCGCAGCACGAGCTTCTGCTTGCGCAGGATGTTCACCGTCTCCTGCCAGGCGTGGGCGGGGTCCACGGCCTTCCCGTTCAGGGACATCACCTGGAAATGGTTGGTGTGCAGATGGAAGGAGTGGTCCTCCTCCGTGTCGTTGCGCACCGTCCACTCCTCGACGGTGTTGAGCCGGGAGACGAAGTCGACGCGCTTCGGGTCGAAGTACTTTCCGTTGATGAAGTACTTCTCGGGGCTGGCCTGCTCCGTGTACACCATCGTCTTGCGGTCCGCGATTCTCGCGTGGGAGAGGTCGACGAAGGGTCCGAAGCGGGACGGGATGCCGGTCCGGGCCACGGGCGCGCCGCCGGTGACGACCGTCGCCAGGTTCACCCGCGGGAAGGTGTTGCCGGCCGGTCCGGTGTCGAACGGCAGTGTCTCCAACTCGGCGGTGCCCGCCCGGTCGGCCTGCACCAGGACGTCGTACCGGGCGGCGGCCGAGACGATCAGTGTCTTCGTGGAGTAGATCTTGTGGACGGGATAGCCGTCCTGGGCGATCACATGGAAGGTGAAGCCCTTGAGGTGCAGCTTGTAGTAGATATTGGCGCCGATGTTGGCGAGCCGCCACAACTGGGTCTCGCCCGGTCGGATACGGATCACCGGGTTCTGCTGGCCGTTGACCGTGCGGTTGGTCTGCGCCTGGATGGACAGCGGATTGATCTTGATCTCGTCGCCCTGGATCTGGTTGTCCTTCAGGGCGATCACATGCTCGGTGACATCGCGCAGGGACGGTGGCAGATACTTCCGCAGCCCGTCGATGACGATGATGCCCGACTCGCCGCCGGCGACCTGCCCGGCCGAGAACATATCGATGTGCGAGTGGTACCAGTACGTGCCCGGCGTGAGGTCCCGCGGCAGCCGGTACGAGTAGTTGTAGGTCGTACCGGGCTTGATGGAGATGAAGATGTCGTCGGCGGGCTGACGCGGCGAGACATGGAGCCCGTGCACATGCAGGTTCGTGTCCGCCCCGACGCCCTGCGACTTCGCCTTGACGCGGTTCACCATGGCGAGTTCGATGCGGTCGCCGGGCCGGGCGCGGAGTGTGGGCGGCATATAGCGGCCGTTGTAGGTCAACGCCCACAGCCGGCGGTCGCCCACCCACACCTTGCGCCGCTCCACCACGACGGTGGTCCGCAGCACCCCATGGTGGCTCACCACCTCCGGCGGATCCTGGAGATCCGCACCTCTGACCTCACGGGCGGCCGCCAACGCGCCGGGCGCCGCCTGCTCGGACGGGGGCGCGTTACAGCCGGACAGCCAGGTCACCGCGAGTGCCAGGCCGACGAAGAACCCGGTCACCTTGGAAAATGAGCGCATGACGGTCTTTCTCTGGGGGTGGCGTGCCATGCTCGCGAAGCCTGAGGACCGCACGAGCCGGACAGGGCGAACTGATGTGCTTTCACGACGAACTGATGTGAGTTCACGCGGGTTTGGGGCGAGCCGCGACAGGCGGTTTCGGCTGCCGGCCGGCGAGAAGAGTGTCTACCGATTCACCATGAGTTGGCATGACTTGCATGGGAGTGTCGGGGTTTGGTGTGAAGGTGAACGCTCAACGAGGCCGCGTGCTCCCGGTTCCGGGGGTGACGCGTGTTCGCGGTTCCGGGAGTGACGACATCGCGGTTCGGGGCAGGGGGGTGACGTCGTACGGGCGCTCGGTGCGCGTACCGCTCCGCTACCGCCTGCTCAGTGCGCGTACCGCTCCGCTACCGCCTGCCGGTCCAGCGCGCCCTTGACGGTGTGCGGCAGCGCGCGGGTGATCTCCAGCCGGTCGGGCACCTCGTACGGCGCCAGCCGGTCCCGGCAGTACGCCAGGATCTGTTCGGCGTCGGGGCCGGCGCCGTCGCGGGTGACCACGGCCGCGCCGACGCGCTGCCCGTACGTGGCGTCCGGAACCGGGTAGACCGCGGCCTCGGCCACGCCGGGGCCGCCGCTCAGCACTTCCTCGACATGCTCGGGGGATATCTTCTCGCCGCCGCGGTTGATGAGGTCTTTGATCCGGCCCGTGAGGACGAGTTCGCCGTCCCTGTCCAGGGAGCCGAGGTCGCCGGTGTGGAACCACCCGTCGGTGAAGCCGCGTGCCGTCTCCGCCGGATCGCCGAGGTAGCCGCGGGTGACCGTGGCGCCGCGTACCCACACTTCCCCCACCGCGCCAGGCGGGCGGTCCTTCCCGTCCGGGCCGACGATCCTCAGGTCCACCCCGGTGGACCGGCCGACCGACCCGCTCTTCCGCGTTCCGCGCCCCGGCGGCCGCTGGCTGGTCGCCTGGTGCGTGGACTCGGTCATCCCGTACGCGGACAGGACCGGCACCCCGAGCGTGCGCTCCAGTGCCCGGCCGGTCGTGGCGCTGAGGGGCGCGCTGCAACTGCGGACGAAGCGCAGCGGCGCCACCCGCGGCCCGGGATACTCGCGCGCCGCCCGCTCCAGCAGGATCTCGTGGATGGTCGGGACGGCGGTGAACCACGTGGCGCCGCCCGCCCGCACGTCGTCCCAGAAGGTGTGCGCCGAGAACCGCCCCTGGGCCGGCAGGAGCACACACCCACCGGTCGCCAGCGGTGCCAGCAGCGCCGCGAGCAGCCCGTGACCGTGGAAGAGGGGCATCACGGCGACCGTCGCGTCGGCGGGCCCCAGCTCGTAGCCGGCGCAGATGCCCCGTACCGACGCCGCGACATTGGCGTGGGTCAGCGGCACCATCTTGGCCCGGTCGGTGGTGCCGGCGGTGAAGAGCACCAGGGCGTCCGCCGCGGAAAGGCTCGACGTGATGCGGGGCGCTGGGTCCGAGGCCGCGTCCGACGCCGTGCGGGGAACTGTGTCCGACGCCGCGTCCGACGCCGTGCGGGGCGCCGCTGTGTCCGCTGCCGTACGCTGCGCCGCGCCCGGGGCGCTGTGCGCCGTGCGGCTCCCGGCATCCGGGGCGTGACCCCCGGTTCCCGGGGCGTGGCCCCGCGTATCCAGGGCGACGTGCACGCGCCCGGCGCGCGGGGTGTCGATCCGCAGGATCCAGCCGGGCACAGCCCCCCACGCGACCGGCACCGCTTCCAGCGCAGGCGCGCCGACCACGACGACCCGCGCCCCCAGGGCCCACAGCCGGGCGGACATCTGGGACTCGGGCAGCGCGGGGTCCAGCGGCGCCACGACCAGCCCGGCCCGCGCCGCGGCGAGCAGCGCGACGACGAACTCCACGGTGTTGCCGCCGGTCAGGGCGATCGCGTCGCCGCGCCGCAGCCCCTCGCGCCCCAGCCGGCCGGCCACCCGCTCGATCAGGCCGTCCAGCGCGCGGTACGTCAGCGGTACCCGGTCCTGGCCGACGACCAGGGCCGGGGCTCCGGGCCGCTCCCGCAGTTGTTCGTCCAGCAGGTCGGCCAGACCGGTGAGCTCCGGGGGCCGGTACGGTTCGGCGCCTGACACGGACGCCGTGGTCGGTATGGACACGGCCACCACCACCTCCTCGCACCAGGCCACTGGTGCCTCTGCCGCTCCCCGAGCCTGCGCCGCTTCCCGAGCCTGCGCCGCTTCCCGAGCCTGCGCCGCTCCCCGAGCTGCGCCGTTCCCGTTCCGGAGCCGCCGCTCATCGGCTCCGAACGGCTGTTCAGGACGGTGAGGGCGGACGACTCCACGGGAGACCAGGCGACATCCCATCGCTAGTGGAAGGATAGGGCCAAAAGGAGTAATTACGACACGGAGGGCATTGGATCATGGCAACCGTTTCCGCGCCCGGCGGCACGGCGACCGCCGGCGCCATGCCCCTCACCGACGGGTTCCACCTGGTCGTCGACGCGCTCAAGCTCAACGATGTGCGGGTCATCTACGGGGTGGTGGGCATCCCCGTCACCGACCTGGCCCGGGTCGCGCAGGCCTCGGGCATCCGCTATATCGGCTTCCGCCACGAGAGCGACGCGGGCCACGCCGCCGCGGCGGCCGGCTTCCTGACCAAACGGCCGGGCATCGCCCTGACCGTATCCGCCCCCGGCTTCCTCAACGGGCTGGTGGCGCTCGCGGACGCCACCACGAACTGCTTCCCGATGGTCCAGATCTCCGGGTCGAGCGAGCGGCACATCGTCGACCTCAAGCAGGGCGACTACGAGGAACTCGACCAGCTGGCCGCGGCCAAACCGTTCGCCAAGGCCGCCTACCGGGTGGACCGGGTCGAGGACATCGGCCGCGGCGTCGCCCGTGCGATCCGTACCGCGATCTCCGGCCGCCCCGGCGGCGTGTACCTCGACATCCCCGCCGCGGTGCTCGGCGAAGTCGTGGACGCCGCGACGGGCGCGGCCTCGCTGTGGCGCGTCGTCGATCCGGCGCCGCGTCAACTGCCCGCGCCCGAGGCGGTGGACCAGGCGATCGAGCTGCTGGCCGGCGCCGAACGGCCGCTGGCGGTGCTCGGCAAGGGCGCCGCGTACGCCCAGGCGGACCAGCGGATCCGGGAGTTCATCGAGACCACCGGCCTGCCGTTCCTGCCCATGTCGATGGCCAAGGGCCTGCTGCCCGACGACCACCCGCAGTCGGCCGCCGCCGCCCGCTCGCTGGCGCTGCGCCGGGCTGATGTCGTGATGCTCGTCGGCGCGCGGCTGAACTGGCTTCTGGCCCACGGCGAACCACCGCACTGGAACCCCGACGCGAAGTTCATCCAGGTCGACATCGAGCCCACCGAGCTGGACAGCAACCAGCCCATCGCGGCCCCGCTGGTCGGAGACATCGGATCGGTGATGGAGGCACTCGTCGAGCGGGCCAAGCCCGGCCGGATACAGGTCGCCGCGCGGTGGCGGCAGGAGCTCGGCGAGCGCTCGGCGCACAACGCCGCCAAGATGGCGGAGCACCTCGACGCCGACCCGCACCCGATGCAGTTCTACGGCGCGCTGCGGGCGATACGTGACGTGCTGCACGAGCACCCCCGTGCCTACGTCGTCAACGAAGGGGCGAACGCGCTCGACTTCGCGCGCAACGTGCTCGGCATGCAGCAGCCGCGCCACCGGCTGGACAGTGGCACCTGGGGCGTCATGGGGGTCGGCATGGGATACGCGATCGCCGCCGCCGTCGAGAGCGGCGACCCCGTCGTGGCGGTCGAGGGCGACAGCGCCTTCGGCTTCGACGGCATGGAGCTGGAGACGATATGCCGCTACCGGCTGCCCGTCGTCGTCGTCATCCTCAACAACGGCGGCGTCTACCGCGGCGACGGCACCAACGCCGCCTCCGCCGATCCGTCCCCGACCACCCTGATGCTCCACGCCCACCACGACCGTCTGATCGAGGCGTTCGGCGGCAAGGGCTACCACGCGACCACGCCCGCCGAGTTGACGACCGCCCTCACCGAGGCACTGGCCTCCGGCGGTCCGGCCCTCATCGACTGCGTGATCGACCCCACCGCCGGCACCGAGAGCGGCCACCTCACCAACCTCAACCCGCAGGGAGTCACGGCCCCCGCCCCCGAGGCCCCGGCGAAGAAGAAGTGAGCGCGCCCGGCGGCGGCCCGCTCGTACCGCCCACCTCCCGGAAGGGAACGCACCATGACTGACCAGTCGCAGAGTACTGACCTGCCACTCACCGGGATCAGGGTGATCGACTTCTCCGGCGTCCAGGCGGGCCCGGCATGCTCCCAGATGCTCGCCTGGTTCGGGGCGGACCTGCTGAAGGTGGAGCGGGTCAACGGCGGTGACGTGACCCGTCACCAACTGCGCGACATCCCCGACGCCGACGCGCTGTACTTCACCATGCTCAACAGCAACAAGCGTTCCCTCGCGATCAACACCAAGACCCCTGAGGGCAAGGAGGTCATGGAGAAGCTGATCGGTGAGGCCGACGTGCTGGTCGAGAACTTCGCACCCGGCGCCATGGACCGCATGGGACTGCCCTGGGAACACATCCAGGAGCTCAACCCACGCCTGATCTACGGCTCCGTCAAGGGCTTCAACGACGACTCGCCGTGGTCCGACATCAAGGTCTACGAGAACGTGGCACAGGCCGCCGGCGGCGCCGCCTCCACCACCGGGTTCTGGGACGGCCCGCCGACGGTCAGCGCCGCGGCCCTCGGCGACAGCAACACCGGGATGCACCTGCTGATCGGCATCCTCACCGCGCTGCTGGCCCGCGAGAGGACCGGAAAGGGCCAGAAGGTGTCGGTGTCGATGCAGGACGCCGTACTCAACCTGTGCCGGGTCAAGCTGCGCGACCAGCAGCGCCTTGAGAAGGTCGGCTACCTTGAGGAGTACCCGCAGTACCCGAACGGCACGTTCACCGACGTGGTGCCGCGCGGCGGCAACGCGGGCGGCGGCGGCCAGCCCGGCTGGGTACTCAAGTGCAAGGGCTGGAAGACCGACCCCAACGCCTACATCTACTTCACCATCCAGGAACAGGACTGGGAACAGACCTGCCAGGCGCTCGGCCGGCCCGAATGGATCGACGACCCGGCCTACAAGACCGCCGAGGCCCGCCAGCCGCACCTCTTCGACATCTTCGCCGACATCGAGAAATGGCTGGCCGACAAGACCAAGTACGAGGCGGTCGACATCCTCCGCACGTTCGGCATCCCCTGCGCACCGGTGCTCAGCATGAAGGAAGTCGCCTACGACCCCGCGCTGCGCCGCAGCGGCACGATCGTCGAGGTCGACCAGCCCGAGCGCGGCACGTATCTCACGGTCGGCAGCCCGATCAAATTCTCCACCTTCGCCCCCACGATCACCGCGGCCCCACTGCTCGGCGAACACACCGACGAAGTCCTCACGGAACTGGGCTACGACGCCGACGACATCGCCAAGATGCACGCCAACCAGGTCGTCGTCTGACGCACACCAGCCGTCGTCTGACGCAGGGGCCACACACGAGCCAACGAGGGCCGCCACCTCTGGACTATGAGGTAGCGGCCCTCGTTGCGGTTCTGACACCAAGTCAGGGTGTGGGTCGGGCGATGCACACTCGGCGCACACGGGGCGGAAAACAGCTGGGAACTAATGAAGAGAGTTCTTGCAGTTCACAGCCAGTTTCCTGAGCTTCGGCCCAGGCTGCCCGGCCCCGCCTTCTAGATGTCGAAGTACAGCTCGAACTCGTGCGGGTGCGGGCGCAGCTGGATCGGGGCGATTTCCTTCGTGCGCTTGTAGTCGATCCACGTCTCGATCAGGTCCGACGTGAAGACGCCGCCGGCCTGGAGGTACTCGTTGTCCGCCTCCAGGGCCTCCAGGACCGCCGGGAGGGACGTCGGGACCTGGGGGACGCCCGCGTGCTCCTCGGGGGCGAGTTCGTAGAGGTCCTTGTCGATCGGCTCGGCCGGCTCGATCTTGTTCTTGATGCCGTCCAGGCCGGCGAGGAGGAGGGCCGAGAAGGCGAGGTACGGGTTCGAGGACGGGTCCGGGGCGCGGAATTCGACGCGCTTGGCCTTCGGGTTCGAGCCCGTGATCGGGATGCGCATGGCCGCCGAGCGGTTGCGCTGCGAGTAGACCAGGTTGACCGGGGCCTCGAAGCCGGGGACCAGGCGGTGGTACGAGTTCACCGTCGGGTTGGTGAAGGCCAGCAGCGACGGGGCGTGCTTGAGGATGCCGCCGATGTAGTAGCGGGCGGTGTCCGAGAGGCCCGCGTAGCCCTGCTCGTCGTAGAAGAGCGGGGTGCCGCCCTGCCACAGGGACTGGTGGACGTGCATGCCGGAGCCGTTGTCACCGAAGATCGGCTTGGGCATGAAGGTCGCGGTCTTGCCGTTGCGCCAGGCGACGTTCTTCACGATGTACTTGAAGAGCATCAGGTCGTCTGCCGCGGCGAGCAGCGTGTTGAACTTGTAGTTGATCTCCGCCTGGCCGGCCGTGCCGACCTCGTGGTGCTGGCGCTCGACCTGGAGGCCGGACGCCTCCAGCTCCAGGGAGATCTCGGCGCGCAGGTCGGCGAAGTGGTCGACCGGCGGGGCCGGGAAGTAGCCGCCCTTGTAGCGGACCTTGTAGCCGCGGTTGTCCTCGATCGCACCGGTGTTCCAGGCGCCGGCCTCGGAGTCGATGTGGTAGAAGCCCTCGTTCGCGGTGGTGTTGAAACGCACGCTGTCGAAGACGTAGAACTCGGCCTCGGGGCCGAAGTACGCGGTGTCCGCGATGCCGGTGGAGGCGAGGTACGCCTCGGCCTTCTTGGCGATGTTGCGCGGGTCGCGGCTGTACTGCTCGCCCGTGATCGGGTCGTGGATGAAGAAGTTGATGTTCAGCGTCTTGTCACGGCGGAAGGCGTCGACACGGGCCGTCGACAGGTCCGCGCGCAGCGCCATGTCCGACTCGTGGATGGCCTGGAAGCCGCGGATCGACGAGCCGTCGAAGGCCAGCTCCTCGGCTGGATCGAACGCCTTCGCCGGGATCGTGAAGTGCTGCATCACGCCAGGAAGGTCGCAGAAACGGACGTCGACGAACTTGACGTCCTCGTCCGCGATGAACTTCTTGGCCTCGTCGGCGTTCTGGAACATCCAGCTCCTCCTCCTCCCGACCCGGGGAGGGGCGGGGGTTATCGGTCGTGCGGCCAGTGCGGTGGCACACGCTGGACCCGACCATAGGTTTCCGGGATTTCTCCAGCATGACCCATTTGTTTCGCCGAAGTTAACCAGCCCGGGTGCGCGCCGGGGCGTACGGCGCCTACGTCGACACCCGCGTACCCCCCGTTCCCGGGGCCGAAAACAGGTCGCAGTACCGTGGACGGGTGGACAACAGGCAAGCAATCGGATCGTGGCTTTCCGGACCGCGCGCGGCAGCCGAGGACATGGGTGTCGACTTCGGCTACCGGGGTGAGCGGCTCGGTCTGCCGGAGCACGGACCGGGCTCCGTCGCCCCGCTCGGCCGGCGCTTCGGCGCCCTCCTCACCGACTGGGCGCTCTGCCTGCTGATCGCATACGGGCTGCTCGCCCGGGGTGACTGGCAGGCATCGGGCAACTGGGCCCTGGGCGTCCTTCTCGTACTCAGCGTGCTCACCCTCGGTACGGTCGGCTTCACACCCGGCAAGCGCCTGTTCGGCCTGCGGGTCATCACCGAGAGCGGCGAGCGGATCGGGTTCGGCCGCGCGCTCGTACGCAGCGTCCTGCTCTGCCTGGCCATCCCCGCGCTGATCTGGGACCGCGACGCGCGCGGGCTCCACGACCGCCTCGCCCGCGCCGTACAGGTGCGGATGTAGCCCCTGGCGGCCCTTGGGGGCAGCGGCCAGAGACAAAGAAGAGAGAGGGCGGTCCGGAACTCGCGTTCCGGACCGCCCTCTTGAATGTCTGCCGACCCTCGTGCGCGCGGAGATCAGCGCGGCTTTCCGCCGCCCTTCGGCATCCGCATGCCCTTCGGCATCGGCCCCTTCGGCAGCGGCATATTGCTCATCAGGTCACCCATCGCCCGCAGCCGGTCGTTGGCCGCCGTCACCTGCGGGCCCGCCAGCACCCGGGGCAGCTTCAGCATCGTCGTACGGACCTTCTTCAGCGGCACCTGGCCCTCGCCGTCACCGACGATGATGTCGTGCACCGGCACGTCCACCACGATGCGCGCCATCCGCTTCTTCTCGGCCGCCAGCAGCCCCTTCACCCGGTTCGGGTTGCCCTCGCCCACCAGCACGATGCCCGCCTTGCCGACGGCCCGGTGGACGACGTCCTGGTTGCGGTTCATCGCCACCGCGGGCGTGGTCGTCCAGCCGCGTCCGACGTTCTCCAGGACGGCCGCCGCCGCTCCCGGCTGGCCCTCCATCTGCCCGAAGGCGGCTCGCTCGGCGCGGCGGCCGAAGATGATCGCCATCGCGAGGAACGCCAGGATGAAGCCCAGGATGCCCAGATAGATGGGGTGGTTGATCAAGAAGCCGACCGCGAGGAAGACACCGAAGGTGACGATTCCCACACCAGCGACGACAAGACCGACCTTCGAGTCGGCCCGCCGGGTCATCTTGTAGGTAAGGGCGATCTGCTTCAGTCGCCCCGGGTTCGCAGCAGTGTCTGCGTTTTCCTTCCTCGCCATGCCCAGAAGTTTACGTGGCGTGGGAAGTGGCCTCCGACACCGCCTCCAGTACATGCTCCGCCTCGACCCGGTCCTTGGCCCTGCGGCGGTCCTCCAGCACGGCCGTCCAGGCGTTGCGGCGGGCCGTGCGCTGGCCGCCGCTCAGGAGCAGGGACTCCACGGCGCGCAGGGCGGTGGAGACGGAGGGCAGCACCATGCGGGTGCGTGGGGTGGCTGCCGCCACCACTTCGGAGACGGGTCGTACCGGCGCGACCTGCATGGCGGCGGTCCCTTCAGGAGCGGTGAAGGTGAACGTGAACGTAGAGGCGAAGACGCGGACACCTGTACGCGGAACGTGCATTCAGGGTCACGCACTGGTGTTACCAGTGCGTGACCGACCGGTCAAACGCGAATGAAACCCTGACGTGCCCCCCGGACCGCCCCCGGACACACCGACGCGGCTCGTACACCCCATGACCTGCGGGGGAGTACGAGCCGCGCGGCGCATCGTCTCTACTGCCTGGTAGCCACTTGTGCTCGGATTCACACAGCCTGGCCGAGGCCCGGATCCCTTATCCGGCCTGGGCGGTGACCGCCGCGCCGCGCCGCTCCATCGCCTGCTGGTACAGCCGGCCCGCGCGGTACGACGACCGCACCAGCGGTCCCGACATCACACCCGAGAAGCCGATCTCCTCGGCCTCGTCCTTCAGTTCCACGAACTCGTGCGGCTTCACCCAGCGTTCGACCGGATGGTGTCGTACGGACGGACGCAGATACTGCGTGATCGTGATCAGCTCGCAGCCCGCCTCGTGCAGCTGCCGGAGCGCCTCACTGACCTCGGCGCGCTCCTCGCCCATCCCCAGGATCAGATTGGACTTGGTGATCAGTCCCGCCTCACGGGCGCGCGTGATCACTTCGAGGGAGCGCTCGTACCGGAATCCGGGGCGGATCCGCTTGAAGATCCGCGGCACCGTCTCGACATTGTGCGCGAGCACCTCGGGGCGGGAGGAGAAGACCTCGGCCAGCTGCTCCGGCACGGCGTTGAAGTCCGGCACGAGCAGCTCGACCTTGGTGGCGCCGCTCTCGCGGCCCGCCGTCTGCGCGTGGATCTGGCGCACGGTCTCCGCGTACAGCCAGGCGCCGCCGTCCTCCAGGTCGTCGCGCGCGACGCCGGTGATCGTGGCGTAGTTCAGGTCCATCGTGACGACGGACTCACCCACGCGGCGCGGCTCGTCGCGGTCCAGCGCCTCGGGCTTGCCCGTGTCGATCTGGCAGAAGTCACAACGCCGGGTGCACTGGTCACCGCCGATGAGGAAGGTCGCCTCGCGGTCCTCCCAGCACTCGAAGATGTTCGGACAGCCCGCCTCCTGGCAGACCGTGTGCAGCCCCTCGCTCTTCACGAGGTTCTGCAGCTGCTTGTACTCGGGACCCATTTTCGCCCGGGTCTTGATCCACTCGGGCTTGCGCTCGATGGGGGTCTGGCTGTTCCGGACCTCCAGGCGCAGCATCTTGCGTCCGTCGGGTGCGACAGCGGACACGTCCGGCACCTCTCTCTGCTGGCGCGGCATTCGATTCTTCGGCGAACACCAGGTTACGCCCGATATTTGTGCGGCATTACGTCTGGCCAACCCGTGGCCAGAGGGACACATTCCCCCGGTCGGCCCAGGGAAGGGAACGGACCGGAACGGAAGCGGAAGGGAACGGACGGAGCCTAGGCGCTCGCGCGCTCGCTCTCCCGCTCGATCTCGCGCGGCTTGGGCTCCGCGTGGTCCAGTACGTCCCGCAGATGCCTCTCCACCACCGGGACGACCTCCTCCACCGTGATGTCCCGGCCCAGTTCGTACGCCAGGGAGGTGACGCCCGCGTCCCGGATCCCGCACGGCACGATCCGGTCGAACCAGGTGTTGTCCGGGTTCACATTGAACGAGAAGCCGTGCATGGTCACGCCCTTGGCGACCCGGATACCGATCGCCGCCAGCTTGCGGTCCTCCCGGCGCTGGCCCGCGTTGGACGGCGCGTACTCCGGGCCGTTCAGCCGCGGGTCGAACTCCTCGTCCGCCACCCGGGGATCGAAGTCCAGCGAGAGCCCGCCCACGGCCGGCCGCTCCGCCAGCGGATCCCCGAGCACCCACACCCCGCTGCGGCCCTCGACCCGGGACGTCTCCAGGCCGAACTCGGCGGCCGTACGGATCAGCGCCTCTTCGAGCCGGCGGACATGCGCCACGACATCCACCGGGCGCGGCAGCTTCAGGATCGGGTAGCCCACCAGCTGGCCGGGGCCGTGCCAGGTGATCCTCCCGCCACGGTCCACATCGACGACGGGGGTGCCGTCCAGCGGGCGTTCGTTGTCCGCCGTACGCCGTCCGGCCGTATAGACCGGCGGGTGCTCAAGCAGCAGACAGGTGTCGGGGATCTCGTCCGCGAAGCGGGCCGCGTGTACCCGGCGCTGCTCCTGCCATGCCTCCTGGTACTCGACGGACTCCGCGCCGAATCCCAGGCGGATGTACCGCAGCTCACTCACGGCAGTGCCTCCTTCGGAACCTTCACCGTGCACGTATCGCGCCCTCGCCACTGTACGGCGGGCCCTCGGCGGTGAGCCGGGCAGGTGCTTCCGGGCGCCTTCCACGCACCTCCCACCGGGCTCCCACCGGGCCTCCGGCGGGCCGCCCACGCGACCCCTGCCACCCCGCCGCCGCCCGCTTGTCAGCAACGCCATCGATCCTCACACGAACGGATGAATATGGGGCGAAGCTGCCGGTGAAACCGGTCACTGCTACTAAATTCGCGCCGTTCCATGAGGGCTGCTCCCCGGGCCCGGAAGGCAGGAGACCGTACAGCTGATGTCGGAACGACCTCCGCAGCGCATCCCCAACCGCCAGCTCGCCGCGCTCATCTCAGAAGCCGGTTTCTCCCACGCAGGTCTCGCCCGCCGGGTGGATCAGCTCGGTCTGGAGCACGGCCTCGATCTGCGGTACGACAAGACGTCGGTGACGCGCTGGCTGCGCGGACAGCAACCACGCGGCACCACCCCCGCACTGATCGCCGAGGTCTTCACGCGCCGGCTCGGCCGCCGGCTCTCCGCCCAGGATCTCGGCCTGGACGCCTGCGCGCCCGTCTACGCGGGCCTCGAATTCGCGTCCACCCCCGAGGAAGCCGTCGACATCGTCGGCGGACTCTGGCGCAAGGACTCCGGCAGCCACAGCGAACTGCGCAAGATCGCGTTCACCCCGGCCGGCCTCGTCGTCCCCAGCCGCGACTGGCTGATCGGGCGCCCCGACGAGCGAGTGGCCCACCCGCCGGCCGTCCCGCAGAACGGCACCCGCGTGCCCACCCAGGGGAGGCCCGCGTCCCCGGCCGTCCCCCGGCAGCGCACCGAACGCGCGGCCGGCCAGCGGGTCACCGCGGGGGACATCGAGGCCCTGCGCTCGGTCGGTGACCTCTTCCGCACCCTCGACCACGCCTACGGCGGCGGCCACGCCCGGCAGGCGCTCGTCCGCTATCTGGAGCACGAGGCCGAGCCGATGCTGCGCGGCCTGTACGGGGAGACCACCGGGCGCAGACTCTTCGCCGCCGCGGCCGATCTGACCCGCCTCGCGGGCTGGACCTCGTACGACATCGCCGCCCACGGCCTCGCCCAGCGCTACTTCGTCCAGGCCCTGCGGCTCTCCCAGGCGGCGGGTGACCGCGCGTACGGTTCATACGTCCTGACCACCATGAGCCGCCAGGCGGTCTACCTCGGCCACGGCCGGGAAGCCGTCCAGCTCGCCCGCGTCGCCCAGCAGGGCATCGGCGCGTCCGCGCCCCCGGTCGTCCAGGCGCTGCTGCACTCCGCCGAGGCCCGGGGGCATGGAGTCCTCAGCGAGGTACGGGCCTGTACGGCCTCACTCGTACGGGCGGAACGCGCCCTGGAGGCGGCACGCCCCGGCGACGACGTACCGCACTGGGCCCGGTTCTTCGACGAGGCGCAGCTCGCCGACGAGTTCGGGCACTGCCACCGCGATCTCCAGCAGTACCGCGCCGCCGTGCAGCACGCCGAACGCTCGCTCCAGCTGCGCTCCCCGGCGTTCGCGCGCAGCCGTCTCTTCTGCCGCGTCGTGCTCGCCTGCGGCCGGCTGGGCCTCGGCGAGCTCGACCAGGCGTGCCTGCTGGGCGCGGAGGCGGCGCAGGCGGCCACCGAGATGCGCTCGGCGCGCGCCGTGGAGTACGTACGGGACTTCGAACGACGGCTGGAGCCGTACCGGGACGCGGCGGCCGTACGGAACTACCGCGACCGCGTCGCGGCGCTGGGCTGAACGGGGCAGCGCCCGACGGGAGTTGAGCCGGTCCCGTCCGAGGTGAGTCGGCGCCCGGACGGGACCGGAGCCTTCGCGGTGCGCGGGCACGGGCGCGCGCCGGCCGGACTACGCCACCGCCGGCAGTCGCACCGGCCCGTACGCGGGGCGCACGCCCAGGTCGCGCAGGACCGCGTGAGCGGCGCGCCGGCCCGAGAACAGCGCGCCTTGGACCGTGTTCGTGTCGCGGTGATCCCCGCACACGTACAGCCCCGACAACAGCCGGACCGGGCGCCGCAGATCGTGCGGCGGGGGCATCGCGGGCACCGCTTCCGGGTCGTGGTGGACGGCCAGCAGCTCCCAGTCGTCGGTCGGCGTCCCGTACAGCCGCGCGAGCTGCGCACGGACCGTACGGTCGAGAACCGCGGCCGGGGGAGGGGGCCCCAGCACCGACGACGAGATCAGCACACGGCCCTCCGGCGCGCGCGACGGGTCGACCGCGCTCATCACCGCCGTGTGCGCCACCGGTCCGCTCCGGTCGGCGTCCAGCAGCAGCGCCGGATCGGCCAACGGGGCGGTCGGCGCGGTGTGGTGAAGCACCGTCACCGCGTGGAAGTCCGGCACCCGCAGCCCCGGCAGCAGCTCGGCCGCGGCCCGCGCGCCGGTCGCCACCACGAGCGAGCGGCAGGTGATCTCGCCGTGCTCCTTGGTGGTGACACCGGAGATCGACGCGTCCGTGACACACACATCCGTACGGACCGTGCCCTCCGGCAGCGTCCGCGCCAGCAGGTCGGGCAGTACGGAGGAACCGCCCGCGGTGACACACAGCCTGCCCCGGGCGAACGCGCGCAGCGCGAGGTCCGCGCACCGGCTCGACGTGGTCAGCTCCGGATCGCAGAGCAGCGCGGACAGCAACGGACGGACAAAGGCGTTGACGGTACGTACGGGCAGACCGCGGACCGACAGGGCCTCCAGCGCGGTGCGTTCGGGACGGGCCAGCAGCCGGGTGGTCGGCGTCGCCGCGAGACGCGCCAGGGCCGCGCCGAGCCGGGCCTGATCGACCGCGCCGCCGAGCGGGGGGCGGGGGGCGCTCGCCAGGGCGCGTGCCACTGTCAGTGCGCTCCGCGCGCTCCCTACGGCACCGGTCCGATAGTTCCGCCCGTCGCTGTGCACGACCACACCCGGCGAGAACATCCGCAGGGCGGCGCCCTCCAGACCCGGCGTGCGGAGCAGCTCCGGATACGAGGTGGTGAGCAGCCGCCCACCCCGGTCGAGGCGGAAGCCGTCGACCCGGTCGGTGGCCATGCGGCCGCCGACATGGGGGGCGGCCTCCAGGACGCTGACTCTCACCCCGGCGCTGGTCAGATGATGAGCCGCGGCGAGGCCGGCGAGACCGGCTCCGATGATGACGACGTCTGCGTGGTGCGCGGTGCTGAGTGCGGTGCTGAGCACGTGCCCCTCCCCGAGGTCGGCGCGGATGGGTCGAGAGTAGGGAGGGAGGGGGGGCGGTGGCGTCCGCGCGCGGTGGGGGTCACCGATGCATGGGGGGCGGTCGCCGGGTCGCGGTCTCGTGCGGCTGGGGGCGGGAGCCGGGGCCTCCGGGGGCGCATGTCCGGACGGCACGCTGTGTCTTCCCGGGGGACACCCCCGGACCCCCGTACGGCGCGACTCCGGCCGGTCGATGGTTCGGGCGTCCGCGCGCCACACATCACGCTTTAGTGTCCGGACACGCACCTCCTGCGCCCCGCCCCCTCCCGCCGGTGGGCCCGCGCAACCCGCCGACCTGGTGAGGGTGTGGGGTCGGGTGCGGCCCGCCGGCCCCGGCCAATCGCCGTCCCGGTCGGCCCCACCACTCGCCCCCGGGCGCTGCCGCGCCCCTACCCGCCCCCGCGCACGGCCGGGTACGGGAGTGTGCCGCCGCCTCCCCCGCCCGCCCCCGCGCACGGCCGCGCCAGTCCGTGACGGGCGGTGAAGGGGGGCGCGCAGGGGTCGTGTCCGGGACGTAGAGCGTGATGTGTGGCGCGCGGACGCCCGAACCATCGTCAGGGCAGCTGCGCGCCGTACATCATGCAGTCCCGGGCGCGAGGCCCGGAGCGACCACCGGCGACAACCCGCACCGCACCACCGGCCCCGGCCAAAACGCACCCCCGGAAAACGCCCCGGCCGAAGTCGCGTCGGCCTCAGCCGAACCGCGTGGCGGACAGCGCCCCGCGCCGGACGGCGCACCGCGCCACTCGGCGGCAACCCGCACGCGACCACCGGCCCGAGCCGAAACGGACCCCCGGGACAACGCTCCGGCCGAAGTCGCGTCGGCCTCAGCCGAACCGCGTCGCGGACAGCGCCCCCGCTGGACGGCGCACCGCGCCACTCGGCGGCAACCCGCACGCGACCACCGGGCCGAGCCGAAACGGACCCCCGGGACAACGCTCCGGCCGAAGTCGCGTCGGCCTCAGCCGAACCGCGTCGCGGACAGCGCCCCCGCGCCGGACGGCGCACCGCGCCACCCGGCGGCAACCCGCACCCGACCACCGGCCCGAGCCGAAACGGACCCCCGGACCTACGCCACCCGCACCGCCTCCTCAATCGTGGGGAACGCGAACCTGAAGCCCGACTCCAGCAGCCGCGTCGGCACCACCCGTTGGCTCCCCAGGACCTCCGCCGACAGCTCGCCCAGCGCTACCCGCAGCGCCACCGCCGGGACCGGGAACGGCGTCCGGCGGTGCAGTACGCGCCCCATCGTCGCCGTGATCTCGCTGTTCGTGACCGGTTCCGGCGCGGTGAGGTTCACCGGGCCCTCCAGGGTCTCCGTGTCGATCAGGTGCCGCAGCGCGGCCACCTCGTCGTGCAGCGCGATGAAGCTCCAGTACTGGCGCCCCGAGCCGAGCCGCCCGCCCAGGCCCGCCCGGAACAGCGGGAAGAGCCGGCCCCAGGATCCGCCCCCGCGCGCGACCACGAGGCCCGTGCGCGCGAACACCGTGCGTACGCCCGCCTCTTCCGCCGCCAGGGCCGCCTCCTCCCACTCCACGCAGAGCGAGGGGAGGAACCCGTCGCCCGGAGGCGCGCTCTCGTCCACCTTGCGGTCTCCGGTCTCGCCGTAGAAGCCGATGGCGGACCCGCACACGAGCACCCGTGGCGGCTGGTCCAGGGTGGCGACGGTCTCCGCGATCGTGGCGGTGCCGAGGATTCGGCTGTCGCGGAGTTCCTTCTTGTACGCCTCGGTCCAGCGGCGGTCGCCGATGCCGGCTCCGGCGAGATGGACCACGGCGTCGCAGCCGTTGAGGCGGTGGCCGTCGACCCGCTGCCGCAGTGGGTCCCACTCGACCTCGTCGGCCGTCCGGACGGGGCGCCGTACCAGGCGGACCACCTCGTGGCCGTCGGCGCGAAGGGAGCGTGCGAGTGCCGTACCGATGAGCCCGGTGGAACCGGTGATCGCGATCCTCATGGGCCCATCCTGCCCGGGGAACGCCCCATGGCACAGTTGCGCCATGTCTGACGCACAGATACGTCCCGCACTCCCTTCCGACGACGGTGTCCTGGGCGAGCTCGACCGGGTGACCTGGTCGTCGCTGCACGCGGTGTCGCCCCGGCCGCAGCCGCCGTACGGTCCGTTCTTCGACGAGCGGCACCGGCCCGAGGACTTCCTGGTCGCCGAGGTCGACGACGAGCGGATCGCCGGCTACATACGGGTGGTGCGGCCCACGCCGCTCGCCAGCAACGCGCATGTACGGCAGATCCAGGGGCTCGCGGTCCACGAGTGGGCGCGCGGGCGCGGGGTGGCGCGTGCGCTGCTGCGCGCGGCGGCGCTGCACGCGCGCAACCAGGGCGCACGGAGGCTCACGCTGCGCGTGCTGGGACACAACACGCCGGCTCGGGCGCTGTACGAGAAGGAGGGCTATGTCGTCGAGGGGGTACTGCCCGGGGAGTTCTGTCTCGACGGCGCGTACGTGGACGATGTGCTGATGGCCATCTCGCTGACGGACTGAGCGCGGCGCGCGACTACGCCCCGAAGCGCTCCGAGAGCCGGGGGAAGCGTTCCGCGAGCGCCGTCTCGTCCTCGAAGTCCAGTGGTGTGCCCTCCGGCTCGGCGGGCTGCGAGGCGATGCCCAGGGCGGGTGCCACCACCCCGGTCAGCTGTTCGTACGCCTCGTCCGCCGCGTACCCCAGGTCCTCGCCGTCCCCGTCGATGTCCGGGTCGAAGTCGTCCAGCAGCTCGGCGAGCGCGTCCGGGTCGTGCAGCGCGCCCTCGAAGATCTCACGGCCCTGGCCGATGAGCCAGCAGCGGAAGTAGTCGAAGGCGTCGTCGCTGACGCCGCCGAGCAGGACGGCGGCGGCGCCCCACAGGTCCCAGCGGTACGCGCGGTTGTAACGCGACTCGAAGTGGCGCGAGAAGTCCAGTACGGAGTCGGGGTCGAGCTGCAGCAGCCGCTCGACCAGCTGATCGGCCTGGTCCTCGGGGTCGCCCTCGGCGATCTCGCGGGTGCTGTCGACGATCTCCCAGAACTCCGTCTCGTCCATCACGGGTCCAGCATCGTGCTTGCGGCAGGGCGGCGCATGCCGAGCCACGGATTGTGAGCCGTTTCGTTGCCGGGTGTTCGGGTCGGCCGCCGCCGGGCGGCGGCCGGTCATCCGTACAGGGTCCGCATCCGCCGCGCGGCCTCGGCGAAGCGGTCGCGCAGGGGGGCCGGGTCCAGGACCTCCACGTCGGGGCCGAGCGTGAGCAGCTGGGAGTACGCGACGTCCTCCGACTCCACCGGCAGCGTGAGCGTGAGCAGGCCGCGGTGGTCCGGCGGGTCCGCGGTGGCGAGCGCCTCGCGCGCGGCCTCGCGGTCGACGACGTACGGCAGCCGCCGGGCGCCGTCCGCCGAGAGCCGGATCAGGACCTCCGTACGCAGCAGCGAGCGCGCGAACTCCGCGGCGCGCTCCTCCCAGAACCCGGGAAGATCGAAGGTCTCATCCCTGAGAAAACGTTCCTGCAAGGTCTCCGCCGTGGTGAACCGGTCCACTCGGTAGACGCGGAAGGATCCCTGGGAACAGGCGCAGACGTACCAGACACCGGCCTTCAGCACGAGACCGTACGGGGCCAGCTCCCGCTCCACCTCGGTGTCCTTGCGCAGGTAGCGCGCCGCGACCAGCCGGTCGCCCCAGACCGCCTCGGCGAGGACCGGCAGCAGCTCGGGCGTCTCCGGCTCCTGGTACCAGCCCGGCGCGTCCAGATGGAAGCGCCGCGCCGCCGAGTCCGGGGCGTCCCGCAGCGATGGCAGCAGCGCCGCCGACACCTTCAGCCGGGCCGCGGACGAGACGTCGTCGAGGCCCATCTCCCGCAGCGCGCCCGGTACTCCGGAGAGGAACAGCGCCTCGGCCTCGCCGCGCGCCAGCCCGGTCAGCCGGGTGCGGTAGCCGCCGACCAGCCGGTAGCCGCCGCTCCTGCCCCGGTCCGCGTAGACCGGGACCCCGGCCTCGGAGAGCGCCTGGGCGTCCCGGGTGATGGTCCGCTCGGACACTTCGAGCTCCCGGGCCAGTTCGCCCGCGGTCATGGAGGGCCTGGACTGGAGCAGGAGCACCATCTTGATCAGCCGAGCAGCACGCATGGACCCATGATGCAGGGAGCCCCCGCCACAGCGTGACGGGGGCTCCCTGGGCATGACCACGTCAGGCCCGGCCTCGGGCGGCCGGGGCCTCGGCCGCCGAGGCGTTCAAAGGCCACGGGACTCAAAGGCCGCGGCGTTCAGAGGCCCCGGCGTTCAGAGGCCGTAGCGTTCAGAGGCCGTAGCGCTCGCGGGCCTCCACGACCCGCTCCGGCTTGACCTCGCCCCGGCGGGCCAGCTGCGCCAGCGCCGCGACCACGATCGACCGGGCGTCCACCCCGAAGTGACGGCGGGCCGCCTCGCGGGTGTCGGAGAGCCCGAAGCCGTCCGTACCGAGCGAGGTGTAGTCCTGCTCGACCCACTGGCTGATCTGGTCGGGGACCTGGCGCATCCAGTCGCTGACCGCGAGGACCGGACCCGGCGCGCCGGCCAGCGCGCGCGTCACGTACGGCACCCGCTCCTCGCCGCGCAGCAGCGCCTCGTCGGCCTCCATCGCGTCCCGGCGCAGCTCGCCCCAGGACGTGGCGGACCAGACATCGGCGGTGACGCCCCAGTCGTCGGCGAGCAGTTCCTGTGCCTCCAGGGCCCAGTGGATCGCCGTACCGGACGCCAGCAGCTGGGTACGGGGGGCGTCGGCCGCGGCCGGGGTGCCCTCCTTGAAGCGGTACAGGCCCTTGACGATGCCCTCCTCGACGCCTTCCGGCATCGCGGGCTGCGGCATCGGCTCGTTGTAGACCGTCAGGTAGTAGAAGACGTCCTCGGCCTCGGGGCCGTACATCCGCCGCAGGCCCTCCTTGACGATCACGGCGATCTCGTACGCGAACGCCGGGTCGTAGTTGAGCGCGGCCGGGTTGGTGGACGCGATCAGGTGGGAATGGCCGTCGGCGTGCTGGAGTCCCTCGCCGGTCAGGGTCGTACGGCCCGCGGTGGCGCCGACGATGAAGCCCTTGCCCAGCTGGTCGGCGAGCTGCCACATCTGGTCGCCCGTGCGCTGCCAGCCGAACATCGAGTAGAAGATGTAGAAGGGGATCATCGTCTCGCCGTGCGTCGCGTACGACGTCGCCGCGGCGATGAAGTCCGCCATCGAACCGGCCTCGGTGATCCCCTCGTTGAGGATCTGGCCGTCCTTGGCTTCCTTGTAGTACATGATCTGGTCGCGGTCGACCGGGTCGTACGTCTGGCCGAGCGGCGAGTAGATGCCGGCCGACGGGAACAGCGCCTCCATACCGAAGGTGCGGGCCTCGTCCGGGACGATCGGGACCCAGCGCCTGCCGGTCTCCTTGTCCCGCATCAGGTCCTTCATCAGCCGGACGAACGCCATGGTGGTCGCCACCGACTGCTTGCCCGAGCCCTTGTAGACCGCCTGGAACGGCTTCTCGGACGGCTCCGGAAGGGCCACGGCGTGCACCCGGCGGGCCGGGGCGGGGCCGCCCAGCTCCGCGCGGCGCTCCTGGAGGTAGCGCACCTCGGGGGAGTCGGCGCCGGGGTGGCCGTACGGTACGAGGCTGTCGTCCAGCTTCGCGTCCGGGATGGGCAGGTCGAGCAGATCGCGCATGGCGCGGAACTGGTCGCCCGAGAGCTTCTTCATCTGGTGATTGGCGTTGCGCGACTCGAAGCCGGCGCCGAGCGTGTAGCCCTTCACCGTCTGCGCCAGGATCACGGTCGGGGCGCCCTTGTGCGCCAGGGCCGCGCGGTACGCCGCGTACACCTTGCGGGCCTCGTGGCCGCCGCGCGAGGTGTAGAAACACTCGGCGATCTTCGCGTCGGGCAGCAGCTTCGACAGCTCGATGAGGGCCGGGTCCACGCCGAAGAAGTGCTCGCGGATGTAGGCCACGTCGCGGGTCGCGTACGTCTGGAACTGCGCGTCGGGCACCTGGCGCAGCCGGCGTACCAGCGCACCCGTCGTGTCCAGGGCGAACAGCTCGTCCCAGGCCGAGCCCCACAGAGACTTGACGACATTCCAGCCGGCGCCGCGGAACTGGGCCTCCAGCTCCTGCACGATCTTGAAGTTGGCGCGGACGGGACCGTCGAGCCGCTGGAGGTTGCAGTTGATGACGAAGGTCAGATTGTCCAGCTGCTCACGGGACGCGAGCGCCAGGGCCGCCGTCGACTCGGGCTCGTCCATCTCGCCGTCGCCGAGGAACGCCCAGACGTGCGAGGCGGAGGTGTCCTTGATACCGCGGTTGGTCAGATAGCGGTTGAAGCGCGCCTGGTAGATCGCGGAGAGCGGGCCGAGCCCCATCGAGACGGTGGGGAACTCCCACAGCCAGGGCAGCCGGCGCGGATGCGGGTACGAGGGCAGGCCCTTGCCGCCCGCCTCCTGGCGGAAGTGGTCGAGGTCCGACTCGGTCAGCCGGCCGTCGAGGAAGGCGCGGGCGTATATGCCGGGGGAGGCGTGGCCCTGGATGTAGAGCTGGTCGCCGGAGCCGTCCCCCTCCTTGCCGCGGAAGAAGTGGTTGAAGCCGGTCTCGTAGAGCCAGGCCGCCGACGCGAAGGTGGCGATATGGCCGCCGACACCGTAGCGGGCGCCGCGGGTGACCATGGCGGCCGCGTTCCAGCGGTTCCAGGCCGTGATCCGGGACTCCATCGCCTCGTCGCCGTCGAAGGCGGGCTCGGAGGCGGTGGGGATGGTGTTCACATAGTCGGTCTCCAGCAGCGCGGGCACCGGGACCCCGGCCGTTCCCGCGTGGTGGAGGGTGCGCCGCATCAGATAGGCGGCGCGGTGCGGGCCGGCGTGCTCGGTCACGGCATCGAGCGAGGCCGCCCACTCGGCGGTCTCCTCGGCGTCACGGTCCGGGAGCTGGTCGAGCTCGCTCGGAAGCTTGCCTACGGGGTCGGGCATGGTCGCCGCCTTCCGGACAGGAGGGGGGTGGAGAAAGAGCCTTGTCTGGCAGGACAGGGCGGAGGACTGGGTGCAGTCCGTCTAAGACTGTAAGTCGCTGATCGATGATCGATCAAAGGGTTGAAAGGCAAAACTTCTCGATCTGGAGGAATTGGCATTCCGTGCCGCAGAACGGGGCACCGAGTGACGGAGAGTGAGTCATGACAGAAGGGGTGAATCAGGCGCGGGGCGCACATCCGAGCACATGGTCCTTCACCAGTGCGCCAATGCCGGGATCCCTTCTGCGGAACGCCTCGACCAGCTCCTCGTGCTCCTCCGCGTACGACTTCTGCACCGTTCCCAGCCAGCGGATCGACAGCGCGGTGAAGACCTCGATGCCCAGCCCTTCCCAGGTGTGCAGCAACACACTGTTACCGGCCGCCCGCACCAGCTCCCGGTGGAAGCCCACGGTGTGCCGCACCTGACCGGTCCCGTCCGCTCTCCGGTCCGCCTCGTACAGCGCCAGTACGTGCGGCTCCAGCGCCGAGCAGTCCCGCGCGAGCCGCTCGGCGGCCAGCTCCGCGGCGATCTGCTCAAGCCCCGCCCGTACCGGATAGCTCTCCTCCAGATCGGCCGCGGTCAGGTTCCGTACCCGTACGCCCTTGTTCGGCGCCGACTCGATCAGCCGCAGACTCTCCAGCTCGCGCAGCGCCTCGCGTACGGGCGTCTGGCTGACCTGCAGTTCGGTCGCGATGCGCCGCTCCACGATCCGCTCACCCGGCTTCCAGCGGCCGCTGACGATCCCCTCCACGATGTGCTCGCGGATCTGTTCGCGCAGCGAGTGGATGACGGGCGGGGTCATGAAGCGCTCCTGGGGACAGCGGTCGATGGATGAACGATACGGCGGCGTGCACCATACGGCGGCGCCCCCGCCCGGAGATAGATCCGGGCGGGGGCGCCGTTGCCGTACGTGTTTTTGGCTTGTTCGCCTCGGGCCTACAGGCCGAGCTCGACCTCGAACTCGCCGGCTTCCAGAATCGCCTTGACCGCCGTCAGGTAGCGGGCGGCGTCGGCGCCGTCCACCAGCCGGTGGTCGTAGGAGAGCGCGACGTACGTCATGTCGCGCACCGCGATCGTCTCGCCGAGGTCCGGGTGGTTGATGACCACGGGACGCCGGACGGTGGCGCCGATGCCCAGGATGGCGACCTGGTTCGGCGGCACGATGATCGTGTCGAACAGCGCACCGCGCGAACCGGTGTTGCTGATGGTGAAGGTCGCGCCGGCCAGGTCGTCCGGGGTGATCTTGCTCGCCCGGACCGCCGCCGCCAGCTCCGCGGTCTTCTTGGAGATACCGGCGATGTTCAGATCGCCCGCACCCTTGATGACCGGGGTCATCAGCCCCTTCTCGGAGTCCACGGCGATGCCGATGTTCTCCGAGTCGAAGTACGTGATCGTGCCTTCGCCCTCGTTGATCCGGGCGTTGATGACCGGGTGGGCCTTCAGCGCCTGGGCCGCCGCCTTGACGAAGAACGGCATCGGGGAGAGCTTGACGCCCTCACGGGCGGCGAAGGACTCCTTGGCCTGGGCGCGCAGCCGCATCAGCTTGGTGATGTCCACCTCGACCACGGAGGTCAGCTGGGCCTGCGTCTGGAGCGCCTTCAGCATGTTGTCGCCGATGACCTTGCGCATGCGGGTCATCTTGACGGTCTGGCCGCGCAGCGGGGACGCCTCCAGCGTGGGCGCCTTCGACGCGGCGGGAGCGGCCGCGGGGGCCGGAGCCTGTGCGGCGGCCCGCGCGGCGGCCTTGGCGGCCTCCGCGGCGGCGATGACGTCCTGCTTGCGGATACGGCCGCCGACGCCGGTGCCCTTGACCGCGCCCAGGTCGACGCTGTTCTCGGCGGCGAGCTTGCGCACCAGCGGGGTGACGTACGCGCCGTCGTCGCCGGTGGTCGCGGCGGGCGCCGGGGTGACCGGGGCCGGAGCCGCGGGCGCCGGAGCCGGAGCGGCCGGAGCGGGTGCCGGAGCCGCGGGCGCGGCCTGGACCGGCGCGGGCGCCGGAGCCGGAGCGGCGGCCGGAGCCGGAGCGGCGGCGGGTGCCGGGGCGGGGGCCGGAGCCTCCTGGACCGGCGCGGGCGCCGGAGCGGCCGGAGCCGGAGCGGCGGCCGGGGCGGCCCCCGGAGCACCGATGACGGCGAGCTTGGCGCCGACCTCGGCGGTCTCGTCCTCGCCGACCACGATCTCCAGCAGCACACCGGCGACCGGGGCGGGGATCTCGGTGTCGACCTTGTCGGTGGAGACCTCAAGCAGCGGCTCGTCCTCCGCGACCTCCTCGCCGACCTCCTTCAGCCAGCGGGTGACGGTGCCCTCGGTGACCGACTCGCCCAGCGCGGGCAGCGTGACGTCGGTGCCGGAGGCGCCACCGGCCGCCGGGGCGGCGGCGGGCGCGGGCTGGGCGGCCGGAGCCGCGGGAGCCTCGGCCACCGGGGCAGGGGCGGCGGGGGCCGGAGCGGACTCGGCGACGGGGGCCGGAGCGGCCTCCGTCGGCTGGGCCGCCTCGACGCCGCCCGTGCCGTCGTCGATGATGGCCAGCTCGGCGCCGACCTCCACGGTCTCGTCCTCGGCCACCTTGATGGAGGCCAGCACCCCGGCGACCGGGGCGGGGATCTCGGTGTCGACCTTGTCGGTGGAGACCTCAAGCAAAGGCTCGTCGGCCTCGACGCGCTCGCCCTCGGCCTTCAGCCAGCGGGTGACAGTGCCCTCGGTGACGCTCTCGCCGAGCGCCGGCAGGGTTACGGAAACCGCCATGGTTTCAGTTGCTCCTAACGGTGGGGTCTCCCCAGCTCGCGCGGAGCGCCGAGCGAGGGGAAGTGCGGTAGTGGTCGTCGCGCCCGGACTGAAGCATCAGTCGTGGGAGTGGAGGGGCTTGCCGGCCAGGGCCAGGTGGGCCTCGCCGAGAGCCTCGTTCTGGGTCGGGTGCGCGTGGATGAGTTGCGCGACCTCGGCCGGCAGAGCCTCCCAGTTGTAGATCAGCTGAGCTTCGCCGACCTGCTCGCCCATACGGTCACCGACCATGTGGACGCCGACCACGGCGCCGTCCTTGACCTGGACGAGCTTGATCTCGCCCGCGGTCTTGAGGATCTTGCTCTTTCCGTTGCCCGCGAGGTTGTACTTGAGGGCGACGACCTTGTCCGCGCCGTAGATCTCCTTGGCCTTGGCCTCGGTGATACCGACGGAGGCGACCTCGGGGTGGCAGTACGTCACCCGCGGCACGCCGTCGTAGTCGATCGGAACGGTCTTCAGACCGGCCAGCCGCTCGGCCACCAGCATGCCCTCGGCGAAGCCGACATGCGCCAGCTGGAGGGTCGGGACGAGGTCGCCGACCGCCGAGACGGTCTCCACGTTCGTGCGCATGTACTCGTCGACGACGACATAGCCGCGGTCGGTCGCGACGCCCTGCTCCTCGTACCCGAGACCCTCGGAGACCGGACCGCGGCCGATGGCGACGAGCAGTATCTCGGCCTCGAACGTCTTGCCGTCGGCCAGCGTCACGCGGACACCGTCCGGGGTGTACTCGGCCTTCTCGAAGAACGTACCGAGGTTGAACTTGATGCCGCGCTTGCGGAAGGCGCGCTCCAGCAGCTTGGAGCTGTTCTCGTCCTCGACCGGGACGAGGTGCTTGAGGCCCTCGATGACCGTGACGTCCGTGCCGAACGACTTCCACGCGGAGGCGAACTCGACGCCGATGACACCGCCGCCCAGGATGATCGCGGACTGCGGCACCCGGTCCAGCGTCAGCGCGTGGTCCGAGGAGATGACGCGGTCGCCGTCGATCACCAGACCCGGCAGCGACTTCGGTACGGAACCGGTCGCGAGGAGGACGTGACGGCCCTGGACGCGCTGCCCGTTCACATCGACGGAGGTGGGGGAGGAGAGCCGGCCCGCGCCCTCGATGTAGGTCACCTTGCGGGAGGCGACCAGACCCTGCAGGCCCTTGTACAGGCCCGAGATGACCTCGTCCTTGTACTTGTGCACACCCGCGATGTCGACGCCGTCGAAGGTGGTCTTGATACCGAACTGCGCGCTCTCGCGAGCCTGGTCGGCGATCTCACCGGCGTGCAGCAGGGCCTTCGTGGGGATGCAGCCGTTGTGCAGGCAGGTGCCGCCCAGCTTGTTCTTCTCGATCAGTGCGACGTCCAGGCCCAGCTGCGCTCCGCGCAGCGCCGCGGCGTAACCGCCGCTACCGCCGCCGAGGATCACTAGGTCGAAAACGGTGCTGGCGTCGTTCGCCACGTCACGTCCTCCATGCATGTGCGCCGGGCGCGGTCCGGTGACCGGGCGGCGGCTGGTCTTCGGCCGCTATGTCTTCGGCCCTGTGGTGGGGGCCCTGTCCTGCCGAGAACCCATCTTCGCACTTGTCGAAGCAAGACGGGACGCGGGGCCCCGGAGGTGAGACGGGCCACATCGTTCTGCCCTCCTCGCCCACCTCCGGAGTCCCGGTCCCGCGGCCGGCCGGAGCCCGTCCGCCGGCCGCCGCGCGGATCCGCGGTCAGCCCAGGTCGCCCGCGGCGGTGCGCTCCGCCAGCTTCACGAGCGTACGGATCGAGGCGCCCGTGCCGCCCTTCGGCGTGTAGCCGTACGGCGCTCCCTCGTGGAAGGCCGGGCCCGCGATGTCCAGGTGTGCCCAGGTGATGCCCTCGCCGACGAACTCCTTCAGGAAGAGCCCGGCGACCAGGCCGCCGCCCATCCGCTCGCCCATGTTCGCGATGTCGGCGGTGGGGGAGTCCATGCCCTTGCGCAGGTCGGCGGGGAGCGGCATCGGCCAGGACGCCTCGCCGGCCTCCTCCGCGATCTCGTGGATCGAGGTACGGAACGCCTCGTCGTTCGCCATGATGCCGAACGTCCGGTTGCCCAGCGCCAGCACCATCGCGCCGGTCAGGGTCGCCACGTCGACGATCGCGTCCGGGTTCTCCTCGGAGGCCCGGGTCAGCGCGTCCGCCAGTACGAGCCGGCCCTCGGCGTCGGTGTTGAGCACCTCGACGGTCTTGCCGCTGTACATGCGCAGCACGTCACCCGGGCGGGTGGCCGTGCCGGACGGCATGTTCTCCGCGAGGGCGAGCCAGCCGGTGACGTTGACGGCGAGACCGAGCCGGGCGGCCGCGACGACGGTGGCGAACACCGCGGCGGCGCCGCTCATGTCGCACTTCATGGTCTCGTTGTGACCGGCCGGCTTCAGCGAGATGCCGCCCGAGTCGTACGTGATGCCCTTGCCGACGAGGGCGAGGGTCTTCTCCGCGTCGGGGTGCGTGTAGGCGAGCTTCACCAGCCGCGGCGGGTTGGCCGAGCCCTGGCCGACCCCGAGGATGCCGCCGTAGCCGCCCTTGGCGAGCGCCTTCTCGTCGAGGACCTGCACCTTGACGCCGTTCTCCTTGCCGGCGGCGGTGGCCACGGCGGCGAAGGACTCGGGGGTCAGGTCGTTCGGCGGGGTGTTCACCAGGTCGCGGGCGCGGTTGACCTCTTCGGTCAGCGCGATCGCGCGCTCGGCGGCGGCCTTGTGCGCCTTGTCGCGGGGCTTGGCGCCCAGCAGCGCGACCTCGCCGAGCGGCTGCTTCGGGCCGTCGCCCTTCTTGGCGTTCTTCTCGCCGCCCTGGTAGGCGGTGAAGGCGTACGCGCCGAGCAGCGCGCCCTCGGCGATGGCCTCGATGTCCTCGGGTGCCTCGACGGGCAGCGCGAACGCGGCCTTCTTCACGCCGGACAGAGCGCGCGCGGCGACCCCGGCGGCGCGGCGCAGCGGCTCGGCGCCGTACGTCGCGTCCTTCTTCGGGACCGGGCCGAGCCCGACGGCGAGCAGGACCGGTGCCTTCAGGCCCGACAGTACGGGCAGCTTGGTCACCTCACCCTCGGCACCCGAGGCACCGAGGGTCTCCAGGACGGAGGCGAGCTTTCCGTCGAACGCCTTGTCCACGGCCTCGGCGCCCGGCGCCACGACCGGCCCCTTGGCGCCCTTCGCGACGCCGACGACGATCGCGTCGGCGCGCAGCGACGCCGCGCCGGAAGTGCTGAGAGTGAGAGCAGTCACGGTGGTGAAATCTCGCTTTCGTTAGGTTCGTTGGCGGTCGAGGGGTGGGCCGACCGAGCCCGCCGCATCGTAAGCGGGCGCTCTGCGCGGCGGCAACGAGCCTACGCTCAGTGATATGCGACGCCGACGGGGGCGGCGGTTCCTTCGGCTGTGGGCGGCTTTCCCACCTTTGCGGCCCGCCGGAGCGTGCCCCGGACGGCGGGTCTCACCAGCCCAGCGTCAGCACGACCAGCGCCACGGTCGCGGCCGTCTCCGCCAGGGCGCCGAAGACGTCGCCGGTGACCCCGCCGAAGCGCCGTACGCAGTGCCGCAGCAGCAGCTGCGCGGCGATCAGCCCGGCCACGGCCGCCAGCGCGTGCCGCACGGCGTCGGCGGGGCCGAGCAGCGCGCCCGCCGCCGCGCAGACCGCCGTGACCAGCGGCGCGGCGACCGCGGCGGACCGTACGGACACCGTCCCCGCGACCGCCGCGCCCAGACCGTCGGGCCGGGCCGGCGGCACCCCCGTACGGCAGGCCAGGGTGAGCGCGAGCCGCGCCGTCACCGCGGCGACGACCACCGCCACCGCGCCGCGCGCCGCGCTCTCCGCGTACAGACCGGCCACCGCCGCGATCTGCCCGAGCAGCACCAGCACCAGCGTGACCACCCCGAACGGACCGATGTCCGACCGCTTCATGATCCGCAGCGCGTCCTCGGCGGGCCTGCCGCTGCCGAGCCCGTCCGCGGTGTCGGCGAGACCGTCGAGATGGAGCGCGCGGGTGAGGACGGCGGGTACGGCCACCGCCGCCACCGCCGCGAGCAGCGGCGGCGCGCCCGCGAGGAGCGGCAGCGCGCCGGCGCCCGCCGCGCCCGCGCCCACGACCAGCCCGGCGGCGGGCGCGGCCAGCATGCCGCTCCGGGCGGCGCCGCGGTCCCAGCGCGTCAGCCGGACCGGGAGCACGGTGAGGGTGCCGAAGGCGAACCGTATGCCGTCGGCCACCGGGGCGCGCGCGGCGTCCGCGCGTTCGCCGTCCATGGAGGTCATCGCGCGAGACTAGACGAGTACGCGGGAAGGGGCGTCGTCCGCCCCGAGGGCAGACGGACGGGGCGCGGCCACCGGCTTCCCGGCGCGGCGGCGGGAGCGACGTCCGGCGGGGCCGTGCCGGGACCGGCGCGGCCGCTGGCGGCCTTCGCGGCCCGCGCGGCCCGCGCGGTCAGCGACGCGTCGCGAGCCTTCTGCGGTGCAGCCATCCCGGCAGGCCGGGCGCCTCCAGGAAGCCCTCGGCGCGGCCCGCCGCGATCCCGATGCGCAGCAGATCCGCGCTCTTCTCGAAGAGCATGAAGCGCGGCTCCCAGATCGGCCGGTACTTGGCGTTGGCGCGGTACAGCGACTCGATCTGCCACCAGCGCGAGAAGAAGCTGAGCAGCGAGCGCCACACCCGGAGCACAGGACCCGCGCCCAGCTTCGCGCCCCGCTCGAAGACCGACCGGAACATCGCGAAGTTCAGCGAGACCTGCGAGATGCCGATCTCCCCCGCGCGCCGGAGGAGTTCGATGACCATGAACTCCATCAGTCCGTTCTCGCTGTCCCGGTCACGGCGCATCAGATCGAGCGAGAGCCCCTTGGGCCCCCAGGGCACGAAGCTCAGCACCGCTCTCAGTTCGCCGTTCCCGTCATGGCATTCGAGCATCACGCACCGGCCGTCGCCCGGGTCGCCCAGCCGTCCGAGCGCCATCGAGAAGCCGCGTTCGGTCGCGCCGTCGCGCCAGTCGTCGGCGCGGCGCAGCAGTTCGGCCATCTCGTCGGCGGGGATGTCCTCGTGGCGTCTGACGGTGACGCGGTAGCCGGCCCGCGCGACCCGGTTGTACGCCTGGCGCACCGTCCGCATGGCCCGCCCCTCCAGGGTGAAGTCGGCGGTCTCGACCAGCGCCTCGTCGCCCAGTTCCAGCGCGTCCAGACCGTGCCGGGCGTAGATCGTCCCGGCCTCCTCGCTCGCGCCCATCACGGCGGGCAGCCAGCCGTGCTCCCGCGCCTCGGCCAGCCACGGTTCGATCGCGCCCGGCCATGCCTCCGGATCGCCGATCGGGTCGCCGGAGGCCAGCGACACCCCGCCCACCACGCGATACGTGATGGCGGCCTTGCGGGTCGGGGACCACATCACGCTCTTCTCGCGGCGCAGCGCGAAGTAGCCGAGCGAGTCGCGCTCCCCGTACCTGTCCAGGAGCACCCGCAGCCCCGCCTCGTCGTCCTCGGTGATCGGATCGACGGCACGGCGCGAGCGGAAGGCCGCGTACAGCACGGCGAGCAGCAGCAGCGTGGACAGGACGTTGATGGTCACATTGACCCAGCCCGGCGTCATGATCCCCGGGAACCGGGAGTCGTCGGCCATCAGTGAGACGAGCCGTGCCGTGCCGTACCGCCACCGCTCGGTGAAGGACGAGGGCCCCGCGGCGGTGTTGGTGACGGTGACGAGCAGCGCGGCCAGCAGCGAGGCGGCCAGCAGCCCGCCGGCCGCCACGGCCGCCGCCAGCCGCGGGTTGGAGCGGTCGCCCTTCGCGTAGAACTCCCGCCGCCCCAGCAGCAGAGCGCAGACGAAGACGCCGGTCAGCGCCAGCGAGATCCAGTTCTGCGGATAGCGCCGGATCTCCGGAAAGACCATCACGAACGAGAACAGCAGCAGGAAGGAACCGGCGAGAACGACATTGAGGATCCAGGCGGCACGCTTGCGGCGGCGCATGGTGATCGCGAGGAAGAGCGTGAAGGCCCCGGACGCGAAGCCCGCGGTGAGCAGATACGGGGTGAAGTAATTGTCGACATTGTGCCGTCGCAGATCCTGCCCGAGCGAGACCCATACGGCGCTCAGGAAGTTGACGAAGGTGACGGCGCGCAGATACCAGACCGCGAACGCCGCGCCACGCCGCGAACGTTCGGCGGCCCGGCTCGCCCCGGTCGCCCGGCCCAATGGATGGACGGCCATGCGGACTTCTCCCATAAAACACGATCATATGGGGCATCGTGCTTCACGCAGACTGATACGCCCGCCCGTGGTAGCGAGCGCACCGGCGCCTCACTCGGTGACGTACTCCGCGGAGTCCTCCGCCGACTCCGTCGCGGCCCGCTCGGGCAGCTCCGCCGCGAGGGCGGCCGCGGCCCGCACGAGCGGGAGCGCCAGCAGCGCCCCGGTGCCCTCCCCCACGGTCACGCCCTGGTCCAGCAGCGGGTTGAGCGCCATCCTGTCCAGCGCCTTCGCCTGCGCGGGCTCCCCGCTCAACTGCCCCGCGAGCCACCAGTCGGGAGCGCGGAACGCCGCCCGCTGGCCCACCAGCGCACAGGCCGCCGAGACCACACCGTCCAGGATCACCGGCATCCGCCGTACCGCGCTCTGCAGCAGGAACCCGGTCATCGCCGCCAGATCCGCGCCCCCCACCGTCGCCAGCAGCTCCAGCTGGTCCCCCAGCACCGGCCGCGCCCGGCGCAGCGCGTCCCGCACCGCCGCGCACTTGCGCATCCACGCCAGATCATCGATCCCGGCGCCGCCGCGCCCGGTCACCACGGACGCGTCCGTACCGCACAGCGCGGCGATCAGGGTGGCCGCGGGCGTCGTGCCGCCGACGCTCAGATCGCCCAGGACCACCAGATCGGTGCCCGAGTCCGCCTCCTCGTCCGCGATCGCCATCCCGAGCCGCACGGCACGCTCGGCCTCCTCGACGGTCAGCGCGTCCTCGATGTCGATCCGCCCGCTGCCACGCCGCACCCGGTGCCGTACGACCTCGTCGGGCAGCAGGGCCGGATCGCAGTCGAGCCCGGCGTCCACGATCCGCACCGGCACCTCCGCCAGCCGGGCCAGCACGGCGACGGGGCTCTCGCCCTCCAGCACCGCGCGCACCAGCGACCCCGCGCCGCCTGCGGGCCGTCCCGAGACGTCGAGCGCGGCGACGCCGTGATCACCCGCGAACAGCACGACGCGGGGCTGCCGGACGGCCTTGACCGGTACGGACCCCTGCGCGGCGGAGAGCCACTCACCCAGCTCGTCCAGGCGCCCCAGCGCCCCGCTCGGCACGGCCAGCCGCTCACGCCGTTCCTCGGCGTCCCGCCGCGTACCGCTGTCGGGACGCTCGATCAGATCGGAGAAGTCATCGAGATTAAGCGAGCTCATTCGCCGACAGTATCGTCAGGCGGGGAGAGGTCTTTCCCTGGCCGGGACCACCGGGCGGCACCCGCCGCCCCCACCCGCCCCGTGCAAGGCCCCACCCGCCCCGCACAGGCTCAGCGCAGCGTCACCGCCTGGCCCGCCACCACCAGCAGCACATGCTCACACTCCGCCGCCACCCCCGCGTTCAGCCTCCCCAGCTCGTCCCGGAACCGCCTCCCCGACACCGTCCCCGGCACCACCCCGGCGCCCACCTCGTTCGTCACCGCCACCACCGTGCGCCGCGCCCCCCGTACCGCCGCCACCAGCGCCCCCGTCCGCTCCCGCAGCGCCTTCTCGCCCCCCGCCGCCCACGCCGCGTCGTCCCACGCGTTCACCCGGTCCATCGCGTCCGTCAGCCACAGCGACAGGCAGTCGATCAGCAGCGGCGGCCCCTCCGCCGCGAGCAGCGGTACGAGGTCGCAGGTCTCCTCCGTGCGCCAGGACCCCGGCCGTCGCTCACGGTGCGCGCGGACGCGGGCGTCCCACTCCGGGTCGCCCGCGCGGCCGCCGCCGGTCGCCACGTACAGCACCCCGGGGAACGCCGCGAGCCGCCGCTCCGCCTCCCAGGACTTGCCCGAGCGCGCCCCGCCCGTCACCAGCGTGCGCCGTGGCACCCGGGGCACGGGGTGGTACGCGCCGACCGTCAGCGTCGTCCCGTCGGGCACGGCCCGCGCGCCCGCGGCCGCCAGCCGCCGGTCCAGTTCCGCGCCGGGCGGCACGTCGTGGTCGAGGTGGACGGCGACGACATCGGTGTCGGGCCCGATGGCGCCGGCCGCCCGCAGCCGGGCCACCGCGTCGGGCCGCCCCACCACATCGGCGGCGACCATGTCGTACGGGGCCACGGCCCGGCCGTTCTCGGGCGACAGACCCGCGGGCGCACCGCCGGGCGGCAGATACAGCAGCCGCTCGCCGCCGGACGCCGTCACCTCGTACCCCGTACCCGGCGCGTCCATCGGCACCGCCCGCACCCGGTGTCCGCCGAGCAGCGTCAGCACCCGGCCGTCCGCCACCCGGCCCGCCGCCGGCAGTCCCGCGGGCAGCTCCACCGCGGGGCCGTCGTGCGGATGGCTGAGCAGGACCTGCCGTACGCCCGCGAGGGAGTGCCCGGCGCGGGCCGCGGCGAGCGCGGCCCCCGGGGTGAGATCGAGCAGCAGGACGCCGTCCACCAGCAGGGCGGTCGCGGCGCGTGCGCGCTCGCCGCGGGCGGTCGCGCAGGCGGCGCAGGCGCAGTGGGGGCGGGGGAGTCCCGCGGGGGCTCCGGTGCCGAGCAGAGTCAGTTCCACGGGGCTGATCCTCCCGTGTCACCGCTCAGGGTGCGCGCCCGGCTACGCTGCGGGCAGGAAATCGATCAGTTCCGCGGGACCCGGGAGGCGCACATGGCGTGGACGTGGCGGTTCGAGAAGGCCGACGGGACGGAGGTCCCGCCGGCTGTGGAGCCGGAGGAGTTCACGACGCAGGGGGATGCCGAGTCGTGGGTCGGCGAGGCGTGGAAGGAACTCCTCGACGGCGGCGCGGACCAGGTCACGCTCTTCGAGGACGGTGCCAAGATCTACGGTCCGATGAGCCTGCGGGCCGACGAGAGCTGACCGTACGCGCCGGGCGCCCGCGGACCGCTCCGCGGGCGGCCTGCGCCGCGTCCCGCCGCCCGTGGGTCACTGCTCGCCGGGCGTCTACATCTCGCCGAGCGTCACCTCCACGGTCTTCGTCGCGCCGTCGCGCGTGAAGGTCACCTTGATCTTCTGTCCCGGCTTGTCCGAGGCGAGTTCCTCGGTCAGCGAGGTGATCGTCGTGACCGGAGCGCCGTCGATCCTGGTGATGATGTCCCCCGGCCGGATCCCCGCCTTGGCCGCGGCGCCGCCCCTCGGGGCCGTGACGACCGCGACGCCGGACGGCTGGAAGTCGGCGCCGAGCACGGTACGGCCGCTGATGCCCAGGGCCGCCCGGCCCGAGTCGATGACCCGGCCGTTCTTGATGATCTGGTCGGCGACCGTCTTCACCATCGACGCCGGGATCGCGAAGCCGATACCGGGCGCGGCGCTGTTGCCCAGCTGCTGATCGGTGGCGGCCAGCGTCGGGATGCCGATCACCTCGCTGTTCAGATTGACCAGCGCGCCCCCGCTGTTGCCCGGGTTGATCGCCGCCGACGTCTGCACCATGTTGGCGATGGTGGCGCCCGTACCGCCGCCCGACGAGGCCTCGCTGACGGTCCGTCCGACGGCCGAGACGATGCCCTGCGTGACGCTGCCCGACAGCCCCAGCGGCGACCCCATGGCCAGCACGATCTGCCCGACCGCGACCGCGGAGGTGTCACCGAACCTGGCGGCCTTCAGCCCGGCCGGGACCTTGTCGAGCTTGATGACGGCCAGATCCTGCTGGGGGAAGCTGGAGACGAGTCTGGCCCGCAGGAGCCGCTCGCTGTTGGCCACGGTGACCGAGAAGGCCCGCTGTTTGCCGACGACATGGGCGTTGGTGACGATGTGGCCCTGCCCGTCGTAGGCGACGCCCGACCCCAGGTTGTCCCCGGCCTGGATCTGGACGACCGAGGGCAGCACATTCCTGATCGCCGTCTCGTAGGCGGTCTGCAGATCGTTGCCGGCGCGCCGCATGGCCGCCGCCTGGGTCGTGGTGTCGGGGTTCGACATGCGGGAGCCCGGGGTGGCGGCGCCGGCACAGCCACCGGCCAGCGCCGCCGCACAGATCGCGGCGGTCAGAGGCAGCAGCGGCCGGCGGGCGCGACGACGGCGAAGGGAAGCATCCATGCCCGGAGTATCCCGTTTGTCATATCGGTGTGGCCTGCGGTACACCGCCGATCAGGGGCCCCGGCCGACCGGACCCTGCTGATCAGGGCCCAGGCCGGGCAGGGGCGACCGCCGCCGGAGACTCCGGTGGCTCACGGCGACACGGGTTCACGCCGGTACGGACTCAGCGCGCCGCCGCCAGGAACTGGGTGGCGGCCAGCTCCCCGTACAGCGGATCGTTCGCCACCAGCTCCTCGTGCGTACCCACCGCCCGCACCTTGCCCGCGTCCATCACCACGATCCGGTCCGCGAGCGTCACCGTCGACAGCCGGTGCGCCACCACCAGCACCGTCACCTCCCGGGCGGCCTCCGCCACCGCGTCCCGCAGCGCCAGCTCGTTGACCGCGTCCAGCTGGGACGTCGCCTCGTCCAGGAGCAGCAGCCGGGGTCCGCGCAGCAGCGCCCGCGCGATCGCCACGCGCTGGCGCTCGCCGCCCGACAGCTTGGAGCCGCGATGACCGACCAGTGTCTCCAGACCGTCCGGCAGCCGCTCCACGAGCCCGTCCAGCCTGGCCCGTACGAGCACCTCCCGGATCCGCTCGTCGGTGGCGCCGGGGGCGGCGAAGACCAGGTTCTCGCGCAGCGTCCCGGCCAGCACCGGCGCGTCCTGCTCGACATAGCCGATCGTGGCGCGCAGTTCGGGGAGCGGCCAGTCGCGTACGTCCCTGCCGTCGACCAGGACCCGGCCGCCGGTTGCCTCGTAGAACCGTTCGATCAGTCCGAAGACGGTCGTCTTGCCGGCGCCCGAGGGGCCGACGAAGGCCGTCATCCCGGGGCCGGGGATCTCGAAGGAGACGCCGTGATGGACATACGGAAGCTCCTCGCGGTACCGGAAGGTGACGTCCTCGAAGGTCACGGTGGCCGGACGTCCGCCGGACCCCCGGGCTGTCCCCGGCCGCGCGGCCCCGGGCTCCAGGACCGCCGGGTCCAGATCCTCCGTCTCCAGCCGCTCCGCCTCCGCGATCCTGGCGACGGCCGCCGATCCCACCTGATACTGCGTCACCGCCTGCACCAGCTTCGACACCGGATCCATCAGATAGAAGAGGAACAGCAGAAACGCGATCAGCGTCGAGACGGAGATGGCCCCCGAGGCCACCCGCGCCCCGCCGATCCCCAGCACCGCCAGGAACGACACCTGGACGGCCAGTCCGACCGAGGACCCGGCCAGCGACTGCCACTTCGCGGCCCGCACGCCGTGCCGCCACGCCTCCTGGGCCGCCGCCTCCACCACGGCGGCCTCGCGCTCCTCCGCGCCGGACGCCTTGACCGTACGGAACGCGCCGAAGGCCCGCTCCAGCACGGTGGATATATGGCCGACCGCCTCCTGCGACCGTCGCGTCGCCCGCGAGATCCTGGGCATGACCAGCGCCACGGCGGCGCCGATCACCACGATCACCCCCAGCGTCACGCCGAGCAGCACCATGTCCATCACGCCCATCAGCACGATGGTCGCCAGGAACGCGAGCCCGCCGGTGCCCGCCGAGACGATCGACTGGGTCGTCACCGCGCGCAGCAGCGTGGTGTCGGAGGTGACCCGCGACATCAGATCGCCCGGCTGGGTCCGCTCCACCTCGGGCAGCCGCAGCCGCAGCAGCCGCCCGATCAGGGTGCGCCGGGCCGCGAGGACGACGGACTCCGCGGTCCGCTCCAGAAGGTACGAGGCGAGCGCCTCGATCGCCGTGCCGAACACCACCAGGCCCGTGAGCACCAGCAGAATGCCGGTGATCGAACCGTCCTCACCGAGCCGCTCGACCAGGGCCTTCGTGGCGAGCGGCTGGGCCAGCCCGCTCGCCGCGCCGATCAGCGCCAGGAACGCGCCGAGGGCGACGATCCGGCGATGCGGCCGGAAATGCCGGTACAGGGCCCGCCAGGTCTCCCCGGCGGAGAGCCGGGCCGTCTCGGGTGCGCCGGCTCCGCCGCCGCTCTCTATGCTGCTCACGACCGTGAGGACGCGCCCGGGGGCCCGTCACCTGACCGACTCCACGCCCCGGTCATATTCCGTTTCCGTCTCCGCCGGCTCTCTCAGCCGCGTACGCCGCACAGGTGCAGCAGCCCGGCGACCCCGCGGTACGGCTCGGTGCGCCCCGCCCGGTCCTCCAGGGCCAGCAGCCGTTCGAGTTCCTCCCCGGCGGACGGCGGCTCCGCGTCCCCGGCCGCGCCGTCCGTGAAGACGCGTACGCCGTACCAGGCGTGCAGCGGCGCGGCGATCCCCGCCAGCGTGGCGGTGAGCGCCCCCAGCCGGTCCGCGCGGACGAGCAGCCCCAGCCGGTTGACATAGGTGTCCGTGTCGAAGGCGTCCAGCGCTCCCGCCCAGTCCCCGGCCAGGCCGGGCCGCAGGGCCAGGGTGTCCCCGTTGCGTACGAGCAGCGACAGCAGCCCGCCCGGCGCCAGCATCCGGGCCAGCCCCGCGAGCAGCGCGTCCCGCTCGTCGGTGTACATCAGTACGCCGTGGCAGAGGACCACGTCGAAGCTGCCGGGCAGGAAGTGCACCCCGGTCTCCAGGCCGTCGCCCTCGATCAGCCTGACCCGCTCACGTATCCCCGCGGGCTCCTCGGCCAGCGCGGCACGCGCCGTGGTGAGATGCGCGGCGTCCGACTCCAGCCCGGTGACCGTGTGTCCGGCGCGCGCCAGGCGCAGGGCCTGGGTGCCCTGCCCCATGCCGACGTCCAGCACGCGCAGCCGCTGTCCCACCGGGAAGCGGCCGGCGATCTGCTCGTCGAGCTGGCGCGCGACGAGTTCCCGCCGGATGACATGGCGCAGCGCGCCGTGGCCGGCCGACCGCTCGGCCGAGCCTTCCGCGCAGCCGGAGACGTCCGTGCTCAGGGCCGCTCTCCGCGCTTGACCTGCGGCTTCGGCAGTCGCAGTCGGCGCATCTGGAGCGTACGCATCAGGCCGTAGGCCACCGCGCCACGCTTCGGGGTGTCCGGGAAGCGCTCGGCGAGCTGCTTCTTGAGCCGGAACCAGAGCCCGATCGAGTCGATGACGATCAGCACGATCACACCGAGCCAGAGCAGCAGCGCGATGTTCTGGAGGGCGCCGACCCTGACCATGCTCAGTACGAGGATCACCACCGCGAGCGGCAGGAAGAACTCGGCCATGCAGAAGCGTGAGTCGACGAAGTCGCGGACGAAGCGGCGTACCGGCCCCTTGTCACGGGCGGGCAGATAGCGCTCGTCACCACTCGCCAGCGCCTCGCGCTGCTTCGCCAGATCCGCGCGGCGTGCCTCGCGCTGGCGCTTCATGGCCGTCTTGCGGTCGGTCGGCGTCGTGGAGGCGCGACGTCGCTGCGTCTGCGCCTCACTGCGCTTGGGAGTCGGGCGGCCCTTGGGGGCCTGCGGGTCGCGGGGCTGCGTGGAGAGGCCCGGTGTCACCTGGGTGGCGGGGGCCTTCTCTTCCTTGGAACGGCTTCGGAACACAAAACCCAAGGGTACGGGGTGTCGTGGTTGGACCCCACCCCCGTGGGGAACGATCCCGCAACAGCGAGCGTCTGTATGTGGACAGAGGGGGACTTTGTCTCCCCTGTCCCTGACTTCCGTCTACTCCCTGCGCCTGACCGGGGCGCGGAGCAGTCGTCCTTGGGGAGGAGCGCATCCGCGCTCGAACAGTGCGGTAATAGAGGCAGGGCCCGTACTGTGGGTTCTGTTGGAGTGCTGGAGCTGTAGTCCGTCAGAAGGGGGCGCGCGAAGCCCATGAGCGGTGTCATGAAGCGTATGGGGATGATCTTCCGCGCGAAAGCCAACAAGGCCCTTGACCGGGCCGAGGATCCGCGCGAGACCCTCGACTACTCGTACCAGAAGCAGCTGGAGCTGCTGCAGAAGGTACGCCGCGGGGTCGCCGATGTGGCGACGTCGCGCAAGCGGCTGGAGTTGCAGCTGAACCAGCTGCAGGGCCAGTCGTCGAAGCTGGAGGACCAGGGCCGCAAGGCGCTGGCGCTCGGCCGGGAGGACCTGGCGCGCGAGGCGCTCTCGCGCCGTGCCTCGCTCCAGCAGCAGGTCACCGACCTGGAGACGCAGCACCAGACGCTGCAGGGCGAGGAGGAGAAGCTCACGCTCGCCGCGCAGCGCCTCCAGGCCAAGGTCGACGCCTTCCGTACGAAGAAGGAGACCATCAAGGCCACCTACACCGCGGCACAGGCGCAGACCCGGATCGGGGAGGCCTTCTCGGGCATCTCCGAGGAGATGGGTGACGTCGGCATGGCGATCCAGCGCGCGGAGGACAAGACCGCGCAGCTGCAGGCGCGCGCCGGCGCGATCGACGAGCTGCTGGCCTCCGGCGCCCTGGACGACCAGTCCGGGATGGCGAAGGACGACATCGCCGCCGAGCTGGACCGTATCTCCGGTGGTACGGACGTCGAGCTGGAGCTCCAGCGCATGAAGGCGGAGCTCGCGGGTGGCTCGGCCCCGAAGCAGGCGATCGAGGGCGGCACCCAGGACGCCCCGCCGACCTCGAACAAATTCGACAAGCAGTAGGGATTCGTCATGATCGTACGGATCATGGGGGAGGGTCAGGTGAAGCTGGCGGACAGCCACTTCACCGAACTCGACAAGCTGGACGACGAACTGCTGGCCGAGATCAGGAACGGCGACGAGGACGGCTTCCGCCGTACGTTCCACGCCCTCCTGGACAAGGTGCGTGAGCTCGGCGAGCCGCTGCCCGCCGACTCCCTGGAGCCGTCCGAACTGATCCTGCCCGCTCCCGGCGCGACCCTGGAAGAGGTCCGCGAGATGCTGAACGACGACGGCCTGATCCCCTCGGCCTGACCGGCTTCTCCCGCACTCCAGCACTCCCGTGTGCCCCGTGTCCCCGGCTCCGGCCGGCGGCGCGGGGCACACGTGTGTACGGCGGCGCGCGGCACGTCCGTGCGGCGGCGCGGGGCACACGTGTGTACGGCCCGCCGTGCGGCCCGCGTCCGGGGGTGCCGTCCGGGGCGCGGTCCTGGGCGCGGTGGTCACGCGCGTGAGTGCCGCCGCCCGTACCCCGTACCGTTGCAGCGTGACCCCTTCCGGATGCCCGACGTGACCTCCCTCGGAACCCCGCTCGTCCGTGCGCGGAGCTGGGTGCGCGCGCATCCGCTCGCGTCCGACGGCGTGCTGGCCGCAGCCGTCCTCGCCGGCATGGTGCTCGGATCGTTCGCCGAGAAGCACACCGGCCCCGCCGGCCCCACCTTCGGCACCCGCACCCCCGAGCCGGTCAGCGTCCTGCTCATGGTGCTCGGCGCGGGAGCGCTCGTCTTCCGGCGCCGCGCGCCCATGCCCGTGCTGCTGTGCACCGGCGGGCTGACCCTCGTCGACCTCCTCGCGGGCCACCCGCCCGCCCCCGTGGTGTTCAGCGCCGTCATCGCGCTCTACACCGTCGGCGCCCACACCGACCGGCCCACCACCTGGCGGGTCGGCCTCGTGACCATGGCCGTCCTCACCGCCGTCGCGATGCTGCTGAGCCCCGACCCCTGGTACGCCCAGCAGAATCTGTCGATATTCGCCTGGACCGGCATGGCGAGCGCCGCGGGGGACGCCGTCCGCAGCCGCCGCGGCTTCATCGACGCCATGCGCGAACGCGCGGAACGCGCCGAACGCACCCGTGAGGAGGAGGCGCGCCGCCGGGTCGCCGAGGAGCGGCTGCGCATCGCCCGCGATCTGCACGATGTGGTCGCCCACCACATCGCCCTGGTCAATGTGCAGGCCGGTGTCGCCTCGCATGTCATGGACAAGCGCCCCGACCAGGCCAAGGAGGCCCTCGCCCACGTACGGGAGGCCAGCCGCTCCGCGCTCGACGAACTGCGCGCCACCGTCGGGCTGCTGCGCCAGTCCGGCGACCCGGCGGCCCCCACGGAACCGGCCCCCGGCCTCGCCCAGATCGACAGGCTCCTCGACACCTTCCGCAACGCGGGCCTGCCCGTCGAGTTCGCGGCGAACGGAGCGGGCGCCCCGGAGAGCCCCCTCCCCGCCGCCGTCGACCTCGCCGCGTACCGGATCATCCAGGAGGCCCTGACCAACGTACGCAAACACGCGGGGCAGGCGGCGAAGGCCGAGGTCAGCGTCGTACGCGTGGGCGCCACCATCGAGATCACCGTGCTGGACGACGGCCGGGGCACGGGCGAGCCCGCGGACGGCGGAGGCCACGGCCTCATCGGCATGCGCGAGCGCGTCAACGCCCTCGGCGGCGCCCTCACCGCGGGGCCCCGCTACGGCGGCGGCTTCCGCACCCAGGCGATACTGCCGGTCATGAACCGCACGGGGGAGAACGTATGACGATCCGGGTCCTGCTGGCCGACGACCAGACGCTGCTGCGCAGCGCGTTCCGGGTACTGGTGGACTCCGAGCCGGACATGGAGGTCGTCGCGGAGGCCGCCGACGGCGCGCAGGCCGTGGCCCTCGCCCGCTCCACCCGGCCCGATGTCGTCCTGATGGACATCAGGATGCCCGGCACGGACGGTCTCGCCGCCACCCGCATGATCAGCGCGGAGCCGGATCTCGCCGCGGTGCATGTCGTCATGCTGACCACCTTCGAGGTCGACGAATACGTGGTGCAGTCGCTGCGCGCCGGCGCCTCCGGCTTCCTCGGCAAGGGCGCGGAGCCGGAGGAACTGCTCAACGCCATCCGGATCGCGGCGGCGGGCGAGGCGCTGCTGTCGCCCGCCGCGACGAAGGGCCTGATCGCCACCTTCCTCGCGCAGGGCGCGGGTTCGGGCGAGGGCGCGGACCCGGTGGTCAGTCCCGAGCGGCTGGACGCGCTCACCGTGCGCGAGCGCGAGGTGCTGGTGCTGGTCGCGGGGGGCCACTCCAATGACGAGATCGCGGAGCGCCTTCAGGTCAGTCCGCTGACGGTCAAGACCCATGTGAACCGCGCGATGGCCAAGCTAGGGGCTCGTGACAGGGCCCAATTGGTAGTAATCGCCTACGAATCGGGCCTGGTACGCCCAAGGGTGGAGTAGCACACCTCTCGCGTGTACTCCAAGCGCGGTACAAGCCGGATAAGGAACTCGACCTGCGGTCTACACATCGGCCCCCGCCGATGGCCGATCGTATAGAGGGGCCGTCGTGCCCATCCGTGGAGGCGCCGCAGGCCCTCCGTGGCAGAGCCGCCGTGTCCACCTGCCGCGCACACCACAGAAGAGAGACACCCAATGTCCTGGCTGTCAAGATTCAGCCTCGCGCAACGGGCCCTGATAGGGCTGATGTCGATCATCGCGATCGTCTTCGGAGCCATCGCGATACCGCAGCTCAAGCAGCAGCTCCTGCCCTCCATCGAACTCCCCATGGTGTCGGTGATCGCCCCCTACCAGGGTGCCTCCCCCGATGTGGTCGAGAAGCAGGTCGTCGAACCGCTCGAAAACTCCATCAAGACGGTCGACGGCATCAGCGGCGTCACCTCCACGGCCAGCGAGGGCAGCGCCGTCGTCCTGGCCAGCTTCGACTTCGGGGACGCGGGCACCAAGCAGCTCGTCGCGGACGTCCAGCAGGCCGTCAACCGCGTGCGCTCCCAGCTCCCCGCCGACGTCGACCCGCAGGTCGTGGCCGGCTCGACGGACGACCTCCCGACCGTCGTCCTCGCCGTCACCTCCGACAAGGACCAGCAGGCGCTGGCCGATCAGCTGGACCGTACGGTCGTCCCCGCCCTGGAGGACATCTCCGGCGTCGCGCAGGTCACCGTCGACGGTGTCCGCGACCTCCAGGTCGCCGTCACCCCCGACGACAAGAAGCTCGCCGCCGCGGGCCTCAACACCCTGGCGCTCTCCGAGGCGCTGAAGGCCGGCGGTGCCACCTTCCCCGCCGGTTCGTTCTCCGAGGACGGCAAGAGCCGTACGGTCCAGGTCGGCGGCGGGTTCACCTCGCTGAAGCAGATCGAGGACCTGCGGGTGCTGCCCCAGGCGGCCGCGGGCGGCGTTCCGGGCGGTTCCGCGGGAGCTCCCTCCCCGGTACGCCTCGGTGACATCGCCACCGTCGAGCAGAAGCCGGCCGCCGCGACCTCGCTGACCCGTACGGACGGCAAGCCCAGCCTCGCCGTCTCGGCCACCATGGACAAGGACGGCAGCGCCGTCGCCGTCTCGGACGCGGTCAAGGACAAGCTGCCCGACCTCCGCAAGGACCTCGGCTCCGGCTCCACCCTCACCGTCGTCAGCGACCAGGGCCCGGCCGTCTCCAAGTCGATCTCCGGACTGACCACCGAGGGCGCGCTCGGTCTCGTCTTCGCAGTGATCGTGATCCTGGTCTTCCTGGCCTCGCTCCGCTCCACCATCGTCACCGCCGTCTCCATCCCGCTCTCCATCGTCCTGGCGCTGATCGTGCTGTGGACGCGCGACCTGTCGCTCAACGTGCTCACCCTCGGCGCGCTGACCATCGCCATCGGCCGCGTCGTCGACGACTCGATCGTCGTCCTGGAGAACATCAAGCGGCACCTGGCCTACGGCGAGGAGCGCGAGGGCGCCATCCTCACCGCGGTCAAGGAGGTCGCGGGAGCGGTCACCGCCTCCACGCTCACCACCGTCGCGGTGTTCCTGCCGATCGGTCTGACCGGCGGCATGGTCGGCGAGCTGTTCGGCTCGTTCTCGCTGACGGTCACGGCGGCGCTGCTCGCGTCCCTGCTCGTCTCGCTGACCGTCGTACCGGTGCTCTCGTACTGGTTCCTGCGCGCGCCGAAGGCCGCCGCCGGGGTCAGCCCCGAGGAGGCCCGCCGCCTGGCCGAGGAGAAGGAGGACCGCAGCAGGCTCCAGCGGCTGTACGTACCGGTGCTGCGCTTCGCGACCCGCCGCCGCATCACCAGCGTGGTCATCGCGATCGTCGTCCTGCTCGGTACGTTCGGCATGGCGCCGCTGCTCAAGACCAACTTCTTCGACCAGGGCGAGCAGGAGGTCCTCTCCATCAAGCAGGAGCTGGCCCCGGGCACCAGCCTGGAGTCGGCCGACGCCTCCGCGAAGAAGGTCGAGAAGGTCCTCTCCGGCATCGAGGAGATCAAGGACTACCAGGTCACCGTCGGCTCCTCCGGCTTCATGGCGGCCTTCGGCGGCGGTACGGGCGCCAACCAGGCGACGTACCAGGTGACCCTGAAGGACTCCGCGACCTACGAGAAGACGCAGGACCGCATCGAGAAGGAGCTGGCCGGGGTCGACGGCATCGGCGAGACGACGATCGGCGCGGGGGGCGGCTTCGGCAGCCAGGACCTGAGCGTCGTGGTCAAGGCGTCCGAGGCGGACACCCTCCGCAAGGCCGCGGACCAGGTCCAGGCCGCCGTCGCGAAGCTCGACGACGTCACCGACGTACAGAGCGACCTGTCGCAGTCCGTCCCGCGCATTTCCGTCAAGGCCAACTCCAAGGCCGCCGCGGCCGGGTTCAACGACACCACACTCGGTCTCGCGGTCGGCCAGGCGGTACGCGGCACCACCTCGGGCAAGGCGGTCCTGGACGACACCGAGCGGGATGTCGTCGTCACATCGGCCAAGCCGGCCAAGACGATCTCCGAGCTGAAGAACCTGCCCCTGGGCCCGGTGAAGCTCGGTCAGATCGCGGACGTGAAGCTCGTCCCCGGCCCGGTCTCGATGACCCGCATCGACGGCTCGCGGGCCGCGACGATCACGGCCCGGCCGACCGGTGACAACACCGGCGCGGTCAGCGTCTCGCTCCAGTCGGAGATCGACGCCCTGGATCTGCCGGCGGGCGCGACCGCGACCATCGGCGGTGTCTCGCAGGACCAGGACGACGCCTTCGGACAGCTGGCTCTCGCCATGCTGGCGGCCATCGCGATCGTCTTCATGGTCCTGGTCGCGACCTTCCGCTCGCTGATCCAGCCGCTGATCCTGCTGGTCTCCGTCCCCTTCGCGGCCACCGGCGCGATCGGCCTGCTGCTCCTGACCGGTACGGCGATGGGCGTCCCGGCGATGATCGGCATGCTGATGCTGATCGGCATCGTGGTGACCAACGCGATCGTGCTGATCGACCTGATCAACCAGTACCGGTCGCAGGGTCTCGGCGTGGTGGAAGCCATCATCGAGGGTGGCCGTCACCGGCTCCGCCCGATCCTGATGACGGCGCTGGCGACGATCTTCGCGCTGCTCCCGATGGCGCTGGGTGTCACCGGCGAGGGCGGGTTCATCGGGCAGCCGCTGGCGGTCGTGGTGATCGGCGGCCTGCTGTCGTCGACCCTGCTGACGCTGCTGCTCGTGCCGACGCTGTACGCGATGGTGGAGCTGCGGAAGGAACGCCGCGCGAAGAAGAAGGCGGCGAAGCGGCACGCCAAGCGCAACGACACCCCGGCCCCGGAGTCGCAGCGCGAACCGGAACCGGCGAATGTCTGAGGTTCCGACGTACTGGCGTACTGAGGCACTGAGGTACTGACCGGGGATGCCCCGGGGTGGCCGCGAGGATCGGGCCGCCCCGGGGCATCGCTGTGTGAGCCGATGGCTCGTAGGGGAACCAGCGGACTAGGGGACTAGGGGGACTGTCGCGCGGCCGGGACCCGCGCCGCCGCCCGCCCCGCCCATCCCGCCGCCGTCACCGCCCCCGCGCCGCACACCGTCATCACCGTGAACAGCGGCACGGCCGTGTCCGCTCCGCCGAGCCCCGCCAGCGGCGCCACCACCGCCCCCAGCGCGCTCTGCGCCGTACCGAGCAGCGCCGAGCCCGTACCCGCCGCGCCCGGGACCCGGGCGAGCGCCAGGGACGTCGCGTTCGTGAGGACCAGGCCCAGGCCGCCGCACACCACCGCCATGGAGACCAGACAGCCGGCCACCGTCAGTCCCCCTGCCACGGCGGCGGCGAGGAGCGACACGGTGCCGGCGAGCACGGTGCGCACCCCCGTACGCAACAGCCGCTCCGGGGCGACCCGGCCCGCCGGCCGCGCGCTCACCGCCCCGGCCAGCGCGGTGCACACGGCGCCGCCCGCGAACGTCACGGACGAGACGCCGACGCCCAGCCCCAGCACGTTCTGCAGCAGGAACGGCGACCCGGCGATGTAGCAGAACAGCGTGCCGAAGGCGAAGGTGTACGCGAGGGTGTAGCCGGCGTACGCGCCGTCGCCCGCGACCGCCCGTACCGTACGGAGCAGCTCCCCGCCGCCGCCCGTCCGCCGCCGCGACGGCGGCAGGCTTTCCGGTACGGCCACCACCACGGCCGCCGTGACCAGCAGCGCGACCCCGGCGAGCAGCCAGAACACACCCCGCCAACCGGCCGCCCCGAGCACGGCACCGCCCGCGAGCGGCGCGAGCACGGGCGCCGTGCCGGACAGGGTCATCAGGATCCCGAACAGCCGGGCCGCCGCGGCCCCCCGGGCGACGTCCGTGACGACCGCCCGTCCGATCACGACCCCGGCGGCCCCGCTGAACCCGGCCACGAATCGCAGCACGACAAGCCACCCGAGCCCCGGCGCGACCGCGCACAACGCACTGGCCCCGGCACACACGACAGCCCCGCCGAGCAGCGGCCCCCGCCGCCCGTACCGGTCCGAGAGCGGCCCGAAGACAAGATGGCCGGCCGTCATCCCGGCCAGGAACGAGGTCAGCGTCAGCTGCACCCCGGACGCGTCGGTCCCCAGCTCGGCGGTCATCCGGGGAAAGGCGGGCAGATACATGTCGGTCGACAACGGACCGACGAAACAGAGCAGTACGAGCGCGACGGTGAGCGGGGTGCGGGGCATGGGGCGGCAACCTCTTCGTCCGGTACGGAGGAGACGGTGAATCGACCGGGAACACAAGGGGATTGCTGGAGCGGGACGAGCGGGACGGCATCCGAAGAAACGCGACGGCTCCATGAACCGCCCCTCGGGCGGAGCACGGCGCGACGGCCGTGCTCGAAACGCCTGGGCGGCTGACGAACGTAAGAGACGGTAGACGACACCAGGGACGCCCCGCAATCAAGCGGAACGCCCCTGAGCCTGGCCGGCGGGGACTGCGTCGGCCAGGCATTACGGCAGCGTCGGCAACCAGCCGGCGCGTCGCCGCGTCGCAAGACGGATCGCCTTCAAGCGCATCCTCAAGGAGATGGCGGAGGCGGCCGTCGCGGAGATTGTCGCGACGCTCACCCAGCCCGCGGTGGCCGCCATCGAGAACGTCGTCGCAGACCTGGCGATCCAGACGGCACTGAATGTCACGGGTGTACAGGACGGCTATCGCACCGATCAGACCGTCAAAGCCGGCGTGGAGGGACTGAGGCTCAACTCAGCAGACGGCCCGACCGGCCCGGTCCCTGGCGGCGACCTGGAAATCGACCATGACGCGCACGGCAGTACTGGCATGCACCTGGCCAATGTCCAGGTCTCCATGCGGGGCAAGACGAAAGCCAAGATCGGTAAAGCCAAAGGGGCCCACGGCCGGGCGAGGGGAAAGGACTCTCTCACGGCTGACGGAGGGGTACGCTCCGCACCGGATCGCGCCTCGGCGATGGGCGTGGGCGGCGCCGCATGCGTCCGAGGAGCCCCTGGGCAACGCGGTCCGCACCGCTCTGGTGGCGGTGTACGTCCTGCATCACAGGAAGGTATTCAGCGCCCGTGAGCTACGCCTGACGATCACGACGCTGCGTGGCATCGGCCAGGAGACCTTGGACCGTCTCGTTGCCCTGCCTCGTGGCTCCCTTCAGGACAGCGCCGTGCCGCTCGTGGCGCGGATGCGTGCGCTGATGGCCGCGGAGGGGGTCATCCCGCAGGGAGCCGAGCTCAAGATCACTGTGGCCGCGCCGGAGGGAACGCGATCCCCGGGGGCTTCCGTGAGCTGTGCGGTGCGCGTGGGGCACTCGGCCACCGAGCCTGCTGAAGCGGAGCTTTCGCTCTCGGCGGGCGCCGGTGCGGTGGTCGGCCGTCCATGGGCCGCCGTCCGCGGGTGCGCGGAGGACCTGGCCCGTTACGGCCGTGCCCGGGGGCGGAGCGACCAGGTGCCCGTTTTCCCTGCCTCGACGGGTCCGCCGTTCTGACTCGGAACCCTGATCATGCGACGCCCGAGTCCCCGACCGGTCGGCACCGGTCGGGGACTCACCCGAGCTGACGTCGGCCTCGCGCCGGGCCGGGCAGCGGCCCCGGCGGGGCTACGGCAGTGCCAGCATCCGTTCCAGCGCCAGCTGTGCGAAGTCCGCCGTCTCCTTGTCGACCTGGATGCGGTTGACCTCGTTGCCCTCGGCCAGTGACTCCAGCGTCCACACCAGGTGCGGCAGATCGATGCGGTTCATCGTCGAGCAGAAGCAGACCGTGCGATCGAGGAACACGATCTCCTTGTCCTCGGAGGCGAAACGGTTCGCCAGTCGCTGTACGAGATTCAGCTCCGTGCCGATCGCCCACTTCGAGCCGGGCGGGGCCGCCTCCAGCGCCTTGATGATGTACTCCGTCGAGCCGACGTAGTCCGCCGCCGCCACGACCTCGTGCTTGCACTCCGGGTGCACCAGCACGTTCACGCCCGGGATCCGCTCCCGTACGTCGCGGACGGAGTCCAGTGAGAAGCGTCCGTGCACCGAGCAGTGGCCGCGCCACAGGATCATCTTCGCGTCGCGCAGTTCCTGTTCCGTGAGGCCGCCGTTCGGCTTGTGCGGGTTGTACAGGACGCAGTCCTCCAGCGACATCCCCAGATCCCGCACCGCGGTGTTGCGTCCCAGGTGCTGGTCGGGCAGGAAGAGCACCTTGTCGCCCTGCTCGAAGGCCCAGTTCAGGGCCCGTTCGGCGTTGGAGGACGTACAGATCGTGCCGCCGTGCTTGCCGGTGAAGGCCTTGATGTCGGCCGAGGAGTTCATGTACGAGACGGGGACGACCCGCTCGGCTATGCCGGCCTCGGTCAGTACGTCCCAGCACTCCGCGACCTGTTCGGCGGTGGCCATGTCGGCCATGGAGCAGCCCGCGGCCAGGTCGGGCAGGACGACCTTCTGGTCGTCGCCGGTCAGAATGTCCGCGGACTCCGCCATGAAGTGCACGCCGCAGAAGACGATGTACTCGGCGTCGGGCCGCGCCGCCGCGTCCCTGGCCAGCTTGAAGGAGTCGCCGGTGACATCCGCGAACTGGATGACCTCGTCACGCTGGTAGTGGTGGCCGAGGACGAAGACCTTGTCCCCGAGCTTCTCCTTCGCCGCGCGGGCGCGCTCCACCAGGTCCGGGTCGGACGGGGAGGGCAGGTCGCCCGGACACTCCACGCCACGCTCGCTGCGCGGGTCGGCCTCGCGGCCGAGCAGCAGCAGGGCGAGGGGCGTCGGCTGGACGGCGAGATCCTGACGGGGTTGGGCGGTGGTCACGTCACGCACCCTTTCTTCTCTGCAGACGAGCCTTTTCGTCTAATTGACGCTATCTATCATAACCGGTTCACGTCACTTTGACGATGGCGATAGTGTCGATGTGACGCATTCCCCGGGCGGAGCCCTGCCGAGGCCCCCGAGGAACGCCCGCTGCCGCATCGCGAGCCGGTGTGCGAGCATGAAGACGGGAAACGACACGCGCCAGGGCCCGGAATGAATCCGCGGCCGAGCCGGTTGCACTGTCGGCAAGCAGTCCGTACAACCCGGGAGAGAAGCAGATGTCCGTATCGGACGAGACCACCACCGTGAGCGACGGCATCCTCCTGTCCGACGCCGCCGCGGGCAAGGTCAAGGCCCTGCTGGACCAGGAAGGCCGGGACGACCTCGCACTGCGCGTCGCCGTACAGCCCGGTGGCTGCTCCGGCCTCCGTTACCAGCTGTTCTTCGACGAGCGCTCGCTCGACGGCGATGTCGTCAAGGACTTCGACGGCGTCAAGGTCGTCACCGACCGGATGAGCGCCCCGTACCTGGGCGGCGCCTCCATCGACTTCGTCGACACCATCGAGAAGCAGGGCTTCACGATCGACAACCCGAACGCGACGGGCTCTTGCGCCTGCGGGGACTCCTTCAGCTAGACCGCGGTACAGCCCGTACGGCACGTGCGGCACGTACAGCACGCGAACGAGAGGCGGCGCCCCCGGAACCCGCCGGGGCCGCCGCCTCTCGTTCGCGCGTGTCAGCTGTCAGGGCCCGTCTCAGGACTTCAGTGGCAGCGGGCCGCCCGTCGTCGCCTCCACCACCCGCCGGTCGCCCAGCGGCCTGTCCAGCGTCACCTTCGCCGTCTGGGCCTTGGCCATCGCCACACAGACCGTCCCCGGCTCCGGGCTCGACTCGGTCAGCCTCACCTTCACCGCCGTGCCGCTCTCGTCCGCCGTCGCCGTGTACGTACCGCACACACCGCCCATGAAGTGCAGCGTCAGCGTCCGTCCCGCGGTGCTGTACGAGGTGACCCGCTCACCCGGCGTCCCCTCGTCCGGCCGCGGCCGGACGGGCGCCGGCTTCGTGCTCGGCTTCGCCAGGAACTCCGGCGCGATCGCGGGCTGCGTGACCGTGTACGGCATGGCGGCCCCGCCCGGTACCACCTCGAACAGCCAGGACGGTACGAGAGCCCCGCGCCCCTCCACGGACAGCATCGCCAGCCCGAAGACCGCCTTCTCGACCACCATCGGCTCCGGCGCGGGCGCGTTCCCCGGCGTGCACGGAGCCGACGGCTTCCCGCCCTCGGACGGCTTCCCGCCCTCCGATGTCTTCCCGCCCTCCGGCGACGTCCCGCCCTCCAGCGGCGCCGGGGTCGCGCAGCCGCCGATGCGGCCACGGCCGGTGGTGTCGCCCGACGCGTTCAGCTCCTTCAGCGCCTCGGCCGCGCTGATCACCGGATACGAGTCGCTCTGCTCGGGCGCCTTCAACTGGCCGGTGCCGCCCGTCACTTGCCCGTCGGCGCCCACCTGGATCCCGGTGGACCAGCCATAGGTGGGCAGCCCGCCGACCACCGGGTCCGCGTTCACCACCCGGATCGCGCCCATCCGCTGGCGGGCGTCCAGCGCGGCCTTGTCCTGGCCCAGCGCCTTCAGCACCGGAGCCGCCGCCCGCTTCGCCGCCGCCTCGCTCACGGCGTCACCCCCGGCCGCGTCACTCCAGGCCGTGCTCCCGGAGCCGCCGCCTCCGCTCGGGCAGCTCTTCCCTTTGAGGCAGTTGTCACCGCCCGCGGGACCGTACCGGTCGAAGGTCCAGGTGCCCGGCGCCTGCTTGGCGACACGGAGCAGCGGACCCGAACCGTCCTTCTCCGTGCCGACCTTCCAGGCCGTCCCGTCCGAGCGCGGCGCGCCCGGCACGCCCAGCGCCTCCGCCAGCCGGGCCACGTCCGCCGACGCGACCTCGCCGTTCGTACGGTAGACACGGGCCGTCGCGGGGCCGTCGGGCAGCGAGCCCTTCGCGCGGTAGGTGACCCCGCCGGGATCCGGCTCGCCCGGCGCGATGCCGGGCGGCTCGGAGGAGCCGGAGCCGGATCCCGGACCGGACGCGTTCGCCGCGTTGTCGAGGGCCAGCGGCGGCGGGCCGCCGCTCCCCGCCGTGCCGTCGCCGGAGGCGCTCGTGGCGAAGTACGCGCCACCGCCCCCGGCGATCAGTACCGCCGCCGCCACCGTGGTGACGGCGAGCGGGGAACGCCGCCGGCGCGGGCGTCCGGCGTCGCCGTCGCCCGCTGTGTTCTCCTGAGGCCGCTTCGTGCTGGTCACCGCTGCGCTCCTTCGACTGTGGGCCGTTCCCGGTTCTCCCCTGACGCCGGTGGGACGGAGCGGGGGAGCGTGCGGTTCCACGGAGTACGCCGACCGGGTGCTCAGGGCGGGCCACCCGGTTCGGCTCAACCGCACCGTATGCCCGCCCGGTTCGCGAAGAAAGCTCCGCTATGGGGTATTTCATGAGCTTAGGAACGCTGCCGCCGACCCGATAGCGTGAACTGTCAACCGTTCTCCTCATCAGGAGCGTTCACGCCGTGCGAATCGCAGTCACCGGCTCCATCGCCACCGACCATCTGATGACCTTCCCGGGCCGCTTCGCCGACCAGCTGGTCGCCGAGCAGCTCCACACGGTCTCCCTCTCCTTCCTGGTCGACAACCTCGATGTGCGCAGGGGTGGTGTCGGAGCGAACATCTGCTTCGGCATGGGCCAGCTGGGCACCGCTCCCATCCTGGTCGGCGCGGCCGGATCGGACTTCGACGAGTACCGCGCCTGGCTGGACCGCCACGGGGTCGACACCGCGTCGGTCCGTATCTCCGAGGTCCTGCACACGGCCCGCTTCGTCTGCACGACGGACGCCGACCACAACCAGATCGGCTCCTTCTACACGGGCGCGATGAGCGAGGCCCGGCTGATCGAGCTGAAGAAGGTCGCGGACCGCGTCGGCGGCCTGGACCTGGTGCTGATCGGCGCGGACGACCCCGAGGGCATGCTCCGCCACACCGAGGAGTGCCGTACGCGCGGAATCCCGTTCGCCGCGGACTTCTCGCAGCAGATCGCGCGCATGGGCTCGGACGAGATCCGCACCCTGCTCGACGGCGCCACGTACCTCTTCTCGAACGAGTACGAGAAGGGGCTCATCGAGTCCAAGACCGGCTGGTCCGACACCGAGATCCTCTCCCGGGTCGGCCACCGTGTCACGACGCTGGGCAAGAACGGCGTCCGTATCGACCGCGTGGGCGAGGAGCCGATCATCGTCGGCTGTCCCGAGGAGGAGACCAAGGCCGACCCGACGGGCGTCGGCGACGCCTTCCGCGCCGGATTCCTCTCGGGACTCTCCTGGGGCGTCGGCCTGGAGCGCGCGGCCCAGGTCGGCTGCATGCTCGCCACCCTCGTCATCGAGACCGTCGGCACCCAGGAGTACACCCTGCGCCGGACCCACTTCATGGAGCGCTTCACCAAGGCGTACGGCCATGACGCCGCCGCCGAGGTCCAGGCGCACCTGGCCGCCTGACGTACGGCCGAGAGCTACGACAGCCGGCGGACCACATACGCGACACCGTGGTCCGCCGGCCGCTCGCCCACGTACTCCTGGCCGCGCATCTCGCACCACGCCGGGATGTCCAGCCGCGCCGCCTCGTCGTCCGAGAGCACCGTCACCGTCCCGCCCACCGGCACGTCGCCGAAGACCTTCGCCAGCTCGATCACCGGGACCGGACACCGCTTGCCGAGCGCGTCCACCACGAGTGACGGCGCCGAGCCCGCGGAGCCGGCGGCCGCGTCCGGCGCGCCGAGCCGCTCGCGCACGCCGGACACCACCGAGGGCAGCACGGCAAGGAACCGGTCCACGTCCGCCTCCGGAGTGCCGAGAGGCAGCGAGATCCGGACATTCCCCTCCGACAGCACGCCCATCGCCCGCAGCACATGGCTCGGCGTGAGCGTGCTGCTCGTACAGGACGATCCGGACGAGACGGAGAATTCCGCCCGGTCCAGCTCGTGCAGCAGCGCCTCTCCGTCGACATAGAGACAGGAGAAGGTGACGAGATGGGGGAGCCGGCGATCCGGATCGCCCACCACCTCCACATCGGGCACCAGCTCAGGCACCCGCGCCCTGATCCGGTCCACCAGCGCCCGCAGCCGCACCGCCTCGTCCGCCGCCTCCGCGCGCACCGCCCGCAGGGAGGCCGCCGCGGCCACGATCGCCGGAATGTTCTGGAACCCGGGAGCGCGCCCCGACTCCCGCTCGTCGGCCGGGCCTTGCGGGGCGAACCGGACGCCCTTGCGTACGGCGAGCAGCCCGACGCCCGGCGGGCCGCCCCACTTGTGCGCGCTCCCCGTCAGCAGCGACCACGCGCCCTCCACCGGGCCCCAGCCCAGCGACTGCGCCGCGTCCACCAGCAGCGGTACGCCCCGGCTGCGGCACGCCTCGGCGACGGCCGCCACCGGCTGCTCCGTACCCACCTCGTGGTTGGCCGACTGGAGGCAGGCCAGCGCCGTGTCCTCGCGCAGCGCCCCGGCGTACGCGTCAGGCGACACCGCGCCGAGCCGGTCCACCGGCACCTCGGTCACCACGCCGCCGGTCGCCGCCTCATGGGCCGCGGCCGCGTGGAGCACCGAGGAGTGCTCCACCGCGGACACCACCGCGTGCCGCCCGATACGCCGGCGTCCCGCGAGCGCTCCCGACATTCCGGAATGCACCGCATACGTCCCCGAAGGAGTGAAAACGAGTTCGTCGGGGCGGCAGCCGACGGCCTCGGCGGCGGCCTCGCGCGCCGCGTCCAGCAGCAGTACGGCCCGCCGGCCCTCGCGGTAGAGCCGGGCGGGGTCGGCCCAGCCCTCGTCCAGGGAAGCCTGGAGAGCCTGGCGGGCGACAGGGTGCAGCGGGGCGGAGGAAGCGACGTCGAAGTAGGCCACGCCCCACGCTAACGCGCGTACCCGGACGTGCCGGTTCCGCGTACCCGGACGTCCTGGTTCCGTGCTCCGGGCGTGCCTGTTCCATGGGTCCGGAGGGGGCGTCAGAAGCGCCCCGGAAGCGGTGCTTCCAGGGTCTCGTGGCCGGTGATCCCACCCCTTCGGGGAGTCGGGCGGCGCGTTGGGCACCCTCCCCGCACGGCCCTAAATCGCGTCCAGTAGGGTTTGGTCCGCATAAACATCCAAACCCCTGCCCGCGTCAGGGTCGGCGACCGACCAGGAGACGGCCGCAGCCGGCCGCGCGGGCGAGACTCTCGGGAAGGCGCTACGTGAGTCCCAACGGCTCCGACCGCTCGTCGCGGCGCCCGATGCGGCGGAAGCTGCCGCAGGTGCTGACTGCGGGCCTGATCCTCGCGACCGCCACCGGTTGCACATACAAGGACTTCCCCCGCCTTGGAATGCCCACCCCAGTGACGGAGGAGGCTCCCCGGATCCTCTCCCTCTGGCAGGGCTCGTGGGCGGCAGCGCTCATCACGGGCATCCTGGTATGGGGTCTGATCCTGTGGAGCATCATCTTCCACCGGCGCAGCCGCACCAAGGTGGAAGTCCCTCCGCAGACCCGGTACAACATGCCCATCGAGGCGCTGTACACCGTGGTCCCGCTCATCATCGTCTCGGTGCTGTTCTACTTCACCGCCCGGGACGAGTCGAAGCTTCTCTCGCTCTCCGAGAAGCCGACCCACACGGTGAACGTGGTCGGCTACCAGTGGAGCTGGGGCTTCAACTACATCGAGAACGTGGACGGCAACGACTCCACGGGCAATGAGCTCCCCCCGGAGCTCGACGCCATCCCGAGCCGGTTCACGGAGCAGTTCCCCAAGGGTGCCGAGGGCGTCTACGACGCCGGTGTCCCAGGCCAGCGCAACCCCCAGAACGGCAACCCGGGGCCGACCCTGTGGCTGCCCAAGGGGGAGAAGGTCCGGTTCATCCTGACATCGCGTGATGTCATTCACGACTTCTGGGTGGTGCCGTTCCTGATGAAGCAGGACGTCATCCCGGGGCACACCAACGCCTTCGAGGTGACCCCGAACCAGGAGGGCACCTTCATGGGCAAGTGCGCCGAACTCTGCGGCGTCGACCACTCGCGGATGCTCTTCAACGTCAAGGTGGTCTCCCCGGAGCGCTACCAGCAGCACCTGGAAGAGCTGGCCAAGAAGGGTCAGAACGGCTACATCCCGTCGGGCATCGCGCAGACGGATCCGGCCAGGAATGCGGAGACGAACCAACTGTGAGCATCCTCAACGAACCCCAGGGTGCCGCCGCAGCAGCGGACGACTCGTATGAGAACGAGCTGCCGGTACGGCGCAAACAGCCGGGCAATGTCGTCGTGAAGTGGCTGACCACCACAGATCACAAGACGATCGGCACGATGTACCTGGTCACGTCGTTCGCGTTCTTCTGCATCGGCGGTCTGATGGCGCTCTTCATGCGCGCCGAACTGGCCCGTCCCGGTACGCAGATCATGTCGAACGAGCAGTTCAACCAGGCGTTCACGATGCACGGCACGATCATGCTGCTGATGTTCGCGACGCCGCTGTTCGCCGGATTCGCGAACTGGATCATGCCGTTGCAGATCGGCGCGCCCGATGTGGCGTTCCCGCGGCTGAACATGTTCGCGTACTGGCTCTACCTCTTCGGCTCGATCATCGCCGTGAGCGGTTTCATCACCCCCCAGGGTGCGGCCGACTTCGGCTGGTTCGCGTACTCGCCGCTGTCGGACGCGGTGCGTTCGCCGGGTATCGGCGCGGACCTGTGGATCATGGGTCTGGCCTTCTCCGGCTTCGGCACGATCCTCGGCTCGGTCAACTTCATCACCACGATCATCTGCATGCGCGCTCCCGGCATGACGATGTTCCGGATGCCGATCTTCACCTGGAACGTGCTGCTGACCGGTGTGCTGGTCCTGCTGGCCTTCCCGGTGCTGGCCGCCGCGCTCTTCGCGCTGGAGGCGGACCGCAAGTTCGGTGCGCACATCTTCGACTCCGCCAACGGTGGAGCGTTGCTGTGGCAGCACTTGTTCTGGTTCTTCGGGCATCCAGAGGTGTACATCATCGCCTTGCCGTTCTTCGGCATCGTCTCCGAAGTGATCCCGGTCTTCTCGCGCAAGCCGATGTTCGGTTACATCGGTCTGGTGGCGGCGACGATCGCGATCGCGGGCCTGTCGGTGACGGTGTGGGCGCACCATATGTACGTGACCGGCGGTGTGCTGCTGCCGTTCTTCTCGTTCATGACCTTCCTGATCGCGGTGCCCACCGGGGTGAAGTTCTTCAACTGGATCGGCACGATGTGGAAGGGCTCACTGTCCTTCGAGACGCCGATGCTGTGGACGATCGGATTCCTGATCACCTTCGTGTTCGGTGGTCTGACCGGTGTGATCCTGGCGTCCCCGCCGATGGACTTCCATGTGTCCGACTCCTACTTCGTGGTGGCGCACTTCCACTACGTGGTGTTCGGCACGGTGGTGTTCGCGATGTTCGCCGGATTCCACTTCTGGTGGCCGAAGTTCACCGGCAAGATGCTGGACGAGCGGCTCGGCAAGATCACCTTCTGGACGCTGTTCATCGGCTTCCACGGCACCTTCCTCGTGCAGCACTGGCTGGGCGCCGAGGGCATGCCGCGCCGTTACGCGGACTATCTCGCCGCCGACGGTTTCACCGCGCTGAACACCATCTCCACGATCAGCTCGTTCGTTCTCGGTCTCTCCGTCCTGCCGTTCTTCTACAACGTCTGGAAGACGGCCAAGTACGGCAAGAAGATCGAGGTCGACGACCCGTGGGGCTATGGCCGTTCACTCGAATGGGCGACTTCCTGCCCGCCGCCGCGGCACAACTTCGTCACGCTGCCGCGGATCCGTTCCGAATCGCCGGCGTTCGATCTGCACCACCCCGAGATCGCCGCGCTGGAACACCTTGAGCTCGACGGCCCGCAGGACACCGCCCTCGTGGGTGGCAAGGAGGTCGGCAAGTGAAGATCCAAGGCAGGCTGTTCATCTGGCTGAGCGTCTTCATCCTGGCCACCGCCGTCGTCTACGGCGTCTGGTCGAAGGAGCCGGTCGGTACGACGGCGCTGTTCCTCGCCTTCGGCCTGAGCGTCATGATCGGCTTCTATCTGGCCTTCACGGCTCGCCGGATGGACGCCCTGGCCCAGGACAACAAGGAAGCCGACGTCGCGGACGAGGCCGGCGAGGTGGGGTTCTTCGCCCCGCACAGCTGGCAGCCCTTCTCGCTCGCCGTCGGTGGCGCGCTGGCCTTCCTGGGTGTGGCGATCGGCTGGTGGCTGCTGTACTTCTCGCTGCCCCTGATCCTGGTCGGCCTCTGGGGCTGGGTCTTCGAGTTCTACCGGGGCGAGAGCCAGAACCAGTAGCACACTGAGTGAAACCGGGGCCCGAGCATTCCCATTCGGAGTGCTCGGGCCCCCCGTTTGCCTCTCTCGCCGTGCGGAAAAGCCGCGGGCGTTCCTATCTTGTGATCATGAACCACAAGCCACGCTTGCGCACCGTGCTGAGCTGCACCCTGCTGGTCGTGTCCCTCTGGGCGAGCGCGACCGCGTGCGGCAGCGGTGACGAGAAGCACCCGCTCTCCGCGAAGCCGGCCGACGCCACGGGCAAGGTCTCCTTCAGCATGTCCGCGGGCAAGACCAAGGCCGACCCGGACAAGCCCCTCGAAGTCACCTCGACGGGGGCCGACGGCAAGATCACCGACGTCACCGCCGTCGACAAGACGGGCCACTACCTGGCCGGCGAGCTCGCCGCCGACGGCACACGCTGGCACTCCACGGCGCCCCTGGCCGCCGGCAGCCGCTACACCGTCAAGGTGTCCACGGAGAGCAAGAAGGGCGCCCCCGGTCTGCGGACCCTCACCTTCGACACCCGCCCCGCCAAGAAGAAGCTCACCGTCGAGTTCGGACCGGACTCGGGCGAGTACGGGGTCGGCCAGCCCATCACCGCCACGCTCAGCGAGCCGGTCACCTCCAAGAAGGCCAGGGACGTCATCGAGCGCTCCCTGAAGGTCCGCTCCCAGCCCGCCGCGGAGGGCGGCGCCTGGCACTGGGTGGACGAGACCGAACTGCACTACCGCCCCAAGGACTACTGGCCCGCCAACGGGACCGTCACCGCGTCGAGCACGCTCGAAGGAGTGAAGATCAGCAACAAGCTGTACGGCGGCGCGGTCAAGCCGATCAAGATGAAGACCGGCGACCGGGTCGAGGCCATCGTCGACGCCAGCGCGCACTACATGACGGTCTACGTCAACGGGGAAGAGATCAACAGCATCCCGGTGACCACCGGAAAGCCGGGCTTCTCGACGCGCAACGGCATCAAGGTCGTCCTGGGCCAGGAGTACTTCGTCCGGATGCGCGGCACCAGCGTCGGCATCGGCGGCGGCGAGGGCTACGACCTGCCCGTCTACTGGGCCACCCGTGTCACCTGGAGCGGGGAGTACGTACACGCCGCGCCGTGGTCCGTGGGCTCGCAGGGTGTGGCGAACGTCAGCCACGGCTGCGTGGGCATGTCCACCGGCAACGCCGCCTGGTTCTTCGAGACCGTCCAGGAGGGCGACATCGTCCAGGTCATCAACAGCGCCGGGGACTACATGGAGGACTTCGGCAACGGCTACGGAGACTGGAACGTGGACTGGGAGGACTGGCGCGAGGGCAGCGTCCTCCAGGCCGGGACGAGGGAGGGCAGCAGCCCCGCCGACAAGGCGAGGCTCCGTCCCGTCGTCTGAGTCCCGGGAACGGGACGCGAACCGTGTGGGCCGAGAAGGGCCGTGGACGTCCGAGTGCGGGCGTCCACGGCCCTCAGACGTTGTCCGCGAGCGTTCCGGGCCCGGTCCGGTCGGTCCGGTCGTCCGGTCCTCCGGGGCGGCGCTCAGGCGTCCACGGAGAGCCTGGCGCGCAGCAGAGAGGCCAGGGACTCGGCGAAGCCGACCGGTTCGACCGGAAGGGTCACCGCGGCGTCCGCACGGCTCCAGGTGGCCAGCCAGGCGTCCTGCGGGCGGCCGATCAGCAGCAGCACGGGCGGGCAGTCGAAGATCTCGTCCTTGATCTGCCGGCAGACGCCCATGCCGCCCGCGGGGACCGTCTCGCCGTCCAGCACACAGACATCGATGCCGCCCCGGTCCAGATGCTTGAGCACCGCGGGGAGGGTGGCGCACTCCAGGAACTCGACCGGCGGTACGTCGGCGGCCGGCCGGCGCCCCGCTGCCAGCCGGACCTGCTCGCGGGTGTTCGCGTCGTCGCTGTAGACCAGCACCGTGGCGGTCGGCTGCATTGTTCCTCCGTGACATCAGTGTCTGCGAGGGCTTCAGGGCGTCATTGCCATGAACCGATGCCGCGGATGCTACTCCGTCGGACACCATGTCAGCACGGGTAATGACGCCCCTTCGCCGGGCCGTTCGAGCTGGGCACATCGCATGGACACACCGAACGGCACCCCCCGGGGTCAGCGCGGGATAAGCGACCGACATAATGTCGGTCGTGGCGACAGCAACGACAGTAGAAACCGGGCACGCGCACCCGTCGGTCAATCGGCCGAACCTCACCAGCGTCGGAACCATCATTTGGCTGAGTTCCGAGCTGATGTTCTTCGCGGCCCTCTTCGCGATGTACTTCACCCTGCGATCGGTGATGGGAGCGGAGTACTGGAGCGAAATGGCCCATGCCTTGAACGTCCCGTTCTCGGCTGCCAACACCACGATCCTGGTGCTCTCCTCGCTCACCTGCCAGCTCGGCGTCTTCGCCGCCGAGCGGGGCGACGTGAAGAAGCTCCGCACCTGGTTCGTGGTGACCTTCGTGATGGGTGCGATCTTCATCGGCGGTCAGGTCTTCGAGTACACCGAGCTGGTCAAGAAGGACGGCATCTCGCTGTCCTCGGACCCGTACGGCTCGGTGTTCTATCTGACCACCGGCTTCCACGGTCTGCACGTGACGGGGGGTCTGATCGCGTTCCTGTTCGTCCTGGGCAGGACGTACGCGGCCAAGAGATTCACCCACGAGCAGGCAACCGCCGCCATCGTCGTGTCCTATTACTGGCACTTCGTCGATGTCGTCTGGATCGGCCTTTTCGCCACGATCTACTTGATCAAGTAGCCGGGCACCGCGCCCGAGCGCACACAGTCCAGAAGCACCGACGCAGAAGATCCTGACACCGGGGTAATCCGTGAAAAAGCTCTCCGCACGACGACGCCATCCGCTGGCGGCGGTCGTCGTCCTACTCCTCGCGCTGGCGGCCACCGGGGGGCTGTACACCGCGTTCGCCCCCGCGGGCAAGGCGCAGGCTGACGAAACCGCCCAGTCCCTCGCCATCGAGGAGGGCAAGAAGCTCTACTCCGTCGGCTGCGCCAGCTGCCACGGAACCGGCGGTCAGGGAACCTCTGACGGCCCGAGCCTGGTCGGCGTCGGCTCCGCCGCCGTGGACTTCCAGGTCGGCACCGGCCGTATGCCGGCCATGGCGCCCGGCGCGCAGGTGCCGAAGAAGAAGGTCATCTACTCGCAGAAGGAGATCGACCAGCTCGCCGCGTATGTCGCGTCCCTCGGCGCCGGCCCGATCATCCCGAGCGCGAAGCAGTACAGCCCCTCCGGTGCGGACATCGCCAACGGTGGCGAGCTGTTCCGTACCAACTGCACCCAGTGCCACAACTTCACCGGTGAGGGTGGGGCGCTGACACACGGCAAGACCGCGCCGTCGCTTGAAGGCGTGGATCCGAAGCACATCTACGAGGCCATGCAGACCGGCCCGCAGAACATGCCGTCCTTCCCCGACTCCACGATGCCGGAGCAGGAGAAGAGGGACATCATCGCCTACGTCAAGGCGGTGAACGGGGAGGAGTCCTCAAGTCCCGGCGGTCTGAGTCTGGGCGGCCTCGGCCCCGTCAGCGAAGGGCTTTTCGCCTGGATCTTCGGTCTGGGCGCTTTGATCGCAGTTGCCGTCTGGGTCGCGGCCCACACCGCTAAGGCCAAGAAGTCATGAGTAGCCAAGAAGAGATTCCAGAGAACCTGCCGAGCGAGCAGGGGGCCGCGGGCACCGCGGTGGAGCGTACGGACGACCCGTTCGCCGACCCGGGACTGCCGGACCACCGGCCGCGGGTGCAGGACATCGACGAGCGGGCGGCCAAGCGGTCCGAGCGCGCGATCGCCTTCCTGTTCCTGCTGTCGATGATCGCGACGGTGGCCTTCATCGCCTCGTACGTGGCGTTCCCGGTCAACAAGATCGTCTACATCTTCCCGTTCGGCCACATCAGCATCCTGAACTTCTCGCTGGGCCTGACCCTGGGCATCGCGCTCTTCTGCATCGGCGCCGGCGCGGTCCACTGGGCCCGCACGCTGATGTCGGACGTGGAGATGGCCGACGAGCGCCATCCGATCGAGGCGACGCCCGAGGTCAAGGCGAAGGTCCTGGAGGACTTCGCGGTCGGCGCGGCGGAGTCCGGCTTCGGCAGGCGCAAGCTGATCCGCAACACCATGTTCGGCGCGATGGCGCTGGTGCCGCTCTCCGGCGTGGTGCTCCTGCGCGACCTGGGCCCGCTGCCCGAGAAGAAGCTCCGCTCCACGCTGTGGCGCAAGGGCAAAGAGCTCATCAACATGAACACCAATGAGCCGCTGCGCCCCGAGGACATCGTCGTGGGCTCGCTGACCTTCGCCATGCCCGAGGGTCTCGACGAGCACAGCGAGGACTTCCAGAAGCAGATCGCCAAGGCGGCTCTGATGATCGTCCGGATCCAGCCGGACGAGATCAAGGACAAGCGCGAGCTCGAATGGTCCCACCAGGGGATCGTGGCGTACTCGAAGATCTGTACCCATGTCGGCTGCCCGATCAGCCTGTACGAGCAGCAGACGCACCACGTGCTCTGCCCGTGCCACCAGTCCACCTTCGACCTCTCCGACGGCGCCCGCGTCATCTTCGGCCCGGCCGGTCACGCCCTTCCGCAGCTGCGTATCGGTGTGAACGCTGAGGGCAACCTCGAAGCGCTCGGCGACTTCGACGAGCCCGTCGGCCCTGCCTTCTGGGAGCGCGGATGAGTACCGCTGACGACAAGAACCGCAAGGCGCCCGCCGGTGAGCGGGTCGCCGACTGGGCGGACGGCAGGCTGGGCATCTACGGCCTGGCCAAGGCCAACATGCGGAAGATCTTCCCGGACCACTGGTCCTTCATGCTCGGCGAGATCTGCCTCTACAGCTTCATCATCATCATCCTCACGGGTGTGTATCTGACGCTGTTCTTCCACCCGTCGATGAACGAGGTGGAGTACCACGGCAGCTACGTCCCGCTCCAGGGCGTGATGATGTCGGAGGCGTTCGCCTCCACGATGGACATCAGCTTCGACGTCCGCGGCGGACTGCTGATCCGGCAGATCCACCACTGGGCCGCGCTGATCTTCCTCGCGGCCATGCTGGTCCACATGATGCGTGTCTTCTTCACGGGCGCGTTCCGCAAGCCGCGCGAGGTCAACTGGCTGTTCGGCTTCCTGCTGTTCGTCCTGGGCATGTTCACCGGGTTCACCGGTTACTCGCTCCCGGACGACCTGCTGTCCGGCACCGGTGTCCGGTTCATGCAGGGCGCGGTCCTGTCGGTGCCGGTCGTCGGAACGTATCTGTCGATGTTCCTGTTCGGCGGGGAGTTCCCCGGCGGCGACTTCGTGGCCCGGTTCTACTCGGTCCACATCCTGTTGCTGCCAGGCATCATGCTCGGCCTGGTGGTGGCCCACCTGATCCTGGTCTTCTACCACAAGCACACGCAGTTCGCGGGCCCCGGCCGTACGAACAAGAACGTCGTGGGCATGCCGCTGCTGCCGGTCTACATGGCGAAGGCCGGAGGCTTCTTCTTCCTGGTCTTCGGTGTGATCGCGATCGTCTCCGCGATCGCCACGATCAACCCGATCTGGGCTCTCGGTCCGTACCGTCCCGACCAGGTGTCCACCGGCGCCCAGCCCGACTGGTACATGGGCTTCTCCGAGGGACTCATCCGTGTGATGCCCGGCTGGGAGATCAACTTCGCCGGACACACCCTCGCCCTGGGTGTCTTCATCCCGCTGGTGATCTTCCCGCTGGTGCTGGTCGCGATCGCGGTCTACCCGTTCATCGAGTCCTGGGTCACCCGTGACAACCGCGAGCACCACATCCTGGACCGCCCGCGCAACGCACCGACCCGTACGGCCTTCGGTGTGGCCTGGCTGACCTGGTACTTCATCCTGCTGGTGGGTGGCGGTAACGACCTGTGGGCGACGCACTTCCATCTGTCGATCAACGCGATCACCTGGTTCGTCCGGATCGCCTTCTTCGCCGGACCGGTCATCGCCTTCATCGTCACCAAGCGGATCTGCCTGGGTCTCCAGCGGCGCGACGCCGAGAAGGTGCTGCACGGACGCGAGTCCGGTGTCATCAAGCGGCTGCCGCACGGTGAGTTCATCGAGGTCCACACCCCGCTGGAGCAGGGAGACCTGCACAAGCTCACCGCGCACGAGCAGTACAAGCCGGCCGAGATCGGCCCCACGGTCGACGAGAACGGCGTGGAGCGCAAGGTGAGCCCCGGCGAGAAGCTCCGCACGAAGCTGAGCAAGGGCTACTACGGCGAGGGCAACCAGATTCCCAAGCCCACCGCCGAGGAGTACAAGGAGATCACCAGCGGCCACGGCCACCACTGATCCCGCCCGGCCTCACCAGGTCGCCACCACCGAGGGCCCCGGCCCGGTCTTCCGCGAGGGAACCGGCCGGGGCCCTCGGCGTACGCCCTGTTCCGGAGTACGGGCATCCGCCCTGCGCGCCGGTACGCGCCGATAGGCTGGCCACAGGCCGCACACACGGCCCACGCATTGGACCCGGACACCCAGGAGCGAGCATGAGCGCTGTGACCCCCGTCGGAGGCGACACCACGGCGGCCCGCACCTGGCCCCGCGTACTGGACGCGCTGCTGAGCGGCGCCGACCAGAGCGCGGACGCCACCGCCTGGGCGATGGACCGGATCATGCGCGGCGAGGCCACCGATGCCCAGATCGCCGGCTTCGTCGTCGCGCTGCGGGCCAAGGGCGAGACGGTCGCGGAGATCAGCGGCCTCGTCCGCGCGATGTACGCGCACGCCAACCTCATCGAGGTGCCCGGCAGGACCGTCGACATCGTCGGCACCGGCGGCGACGGCGCCAAGACCGTCAATATCTCGACCATGTCCTCGATCGTGGTCGCCGGCACCGGCGCGAAGGTCGTCAAGCACGGCAACCGCGCCGCGTCCTCGGCGAGCGGAGCCTCCGACGTACTGGAGAAGCTCGGCGTCAACCTGGAACTGACCCCGCAGCGGGTCGCCGAGGTCGCCGAGGAAGCGGGCATCACCTTCTGCTTCGCCGTGAAGTTCCACCCCGCCCTGCGTCATGTGGCCGCCGCGCGAGGCGAGTTGGGCATCCGCACCACCTTCAACTTCCTGGGCCCGCTGACCAACCCGGCGAGGGTCCGCGCGCAGGCGACGGGTGTCGCCGACGCCCGGATGGCGCCGATCATCGCGGGCGTACTGGCCGAGCGCGGCTCCTCCGCGCTGGTCTTCCGCGGCGACGACGGCCTCGACGAGCTGACCACCACCGCGACATCACGGGTATGGGTCGTCCGGGACGGCAAGGTCTCCGAGGAGGCCTTCGACCCGCGGGACGTGGGCCTCGAACTGGTGCCCGTGGAGGCGCTGCGCGGCGCGGACGCCTCCTACAACGCGGACGTCGCGCGGCGGCTGCTGGCGGGGGAGACGGGGCCGGTGCGGGACGCGGTGCTGCTGAACTCGGCGGCGGCGCTGGTGGCGCTGGATCCGACGGGGGAGTCGCTGGAGGCGCAGCTGTCGGCGGGAATGGAGAAGGCGGCGGAGTCGATCGACTCGGGCGAAGCGGGCCGGGCTCTCGCCCGCTGGATCGCCGCGTCGCAGTCGTAGGACCGGTAGGTGGGGGCCGTGCGCCGGCCGCCTTCGGCGCCCCGGCAGGAAGCCCGGCCCCCATCTACCGTCCGGCACCCGTATGGCATAATCTTCGGCAAGGTCATGAGTGACAGCGATTAAGGCCCCGGCTCGCTGTCCGGCAACCCTCCGTCCGTGGCGGGGTGCCCCGGGTGAAGACCAGGCCGTGGGCAGCGAGGTCCGCGGCAAGCGCGGACCCCTGCCACCTTTGGGGTCCTGGTCCTCAAGGGAGCAGTCTCGTGAGCAAGCGAATGCGTTAGGGCGATCACGCCCCCTCTTCAACACCTCCGTACGGCGACCCGTGCGTTGAGGCACACCCCCGCGACCACCGCGGCACAGCCGCGCACCGCTGGCGCACGCCGCGCCTCGCGGGGACTTGAAGCCGTTCCGACTTGTCCCGCCGGGAGATATCGCCATGTCCGCACGCCCGAACGCCGCCGCCACGACCCTCTCCGACGACCCCGCCTGCGCCGCCCCGCTGCCCGTGCTCGGGCGTGAGGTGAGCGTCCCGCTCGTCACCGGTGGCGAGGTCACCTACGCCGCGCTCGACTACGCCGCCAGCGCCCCCGCCCTCCAGCGGGTGTGGGACGACGTCGCCGCGTACGCCCCGTACTACGGCAGTGTCCACCGGGGCGCCGGTTATCTCTCGCAGCTCTCCACGGATCTGTTCGAGAACAGCCGCCGGACGGTCGCGGAGTTCCTCGGCTGCCGCGCCGATGACCAGGTCGTCTTCACCCGCTCGACCACCGACTCGCTCAATCTGCTGGCGGCCGTGCTCCCCGCGGAGTGCGAGGTGTTCGTGTTCGAGACCGAGCACCACGCGGCCCTGCTGCCGTGGCGGGACGCGCGGGTGACGTATCTGAACGCGCCCAGGACGCCCGACGAGGCCGTCGCCACGCTGGAGCGGGCGCTCGCCGGGCGGGCCGCCGCGGGGCCCGCGCTGGTCTGTGTGACCGGTGCGTCCAATGTGACCGGCGAGCTGTGGCCCGTACGGGAGTTGGCCGCCGCCGCGCACGCGGGGGGCGCCCGGATCGTGCTGGACGCCGCTCAGCTCGCGCCGCACCACCCCGTGGACATCGCCGAGCTGGACGTCGACTGGGTGGCCTTCTCCGGGCACAAGCTGTACGCGCCGTTCGGATCCGGGGTGCTCGCGGGGCGGGCCGACTGGCTCCGGGACGCGGAGCCGTATCTCGCCGGGGGCGGCGCCAGCCGAAAGGTGGCGCGCCGGGCCGACGGCGGGGTGGATGTCGACTGGCACACCACGGCGGCCCGTCATGAGGCCGGTTCGCCCAATGTCATCGGGGTGTACGCGATCGCGTCGGCCTGCAAGGCGCTCACCGACGCCGGGTTCGACGCGCTGGTGGCGCGCGAGCAGCGGCTCGTGGCCCGGGTGCGGGAGGGGCTGGCCGGGGTGCCCGAGGTGAGGGTGCTCTCGCTGTTCGGTGACGACGCGCCGCGGGTCGGGGTGCTCTCGTTCGTGGTCGAGGGGTGGAACAGCTCGCACTTCGCCGCCGCGCTCTCCGCGGAGTACGGCATCGGCGTACGGGACGGGCTCTTCTGCGCCCACCCGCTGGTACGGACGCTGCTGGACAGCGACCCGCAGGACCCGGGGGAGTGCGGCGCCCCGGAGGCCGAGCCGGGCGAGCGGTCGCTCAACGCGATCCGGGTCAGCTTCGGCGCCGGGACACCGGACGAGCATGTGGACCGGTTCGTCCGGGCCGTGCGGGAGCTGGTGACCGACGGCGCGCGGTGGAACTACCGTACGGAGGACGGCCGCTGCGTTCCCGACCGCGGCTGACTCAGGCCGCGACGGGCGCGAGGCGGGTGCCCAGCAGGACCATCCGCAGGGCGCGTTCGGCCGCGTCGGCGAGGAACTCACCGCCGCGGTCGAGGGCTTCTGGCAGTGCCACCGGCGCGGGAATGATCGAGCTGTACGCGTCGACCCCCAGGGCCCGCACCTCGTGGGCGCCCTGGCCGATGGTGCCGGCCAGCACCAGGACCGGCACTCCGGACGCGTGGGCGCGACGGGCCACTTCGGCCGGGATCTTGCCGCGTACGGTCTGGTGGTCGAGCGCGCCCTCGGCGGTGATCACCAGATCGGCGCGGGCCAGCCGGGCGTCGAGGTCGAGCCGGTCGAGCAGGACGTCGAAGCGGGGCAGCAGGCGCGCGCCGAGCGCGGCGAGACCGGCTCCGAGACCGCCGGAGGCGCCCGTGCCGGGTGCGGCGCGCAGGTCGGTTCCGGGGGACAGGTCCCGGGTGAGGACGGCCGCCCAGTGATCGAGCGCCAGGGACAGTTCCTCCACCCGGGCCGGGGTGGCGCCCTTCTGCGGGCCGAACACCCGCGCCACCCCGCGCGGGCCGCACAGGACATTGAACGGGTTGCAGGCGACCAGCAGTTCGGTGCCGGGCAGCCGCGGGTCGAGTCCGCTCGTATCGATACGGTCGAGCGCGCGCAGCGCCGCGCCGCCCGGGGGCAGCTCCCGGCCCCGGTGGTCCAGGAGCCGGGCGCCCAGTGCGCGCAGCGCCCCCGCGCCGCCGTCGGACGTGCCGGAGTCGCCGCAGCCGACGAGGACGCGCCGCACGCCCAGGTCGAGTGCGGCGCCGATGAGCTGGCCGACGCCGTATGTCGTGGTGGTACCCGGGTCGCGCCGGCCGGCCGGGACGAGCGAGAGGCCCGCGACGGCGGCCATTTCGACGACGGCGGTCGCCGCACCGGGCGCGGTGTCCCCGAGGAGCGCGAAGTGGCTGCCGACGGGGTCACCGACCGGGCCGGTCGCGGTGTACGGGACCAGCCGGCCGCCGGTCGCGGCGGCCAGCGCCTCGGCGGTGCCCTCGCCGCCGTCCACCAGCGGAATCAGATCGACCTCCGCGTCGGGCACCACCCTGAGCAGGCCCTCGGCGATGGACTCGGCGACCTGGCGGGCGGACAGGGATTCCTTGAAGCCGCTGGGGGCGATGGCGATGCGGTAGCTCATGGCTGGGTCTCCAGACGAACGGGCACGCCGAGCAGTGGCCAGACGGCGAGGGCGAAGAGCAGGACGAGGGCTGCTGTGAGCGGTGCGAGTACGGCGGAGAGCCGGAGCAGATCACGCGGGGTGTAGGTGGGGGTGCCGGGCAGGTCGGCGAAGAGCGCGACGGGTTTCGCGGAGGCGGGCAGGGTGTGGCAGAACCCGGCCGAACTCGCGCTGCGCGGCGAACGCCCGCTCCAGCCGGTCGAGCATCCCGTTGAAGGTCTCGGCGAGCGCCGCGATGTCGTCCCGGCCCTTCACGGGGATGCGGCGGGTGAGGTCCTGCTCGGTGAGTTGCGCCGCGGTCATCCGGACGACCCGTACCGGCGCGAGTATGCGGCCCGCGACGGCCCAGCCGATGCCGGTCGTCATCAGCAGCGCCACCCCCGAGATGGCCAGCAGCGTGCGGAACGTCTCGTCCGCGATGGCCCGTTCCTGGTCGGCGTGGAAAGCGACGACGAAGGCGCCGGGCGCCGTGTCGCCGGCGGGGTCTATCCGCACTTTCGCCCAGCGCAGCTCGCCCTGCGGGCGGTGCAGGGTGCCGGAGGCCGCCTCGGAGGCGAAGATCCGGGTCAGCGCGTCGTCGTCGCGCCACAGCGCGGTCCGGTCGGGGAGGTCACGGCGCTGGCGGATCACATGCGGCTTGGGTCCGGCGGCCCGGGTCAGGCCGAGCAGTTCCTCGTCCGGGTCGGAGTACTGGCGCTGCAGAAAGACCCGGAGCAGTCCGCGCGGGTCGCCGAACCGCTCGCCGGTCTGCGGATCGACACCGTGGTCGACGAAGTTCGCGAACTCGCCGGTCTCCTGGGTGAGCAGCTGGCTGATCCGCTGGTCGGCGTCCCGCAGCAGGATCGAGCGGGTGGTGGTGGCCACGGCGGCCAGCGCGGCCGTCATCACGACCAGCAGCCAGAGGAGGATCCGTACCCGGGCGGAGATACGGCGCGAGTCAGCCGTCTTCACCGGTGTCGTCACCGCGGTCGTCATCGTCATCACCGTCGGTGGCCGAGGGGCCCGGTACGACGGCGTCGCCCGGGGTGGCACCGGGACCGCCGCTCTTCGAGGGGGCCGGCGTGGTGCCGGGCAGCACGCCGGGCGAGCGCGACGGCGTGGAGTCCAGCTCCACCTTGGGCGGCACCCTGGGCGCGTCGGGACTGTCCGTCATGGCGTAGCTGGTGGCGGCGATACCGAGCGGGATGGCGACGACCGCCGCCAGGGCCGCCAGACGAGGAGAGAAAGCCATGTCCGTCACGGTGCCGGGCGCGGGAGAGACGGGGATGAGGGCCGGATGAGGATTCCTTCATCCTCCGCCGCCGGCATCCCGAGCGGCGCGGCCCGCGCGGACGGGCTCTACGCGTCGAGTCCGATGGCGAAGGCGGCTTCGAGGTCGTGCTGGGAGTACGTACGGAACGCCACATGCGTGTCCGTGGCCTCGACGCCCTCGATCTTGCTGATCCGGCCGGGGATCACATCCGCCAGATCGTCATGCTTGGGGACCCGGACCATGGCGATCAGGTCGTACGTACCGGTGACCGAGAAGACCTCGCTGACACTGTCGAGGGCGGCGATCGACTCCGCGATCTCGGGGATCCGGTCGACGCTGGTCTTGATGAGCACGATCGCGGTGATCACGGTTGGCGTTCTCCCTCGGTGGCCGCGGACAGGTCCTTCACTCTATCGGTACGCCAGTACCGCACCCAGGCGTAGAGGAAGCCCGTGCCGAACCCCACCACATGCGCGAGATAGGCGACGCCGGGGCCGGCGTCCGCGCCGTGCGCCGCCACCCACTGGAGCACGAACCAGAAGATCAGCACGATCCAGGCGGGGAAGCGCAGCGGCAGGAAGAGCAGAAACGGGAAGAGGCTGGTGACCCGGGCCCTGGGGAAGAGGTAGAGGAACGCGCCGAGTACCCCGGAGATCGCGCCCGAGGCCCCCACCAGCGTCTGGTCCGAGTCGGCGTTGGCCGCCGCGTACACGAACAGCGCGAAGTAGCCGACGGCGAGATAGAAGAGCACGAACTGCGCCCGGCCCATCCGCTCCTCGGCCATCGCCCCGAAGACATACAGGAAGAGCATGTTCCCCAGCAGATGCAGCCAGCTGCCGTGGACGAAGAGCGCGGTCAGCGGGGTGAGCAGGGCGTGCGGGGTGCCGCGCAGCAGATTCACGGGGACGACGCCCCACCGTTCGAAATACGCGCTCTGGGTCGCGAGGAGTGTGTCCCCCTTCCCGTATCCCGGATTGAACCCCGACAGCGGACTGATCAGGAAGACCAGACAGCAGAGGCCGATCAGTCCATAGGTCACCACTGGGCCGTCGGCCGCCGTCCGCCACTTGATCATGGACAGAGCATTGCGTACCGGGACCCACCGGTACAGAGCGCCTCGCCGCCCCCTGGAGTGGCCGCCAGGCCGTAGGGTTGCTGGCATCACATGCGTGTTTCGGGATATCAGCGTTTCGACGCGTACCCCGTGGCACCGCACGAGGGACGACGAAAAGAGGACGGCGACGATGACGACGGTTCCGCAGCCGACGGCCGCGACCCGGTGGCGCTGCACGCTGTGCGGCAATCTCACGCGCTTCGATGTGACCCGCTCCGCGAAGACCGTCGAGTACGTCCATCTGGACCTGGCCGGGGAGCCGAAGGTCGAGGAGCGCGAGGTGGTCAGTGAGACCATCGAGTCGGTGCGGTGCCGCTGGTGCAACGCCGTGGACCAGATCGAGCTGGTGGACAGGCCGGGGACCGGTTCCTGAGGGAGCCGCCCGAAAGGGGTAGATGGGGTGACGGATCGTGGAGCAGCCCGCGAGCGGTGCTGAGCCGGCCGGTGCGGCCGGCGGTGACGCCGCGGAGGCGCTCGACCGCCCGCTCCCGGACGGGGTACGGCGCCGGGTCGTCGCCCTGGTCTCCGACGCCTTCGGCGGGCTGACCGTCACCGAACTCCCCACGCAATTGCGGCAGTACGCCCGGTTCGCCCCCAACAGACGGGCGAAGTTCGCGGGCAACGCGATGGCCGCCGCCCTGGAGAGCGACCCGGTGTTCCGGCAGCGGATCGGGGAGCGGATCGGCCAGTCCCAGCCCGAGCTGGCCGCGGCCCTGGAGGCGGGCTCGCCGCCCGCCGCCGCCGATCCCGTGGATGTCGCCGCCGCCGCGTATGTCCTCAGGCCCCCCGGCTGGGTGAAGCTGGTGGCCGCCGCGGGCGAGGAGGCCCAGCGGGCGGACGCCGAGCGGGCCGGTGCGGAGACCCGGCGCGAGCTGGAACGGCTCCGTGAGGAACTGGCCGTCGCCAGGGCCCAGACGAAGAGCGAGACCGAACGGCTCCGTACGGAGCTGGAGGCGGCCCGCAAGGAGGCCGAATCGCTCCATCGCAAGCTGCGCAGCGCCCACAGCGATGTGAAGCGGGGCGAGGCGGCGCTGCGCCGGGCGAACGCGGAGTCCGAGGCGTTCCGCGCCGAGTCGGCGGCGCAGCTCTCCGCGGCGGAGAGCGAGACGCGCCGGATCAGGGCGCGTCTCGGTGAGGCGGAGGCGGCCGTCGAGGCGAGCCGCAGGGCCGCCCGTGAGGGCCGCTCGGTGGAGGACATGCGGCTGCGGCTGCTGCTGGACACGGTGCTGGAGTCGGCGCAGGGGCTGCGGCGCGAGCTGGCGCTGCCGCCCGCCGCCGCCCGCCCCGCGGACACGGTCGACGCGGTCGAGCCCGGCCGTATGTCGCCCAAGGACGTGGCGGCCCGCGCGCTCTCCGAGACCGATCCCGCGCTGCTCGACCAGTTGCTCGCGCTGCCGCAGGCGCATCTGATCGTGGACGGCTACAACGTCACCAAGACCGGCTATCCGACGATGCCGCTGGAGAAGCAGCGGCTGCGGCTGCTGGGCGGGCTCGCCATGCTCGCGGCGCAGACCGGCGCGGAGATGACGTGTGTCTTCGACGGCGCCGAACTGGCGGCGCCGGTACTGCTCGCGCCGCCGCGCGGGGTGCGGGTGCTGTTCTCCAAACCGGGCGTGACGGCGGACGAGTTGATCCGTCAGCTCGTCAGGGCCGAGCCGCCCGGCCGGCCCGTGGTGGTGGTCTCCACCGACCGTGAGGTCGCGGACGGGGTCGCCAGGGCCGGTGCCAGGCCGGTCGCGTCCGCCTTGCTGCTGAAGCGGCTTTCGCGCGTCTGATCCCTCTTGCGACGCTGGTCAACTCGTGCGAACAATGACCGAATTGATCGCTCCTTGTCGCAGCGCAGTGTCAAATGTCCATGACTGCCTGTGCGATGTCTGTAAATTATGTGCGTCCTGACTGAGTTTTTCCTTGGAAGGATTTGAACTGATCACGAGGAGGTCACTAAGGTCAGGCCTCGAACCTTCGCACGGTTGATCATCCATCCGGGGTGGCAGCGAAGGAACCGCCGATTTCGTGCAGTTCGGCCCCGTTCGTTCCAGTTCGCTGGCGGGGTGGACGCAGGAAGCCGGGGCCTTACGTCCCCCATGGCCCGGTAGGCGGCTGAGGAAGAAGGAGCTCGCCTCCGTGGCGTCCCACCGTCGACCCAAGCAGCCGAGCCGTGCCCGTGTGACCGTGCTCACCGCGACCGCCGCCGCTGCCGTCGCTCTCAGCGCCCAGGCCGCGCACGCGGAGCCGAAGCCGAGCAAGGAAGACGTCAAGGAGAAGGTCGACAAGCTCTACGAGGACGCGGAGAAGGCCACCGAGAAGTACAACGGGGCCAAGGAGGCGCAGGGCAAGCTCGAAAAGCAGGTCGACGCCCTCCAGGACAAGGTCGCCCGCGGCCAGGACGAGCTCAACGACCTGCGCGACGGCCTCGGCGCGATGGCCAGCGCCCAGTACCGCACCGGCGGCATCGACCCCGCCGTCCAGCTCTTCCTCTCCTCGGACCCGGACAGCTACCTGGAGAAGGCGTCCACGCTCGACCAGGTCAGCGCCAAGCAGGCCGACACGCTCCAGCAGATCCAGTCCAAGCAGCGGACCCTCGCGCAGCAGCGCCAGGAGGCCCAGGGCAAGGTCAAGGACCTCGCGGACACCCGCAAGCAGCTCGGCGCGAAGAAGGACGAGGTCCGGGCCAAGCTCGCCGAGGCGCAGAAGCTGCTCAACACGCTCACCGCGCAGGAGCGCGCCGCGCTCGCCCAGGAGGACGAGTCCCGCGCCAGCCGCGACGGCGGCGGCACCTCCTCGCGCGCCGACCTCGGCAACTCCGTGCCCTCCTCGCAGCTGGCCGCCGCCGCGTTCGCCGCCGCCCAGGGCAAGATCGGCACCCCGTACGTCTACGGCGCCAGCGGCCCCAGCTCGTTCGACTGCTCCGGACTGACCTCCTGGGCGTACGCGCAGGCCGGCGCCGCGATACCCCGCACCTCCGAGGCCCAGGCCAACGCCGGTACGCGCCTCGGGATGAGCCAGCTCAAGCAGGGCGACCTGGTCATCTTCTACGGCGACCTGCACCACGTCGGCTTCTACGCGGGCAACGGACAGGTGCTGCACGCCCCCAAGCCCGGTGCCAGCGTGCGCTACGAGTCCATCAACAACATGCCGTTCCAGTTCGGCGTCCGGATCGGCTGACGGCCCGCTGACACCCGCCCATTCGGGCGAATTCCCGCTCCGCACGCTGACGCCGCGCCCCGCCGATGACCTTGTGGTCTCCGGTGGGGCGCCACTTTGTGTGCCCGGGGCGGTCGTTGGCCGCTCCGTGGTCGCACGGCTACTGTCTGCTGCGCGCAGCTCCGGCCAGCGGTCCGCCCGTCGGGCGGCAGGGGCTGCGTCAGTGCGTACAGCGGAAGGAAGTGCGGCTTCCTGTGGTGTCCCATCGCCGCCCCTCACAACCCGGACTGGGCCTCGGCGCCCGTGGCAGCGTCCTCGCGGTGTCCGCCGCGGCCGCCACGGCCGCGGCGGCGCTCGGAGCCGCCCCCGCGGGTGCCGACCCGCAGCAGACGCCGGAGGCCACCCGTGCCAAGGTCGACCGGCTGTACGAACAGGCCGAGAAGGCAACCGAGTTGTACAACAAGGCCACGGAACAGGCGGGACGGCTGCGCGGCCTGGTCGACCAGGCGCAGGACAGCGCGGCCCGCGGCCAGGAGCGCGTCAACAAGATGCGCGGAGCGCTCGGTTCACTCGCCGGCGCCCAGTACCGCTCGGGCGGCGTCGATCCGGCCCTCGCCCTGCTGCTCTCCTCCGACCCCGACAGCTATCTCGACAAGGCCTCCGTCCTGGACCGGGTCGGCGCCCGCCAGTCCGGCACCCTGAGAGAACTCCAGCAGGCCCAGCGGAGGCTGGGACAGGTGCGTATGGAAGCCGCCCACGACCTCACCGAGCTGGAGCGCAGCAGAGCCGCCGTGGCCCGGCACAAGCGCACCGTCGAACGCAAACTCGCCGAGGCGCGGCGGCTGCTCGACTCGCTGCCCACCGCCGACCTCGACTCCTACGACCGGGCCTCACGCTCCGACCGCGGCGAGGGCGCCACGCTCTCCGGTGGCGCGCCCGCCTCGGCGCGCGCCGCCGCGGCCGTACGCGCCGCCCAGAACGCGGTGGGCCGGCCCTACGTCTGGGGCGCCAACGGGCCCTCCGGCTTCGACTGTTCCGGGCTCACGCAGTGGTCGTACGCGCAGGCGGGCGTCGGACTGCCGCGCACCTCCCAGGCGCAGCGGTACGCGGGCCGGCAGGTCCCGCTCTCCGCCGCGCGCCCCGGTGACCTCGTGGCGTACCGCGACGACGCCAGCCACATCGGCATGTACGTGGGCAACGGACAGGTGATCCACGCCCCGTATCCCGGAGCCGCGGTGCGCTACGACCCGGTCGGCATGATGCCGGTCTCGTCGGTCACGCGCGTCTGATCCGGACGGGAGCCGTGGGCCACCCCGTACGATCGGCGGGGTGGCAGGTCGGGCGCGTACCGCGGCAGGACGGCACGGCGCGTGGGGACGCACGGCCGTGCCGTGGCTCGTCGCGCTGCTGCTGGCGGGGGGCTGCACGGCCCCGGGGAAGGCCCCCGACACCTCCACCGAAGCGATCGGGCGGACCCTGGAGCGCCGGGCCGCGGCCGTGATGGACCGGGACGAGGACGCGTATCTCGCCGTCCTCGCCCCCTCCGCGCGGACCCTGCGCGCCACCGCGCGCGAGGAGTTCGAGAACCTCGCGGACGTGCCGCTCGGCTCCTGGACGTACCGGCTCACCGGCGTCGAACGCTCCGGCGACCGGGCCACCGTCCAGGCCGAACTGCGCTACCGCGTCGCCGGCTACGACACCGCCCCGGTCTCGACCCCCCGCACGCTGGCGCTGGAGGAGAGCGGGGGCCGCTGGTACGTGACCGGGGACCGGCCGGGCGCGGGCGGCACCGCACAGCTCTGGGAGCAGGGCGAGGTACGGGCCGTACGCGGCGCCCACAGCCTCGTCCTCGGTGTCGGGGCCGGTGCGGCGGCCGACGCGCGACTGAGCGGTATCGCGGCCGCCGCCGACCGGGCCGTGCCCGCCGTGGCCGACGCCTGGCCTGGCCCCTGGGCGCGCCGGGTGGTGCTGCTCGTGCCGGACTCCCTGGAGTCCATGGCGGGGCTGCTGGGGGCGCCCGCGGCCGGATACCGGGGCATCGCGGCCGTCACCACGGGCGAGGTCGGCTCCCCTGACGCGGCGCCCGCCGACCGGATCGTGGTGAACCCCGAGGCGTACGCCGCCCTCAGCGCCTACGGCCAACGGATCGTCCTCACCCACGAGACCACCCATGTCGCGACCCGCGCCGCCACCTCGGCCGCCACCCCGGCCTGGCTCTCGGAGGGCTTCGCCGACTGGGTCGCGTACCGGGGCACGGACCGGACGGCGGGCGAGATCGCGCCCGAACTCCAGCGCGCCGTCCGCCGCGGGGAGGCACCCGCACAGCTGCCGTCCGACGAGGACTTCGCCTTCGGCGGCGACCCCGGCCGGCTGGCCCGCTCCTACGAGGCCGGCTGGCTGGCCTGCGAGCTGATCGCCCGGGACCGGGGCGAGCGGCGGCTGACCGGCTTCTACCGCGCGGTCGGCGCGCACCCCGGGCGCGAGGGGGCGGTGGAGAAGGCGGCCCACGACGTGCTCTCCACCACGCCGGAGGAGCTCACGGCACGTTGGCGCGACTTTGTGCGCCGGCGTCTGGCCTGACCGCGAGCGCGTCCCCGTCGCGGGGCCCGGAGACCGTGTCACGCCACAGGCGCGCACAGGCCGTCAGGGTCGCCGCGACCAGCAGCCCGTTCCGTACGGCCAGCAGCAGGATGCCCGTCGCGTCACCGGCCACCACATGCGAGAACAGCAGCGGGAATTCGAGCAGTGTGACGGCGGTCGCCGCCACCACCAGCCACGCGGGCAGGGCCATCCGGCTCGCCCGCGGCGTCAGACAGACAGCCGCGAGACCGACCAGCCAGAGCATGTACTGCGGACTGATCACCCGGCTCGTGGTGGTGAACAGCAGCACGGCCGTGAACGCCGCGTCGTACGGCGTGCCCGCGCCGAACCCACGCGCCCTCAGCCGCCACACCAGCAGCCAGCCGAAGGACAGGACGGTCAGCACCAGCGCGGCGTTGCTGACCAGCGGGACATACGGCCCCACGAACTCCACGGAACCGTAGTTGAGCAGCACACTCCCGCTCCAGCCGAAGTGCCTTGCCACCTGGAAGACCAGCGCGCCCAGGGACTCGATCTCGGTGCCCCGGTCGCGCTGGAAGGTCAGGAACGCCAGTGCCCCGGGCATCGCGGCGGAACAGACCGCGACCAGCACGGCCGCCACCACCGCGGCCGTCGCCCAGGACCACCGGGTGACCCGGCCGCGCGGGGTACCCACCAGCAGCAGCACCGGCCACACCTTCAGCAGCGCGCCGAACCCGGCGAGCGCCCCCATCAGCCGCGGCCGGCGTGCCCCGGCGAGCAGGGCGGCGACCGCCACCGCCGTCACCATCAGGTCGTACCGCGCGTACGCCGTCGGACCCAGCAGCGGCACCCCCGCCACCCACACCCACGCGCCCCTCAGGGACCGGCCGGTCCGCCTCCCCGCGTACAGCAGCAGCCCGAAGGCCATCGCGTCGCAGACCAGCGCCAGCACGAAGAAGGCGGAGGCGTAGCCGAGGAACGGCAGCAGCGCGGGCGACACGATCGCCAGCGCCGCGGCCGGCGGATACTGCCAGGTCACATCATCCAGCGGATACGTGCCGGTCTTCAGCACCTCGTACCAGCCCTGGTAGATCACCGCGACATCGCCGGTGACGTCGGGCCCCGGGAGCGTGACGACCTTGAAGACGCAGAGCAGCAGCGCCGCCCTGGTGAGGGCCCACACCGCGACCGGGAACCGTGTGCCGTGCGCGCCCGCCATGACCGCCTCATCCTCGTCCGACTCGTACGTGACCGCGGGTGTCATGATGCAGGGCGGGGCTGTGCGGGAGCCACGAGGCAGGGCCGCCGCCGGGTTGGGTACTGTCTGCGGCGATGCACAAGACATTGATCGTGACCAATGACTTTCCGCCCAGGCCGGGCGGCATCCAGGCGTTCCTGCACAACATGGCGCTGCGTCTGGACCCCGAGCGGCTCGTCGTCTACGCCTCCACCTGGAAGCGAGGGCGCGAGGGCGCGGAGGCGACGGCGGCGTTCGACGCGGAGCAGCCGTTCACCGTCGTACGCGACCGTACGACCATGCTGCTGCCGACCCCGCGTGTCACCCGCAGGGCCACCCGGCTGCTGCGCGAGCACGGCTGCGAGTCGGTCTGGTTCGGCGCGGCGGCCCCGCTCGGCCTGATGGCCCCGGCCCTGCGCGCGGCGGGCGCCCGGCGCCTGGTCGCCACCACGCACGGCCACGAGGCCGGCTGGGCCCAGCTGCCCGCGTCCCGGCAGCTGCTGCGGCGCATCGGCGAGGGCACGGACACGATCACCTACCTCGGTGAGTACACGCGCTCCCGCATCGCCCCGGCGCTCACCCCGGAGGCCGCCGGGCGCATGGTCCAGCTGCCGCCCGGCGTCGACGAGAAGACCTTCCACCCGGGCTCGGGCGGTCAGGCAGTCCGCGAACGGCTCGGCCTCGCGGACCGGCCCGTCGTGGTCTGCGTCTCCCGGCTGGTCCCGCGCAAGGGCCAGGACACGCTGATCCACGCGCTGCCCGCGATCCTGGCGCGGGTGCCGGACGCCGTGCTGCTGATCGTGGGCGGCGGACCGTACGAGGGGGCGCTGCGGAAGCTGGCGGCCGACACGGGTGTGGCCGGCTCCGTACGCTTCACCGGCGCCGTCCCCTGGCCGGAACTCCCCGCCCACTTCGGCGCGGGCGACGTCTTCGCGATGCCCTGCCGCACCCGGCGCGGCGGTCTCGACGTCGAAGGCCTGGGCATCGTCTACCTGGAGGCGTCGGCGACGGGGCTCCCGGTGATCGCGGGCGACTCGGGCGGGGCGCCGGACGCGGTGCTGGAGGGTGAGACGGGCTGGGTGGTGCGCGGGGGACCGCGAGAGGTGGCGTCGGCGGAAACGGCGGAGCGGGTGGTGGCGCTGCTCGGGGACGCGGAGCTGAGGCGGCGGATGGGGGAGCGGGGGCGGGAGTGGGTGGAGGAGAAGTGGCGCTGGGACCTGCTGGCGTCGCGCCTCAAGGCGCTGCTTTAGCGGTACGCCGTCCGGCGGGGGTTGCGGGCCGGGGCGGTGTGCCCGCCCTCGCGCGCACGCGTGGCTTGTGCGGGTGGTGAAGGGGGGCGCGCAGGGGTCCGTGTCCGGGACGTAGAGGGTGATGTGTGGCGCGCGGACGCCCGAACCATCGACTGGGCAGATCCGCGCCGTACACCATGCGGTCCCGGGCGCGAGGCCCGGAGCGCACCCCGGCGACAACCCGCACCGCACCACCGGCCTCCGCCAAAGACAAGCGCACCGCACCGCGCCGCACCGCACCCAAACGGACCCGCACCCGAAATCCGGCCGCGACCGGAACGAACCCCCTCAGCCCTGATAAATCGCCTCGATTTCGTCGGCGAAGTCCTTGGCCACCACATTGCGCTTCAGCTTCATCGACGGCGTGATGTGTCCCGCCTCCTCCGTGAACTGCCTTGTCAGCACCCGGAACTTCCGTACCGACTCCGCCTTCGACACCGCCGCGTTCCCCTCGTCCACCGCCCGCTGCACCTCCGCCAGCAGCTCCGGGTCCAGCCGCAGCGCCGCCGCCGTCGCGTCCGCGGGTTTGCCGTGGTCCGTGGCCCAGCGGGTCAGGAACTCCTCGTCCAGGGTGATCAGCGCGCCCACGAACGGGCGGCCGTCGCCGACGACCATGCACTCCGCGATCAGCGCGTGCGCCCGGATGCGGTCCTCGATCACGGCCGGGGCGACGTTCTTGCCGCCGGCGGTGACCAGGATCTCCTTCTTGCGGCCGGTGATCGAGAGATAGCCGTCCTCGTCGAGCGTGCCGATGTCGCCGGTGTGGAACCAGCCGTCGGCGAGGGCCTCGGCCGTCGCCTCGGGGTTGTTCCAGTAGCCGGTGAACAGGTGCTCGCCGTGGAGCAGGACCTCGCCGTCGTCGGCGATCCGGACGACCGAGCCCGGCAGGGGCTGGCCGACCGTGCCGATCTTCTGGCGGTCCCACGGGTTGAAGGCGGTGGCCGCGCAGGACTCGGTGAGGCCGTAGCCCTCCAGCACCGTGAAGCCGATGCCCCGGTAGAAGTGGCCCAGCCGCTCGCCCAGCGGGGCGCCGCCGGAGATCGCGTACTCGCCGCGTCCGCCGAGGACGGCGCGGAGTTTGCCGTAGACGAGCTTGTCGAAGATCTTGTGCCGGATCCGCAGGCCGAGTGACGGGCCCCGCGGGGTGGACAGCGCGCGGCTGTACGCGATCGCCGTGTGCGCGGCCTTGTCGAAGATCCGGCCCTTGCCGTCCGCCTGTGCCTTGGCACGGGCGGAGTTGTAGACCTTCTCGAAGACGCGGGGGACGCCGAGGATCAGCGTCGGCCGGAAGGACGCCAGGTCGTCGGTGAGGTTCTTGATGTCCGGCAGGCAGCCGAGCTTGATCGGTGCCATCACGGCCGCCACCTCGACGAGCCGTCCGAAGACATGCGCGGCGGGGAGGAAGAGCAGCACGGAGCACTCGCCCGTGCGGAAAAGGGGGTTGAGGCGCTCCACCGCGTTGCCGCACTCCGCGAAGAAACTGCGGTGCGTCAGCACACAGCCCTTGGGGCGGCCCGTGGTGCCCGAGGTGTAGACGATGGTCGCCGGGTCGTCGGCCTTCGCGGTCGCGGCGCGTTCGTCGACGGCCGCGTCCGTGATCCCGGCGCCGGTCGAGGTCAGCTCCGCGATCGCGCCGCCGTCGATCCGCCAGACGTCGCGCAGGCCGGGGAGACCGCTCCGTACCGACTCCACCGCCGCGGCGTGCTCCGCGGTCTCCACGATCGCCGCGACCGCGCCCGAGTCGCCGAGGATCCACTGCACCTGCTCGGCCGAGCTGGTCTCGTACACCGGGACGGTGACCGCGCCGGCGCTCCAGATCGCGAAGTCGAGCTGTACCCATTCGAAGCGGGTACGGGACATCAGTGCGACCCGGTCGCCGGGCTGGATGCCCGCCGCGATCAGGCCCTTGGCGGCGGCCCGTACCTCGGCGAGGAACTGCGTGGCGGTCACGTCCGTCCAGGCACCGGCCACCTTGCGGCCCAGGACCGCGACATCCGGGTGCTGCGCGGCATTGCGGCGGATGAGATCCGTCAGATTGCCGTCCGAAGGGACCTCGTACAGGGCCGGAAGGCTGAACTCGCGCAAGACTGCTGCTCCTCATCGGGCGCCGGCGCCACGGCTTCGCACACGCCGGCTGCGGTCCAAGATCGGGCAGGTGCTCGGCGGGGCGAGCACGACTGGACTGCCCGGACGTTACCCATCGGTACGGACGTACCGATAGAGGGTCCCGGCCAGATGTTCCGTGCGTCACACGTACTGTGCGGTACTTCGCGCAGAGTAGTCCACACCTCCGCCACCACGGAAGGAACCGCAGGTCCGGACCCTCTACCGAGGGCGGAATCGGAGTTCTAGGGTGATCGTCATGCGAGGTATGCGAGTCAATGTGATCAGTGATGTCCATGGGAACGCACGGGATCTCGCGAAGGCGGGTGACGGCGCGGACGCCCTGATCTGCCTCGGTGACCTCGTGCTCTTCCTGGACTACGCGGACCATTCGCGCGGTATCTTCCCCGACCTCTTCGGCGTCGAGAACGCCGACAGGATCGTGGCGCTGCGCACCGCCCGCCGCTTCGACGAGGCCCGGGAGCTGGGCCGGGAGCTGTGGGCCGGGCTCGGGCTCGACCCGGGCGCCGCGATCGAGCAGGGCGTGCGCCGCCAGTACGCCGAACTGTTCGCGGCGTTCCCCGCCCCGACGTACGCGACATACGGCAATGTCGACATCCCGGACCTCTGGCGGGAGTACGCGCTGCCGGGCACCACCGTGCTGGACGGCGAGCGCGTCGAGCTGGGCGGCCGGGTCTTCGGATTCGTCGGCGGCGGGCTGCGTACCCCCATGAGCACCCCGTACGAGATCTCCGACGAGGACTACGCGGCCAAGGTCGAGGCGCTCGGCGAGGTGGATGTGCTGTGCTCGCACATCCCGCCCGACGTGCCCGAGCTGACGTACGACACGGTCGCCCGCCGCTTCGAACGCGGGAGCACCGCGCTGCTGGACGCCATCCGCCGTACGAGGCCGCGGTACGCGCTGTTCGGACATGTCCACCAGCCGCTGGCCCGCCGGATGCGCGTCGGCGCCACGGAGTGCGTGAACGTGGGGCACTTCGCGGCGACCGGGCGGCCGTGGGCCATGGAATGGTGACCGGCGCACTCGCGATAGCCTGCACCACACATATCCAGAAGCCGGGACAGCCCCAGCACCGGAGGAGCACGGCGATGGCGGAACACACCAGTTCGAGCATCACGATCGAGGCGGCACCGGCCGACGTCATGGGCGTGATCGCCGACTTCGACCGCTACCCCGAGTGGACCGGCGAGGTGAAGGAGGCCGCGGTGCTGGCCACCGACAACCGGGGCCGCGCCGAGCAGGTCAGGCTGGTGCTGGACGCCGGAGCGATCAAGGACGACCACACCCTCGCCTACACCTGGACCGGCGACAACGAGGTCAGCTGGACGCTGGTGAAGTCCCAGATGCTGCGCGCCCTCGACGGCTCGTACCTGCTGGCGCCGGCCGGCTCGGGCACCGAGGTCACCTACCGGCTGACCGTCGACGTCAAGATCCCGATGCTCGGCATGATCAAGCGCAAGGCCGAGAAGGTCATCATCGACCGGGCACTCGCGGGCCTCAAGAAGCGCGTCGAATCCGTCCCCGGAGCCTGACGCCGATGCGTACGGTCCTCGTCACCGGCCCCGGCGGGGCGGGCCGTACGACCATCGCCGCCGCCACCGCGCTCGCCGCCGCCCGGCCCGGCGGACGGGTCCTGCTGCTCTCCGCCGGCCCGCTCGGCGATCTTCTCGGAGCGCCGGCCGGAACGCCGGACGACCCCGCACCGGTACGGGACGGCCTGTGGGCCGCGCGCGTCGACTCCGGCGCGCACTTCCGTACCGAGACGCTCGCCTTCCAGGAGCGGGCCGCCACCGCGCTCGAACTGCTCGGCGCCCGCAAGCTGGCCGGTGAGGAACTCACCGAACTGCCCGGCAGCGAACAGTCCGCCCTGCTGCACGCCCTGCGCCGGGCCGCGGCCGGCGACTGGGACGTCCTCGTCGTCGACCTGCCGCCGCTGCGCGACGCCCTGGCCCTGCTCGCCCTGCCCGAACAACTGCGCCGCTATCTGCGCCGGCTGCTGCCACGGGAACGGCAGGCCGCCCGCGCGCTGCGCCCGATGATGGCCCAGCTCGCCGGGATACCCATGCCCGCGCAGTGGCTGTACGAGACGGCCGCCCGGTGGGACGCCGAGCTGGCCGCCGTCCAGTCGCTCGTCGAGGACCCCGCCACGACCCTGCGGCTGGTCGCCGAGCCGGGGCCCGCCGCGGCCGAGGCCCTGCGCGCCGCCCGCGCCGGGATCGCGCTGTACGGACTGCGCGTCGACGCGCTCGTGGCCAACCGGATACTGCCCGCCGACGCCGCCGGCCCCTGGCTAGCGACGCTCGTCGCCCAGCAGCGCAAGTGCCTGGACGAGTGGCACGAGGAATGGCCGTCCGAGGCGCCCGTGCGCGTGGTGGGGCATCTGGGCCGGGACCCGCGCGGTCTCGACGACCTCGCGCTTCTCGACCTCGGCCCTCTCGGCCCCGCCCTTCCCGGCAGCACGCCGGAGGGCGCCGCCGGGAGCCCCGCCGAGGACCCCTGGCCCGTGGAGGACCGGCTCGCCGCAGAGGATCTGCTCGTCTGGTGCCTGCCACTGCCCGGAGCGGTCAAGAGCGAACTGGGGCTGGTACGCAGGGACGACGAACTGCTGCTCACCGTCGGCCCGTTCCGCCGAATCGTTCCGCTGCCGTCCGCGCTGCGCCGCTGCACGGTCACCGGCGCGGCCCTCACGGACGGCGTGCTGCGGGTGAGATTCACCCCCGACCCCGACCTGTGGCCGCGCGCGCACTGAACGACGTACCTCCGTTCGGGTACCGTCGAAGGTACGAACCCTTCCGCTGCCCGTGGCGGGAGACCCTGTCTCTGACGCAGGAGTGCCGCATGAGCGATGCCACCGAGCGCCCCGCCGCCGACTCGGACGCCTGGGCCACGGCATGCGCCGAGGATCTGGAGGCCGAGAAGGAGCGCCGCCGCGCGGCCTACGGCCCGCAGCCAGGCTCCGCCACCGAGGAACTGCGCAAGCTGGTCGAAGCCGTCGCCGACAAGGTCTCCGCGCTGCCGGGCCCGCTGTTCGGCGTGGCCGCGCAGGGCGCCGTCCAGCAGTTCATCAACCAGGCCAAGGCGGCCGTCGAGCCGGTCATCGAGCGCAACCCCGGAGTCTTCGACCATCTCGCCGCCGCGGGCAACGAACTGCTCGCCGCGTACCGCTCCGCCGTCGAGTCCCAGGAGTCCCGCTGGACCCAGGGAACACCTCCGTCGACCGGCGCCGTACGGGACACGGAGAAGGCCGGCGACCCCACCGACCCGAGGGACGAAGGGCCAGGTCCGGACGGCCGGATCGACCTGGACTGACCGCCGGGGGGACCGCGTCGCGCAGGGCAGGACCGGCCGGGCCGGCGCCCGCCCTCGGGTACGGTTGAGGCTTAGCGGGGCTCGACCGAAAACTGAGGGACACATGGGACTCACCATCGGCGTCGACATCGGCGGCACGAAGATCGCGGCCGGCGTGGTCGACGAAGAGGGCACCATCCTGGAAACGCACAAGGTTCCCACTCCGCCGACCGCCGAAGGCATCGTGGACGCGATCTGCGCCGCGGTCTCCGGTGCCGGCGAGGGGCACCAGATCGAGGCCGTCGGCATCGGCGCCGCCGGCTACGTGGACGACAAGCGCGCGACCGTCCTCTTCGCGCCGAACATCAACTGGCGTCACGAACCGCTCAAGGACAAGGTCGAGCAGCGGGTCGGACTGCCGGTCGTCGTGGAGAACGACGCCAACGCCGCCGCCTGGGGCGAGTACAGGTTCGGCGCCGGGCAGGGCCATGACGACGTCATCTGCATCACGCTCGGCACGGGCCTCGGCGGCGGCATCATCATCGGCAACAAGCTGCGCCGCGGACGCTTCGGTGTGGCCGCCGAGTTCGGGCACATCCGGGTCGTGCCCGACGGGCTGCTGTGCGGTTGCGGAAGCCAGGGCTGCTGGGAGCAGTACGCGTCAGGGCGTGCTCTCGTCCGGTACGCCAGGCAGCGCGCCAACGCGACGCCGGAGAACGCCGGGACGCTGCTCGGTCTCGGCGACGGCACCCCGGAGGGCATCGAGGGCAGGCACATCAGCGCGGCGGCCCGCGCCGGTGACGCCGTCGCCATCGACTCCTTCCGTGAGCTGGCCCGTTGGGCGGGTGCCGGTCTCGCCGATCTGGCCTCGCTCTTCGACCCGTCCGCGTTCATCGTCGGCGGAGGGGTGTCGGACGAGGGCGAGCTGGTCCTCGACCCGATCCGCAAGTCCTTCCGGCGCTGGCTGATCGGTGGCGAGTGGCGCCCGCACGCCCAGGTGCTCGCGGCCCAACTGGGCGGCGAGGCAGGGCTGGTGGGAGCCGCGGACCTGGCCCGCCAGGGCTGACCAGGACCCGACCGCGCCCGCCGTCACCGCGTCCTCGGTGCGGCGGGCGCCGTCATGTCAGGGGCCGCTCGTGGCGGGCGCGTACGGCTCATGTCCAGGGCCGCTTGTGGCGGACGCGTACGGCCGCTCCCGGGCGGGTGGTGCCGGCGCGTACGGCCGCGCCTGGGCCGCTCGTGTCGCGCGTACGGCCGCTTCCGGGCCGCTGGTGTCGGCGCGTACGGCCGCCTCGCCTGCCGATATCTTGGCGGCATGGCGATGCCCACGCTGCCCGACTCCCGTACCGAGCCGGATGGTTCCGCGGTGATCCGGGTGCTCAGCTACAACATCCGGTCGATGCGCGACGACACCGAGGCGCTGGCCCGGGTGATCAGCGCCTGCGCGCCCGATCTGGTCTTCGTCCAGGAGGCACCGCGGTTCTTCCGCTGGCGCAGACGCGCGGCCTGGCTGGCGGCGCACACCGGTCTCGTGGTGCTCGGCGGCGGCGCCACCGCGGCGGGGCCGCTGCTGCTCTGCTCGCCGCGCACCACGGTCGAGCGGACCGAGGACATCCTGCTGCCGCTCACCCCGGGCCTCCACCGGCGGGGTTTCGCCACGGCGGTGGTACGGATCGCGGGCGCCCGGATCGGGCTGCTCAGCTGCCATCTCAGCCTCAGCGCCGACGAGCGCCACGCGCAGGCGGGGATGGTGCTCGACCGGCTCAAGGCCATGGACGTACCGCACTCGATCGTCGCCGGGGACCTCAACGACCGCCCCACCGGCCGCGGTTTCCAGCTGCTGGCCGGGGAACTCCAGGACTGCTGGGCCCTCGCTCCCTGGGGCGGGGAGTACACCTCGCCCGCCGCGCACCCGCGCCAGCGCATCGACGCGATCTTCGCCACGCACGGCGTCGAGGTGCTCGGCTGCGGGGTGCCGCACGGTCTGCCGGGCCTCGACGAGGCCGACCTCAGGGCGGCGACGGATCACCTTCCGGTGCTCGCCGCCCTCCGCGTACCGGCCTTCTGAACGACCGCCCCCGTCGGGTCCCGTCAGACCACCGCGCCGCTCCCCGGGTCGTCGTTCTCGTCGTCGTCATGCTTCATCCGCGCCACCAACGTGACGAAACCGCCCAGGAAGCCGCCGATGCAGAGCGTGCTCAGCCACCACGTCATGTCCCACCGCAGCAGCACGGCGACCAGCATCAGCACCGGGCCGCCGATCACCGCGAGCCAGGCGAACCGGGCCGTCGCGTCGGATTCCGGCAGCGGCGGCGGCTCCGGCGGGACGAAATGGCCCTCGTCGCTCTCGTCGAGGTCCTCCTCCCGCGGCTCGTCCAGCTGGTAGTCGCGCGGCCCGCCGACACCGGGCGCAAAGACGACGGAACCGCCGAGCACGGGCTTTCCGTCCCCGGCGTCCGGCTCCGGATCCTTCCCGGCCTTCGGCTCCGGCTTCTCGGGGGGCTTGCCCAGTGTCTTGTCCGGAGCCGCGGACTCCGGCCCGGCCCCCGGGTCCGTGCTGTTCCGCTCGCTCTCCAGCAGGGCCTGATCGTCCACCGACTTGAACGGCTTGGCGCCCGGCGGATCCGCCGGCTCCTCGCCGTACCCGGCCACGATCGCCGCCCAGGCCGCGTCCTCGTCGATCGGCTGCGGCTCGCGGTCCGCGTCATGCTCAGCCACCGGTGGTGCTCCCCTTCTTCCCGACAGTCGGAGCGAGCCGGCCGATGAACGCGTGACTCTCCTCGAAAATCCGCTCCGCGTCATGGTCCAACGTCGCCACGTGGTAGCTCTGTTCCAACAGGACCTCACGGACATCCACCGACGAGACCCGGGACAGGATCCTGGCGGAGTCGGCCGGCGGCACCACATGGTCCTCGGGGCTGTGCAGCAGCAGCAACGGCTGGGTGACCTGCGGCAGCGCCGTGTCCACCAGCCGGAAGAAATTCCGCAGTGAGTACGCCGCGTGCAGCGGCACCCGGTCGTAACCCAGCTCCCGCGCACCCTCCTTGGCGATGTCGCTCGTCAGGCCCTTGGTCGTCGGGACCAGATGACGGAGCACGGGCAGCGCGTACGCCGCCGCTCCGTGCACCTTGATCCCGGGGTTGACCACCACGACCCCGCTGATCTCCCGGCCGTGCTTGGCCGCCAGCCGCAGCGCGAGCGCCCCGCCCATCGACAGCCCGACGACGAAGACCCGCGTACACCGCTCCAGCAGCTCCCGCAGCGCCCGGTCCACCTCCGCGTACCAGTCCTGCCAGCCGGTGACCCGCATGTCCTGCCAGCGCGTGCCGTGCCCGGGGAGCAGAGGCAGCGACACCGTCAGCCCCCGCTCGGCCAGATACCCGGCCCAGGGGCGCAACGACTGCGGGGAACCGGTGAATCCGTGACAGAGAAGGACGCCGACCTCGCCACCTTCGTGGCGGTACGGCTCGGCTCCGGGAAGGACCGGCACCGGGGTCTCCTGTTCGTGAGGATCGGACGATGTACTTCACCGTACGCGACCGGACCGACACCGACCAGATCCGTCGGGCACCCATGAAGGAGAGCGCGGGAGCCCCAAGCGTTAAGGTCAGTGCGACAGCACACAGGAGGCAATCGAGTTGATCTACGGCGCCATGAAATTCTCCATCGGAGGGTCGCTGAAGCTCGCCTTCAGGCCCTGGGTGGAGGGCCTGGAGAACATTCCCGCCGACGGTCCGGCGATCCTCGCGAGCAACCATCTCTCGTTCTCCGACTCGTTCTTCCTCCCGGCCGTGCTCGACCGCAAGGTCACCTTCATCGCCAAGGCCGAGTACTTCACCTCGCCCGGAGTGAAGGGCAAGCTCACCGCCGCGTTCTTCAAGGGCGTGGGACAGCTGCCGGTGGACCGCTCGGGCGCGCGCGGCGCGGGCGAGGCCGCGATCCAGAGCGGCATCAAGGTCCTGGCGAACGGTGAACTCTTCGGTATCTACCCGGAAGGCACCCGCTCGCCCGACGGCCGTCTCTACCGCGGCAAGCCCGGCGGCCTCGCCCGTGTGGCGCTCGCCTCCGGTGCGCCGGTCATCCCGGTCGCCATGATCGACACCGAGAAGATCCAGCCGCCGGGCAAGGTCGTCCCGAAGCTGATGCGCCCGGGGATCAGGATCGGGGAGCCGCTGGACTTCAGCCGCTACCAGGGCATGGAGAGCGACCGGTTCATCCTGCGATCGGTCACCGACCAGGTGATGTACGAGATCATGAAGCTCTCGGGCCAGGAGTATGTCGACATCTACGCGACGGCGGCCAAACGCCGGCTCGCGGAAGCGGCGAAGGCGGCGGGCACCGGCGGGGAGTGAGCCGGAGGCGAACGGGCCGCACAGGAACGAGGGGGGCGAGTGGCCAGGCGCGAGCGCGTCGTAAGGATGTCCGTGGAGCAGCCGCTGTGGCGGGCGCTGACCGCGTACCGCGCGCTGACCATGGTCTACGCGGTCCTGATGTTCTTCTACGAGCGTGAACGGTTCGAACGCCCCTGGGTCGCCGCCTGTTTCCTCGCGTTCCTGGCGATATGGACCCTGGCCACGCTCCCCAGAGTGGCGAACGCCGTCAGCTGCACCAAGCGCTTCCTGGTCGCCGATCTGACCGTCGCGGTCACCGGCATCCTGCTCACGCCGCTCGCCGACACCCACGCCCAGCAGATCGACGGCCCCACACTGCCGTCGATATGGGCCGCGGGATCGGTCCTCGCCTTCGCCATCAAGGGCGGCTGGCGCTGGGCCGCGGTCGCCTCCTCCGTCGTCGCCGTCGCCAACCTCATCGAGCGCGCGCACCCCAGCCGGGACACCCTCCACAACGTCCTGCTCGTCTGGGTCGCCTCCATCGCCATCGGATACGTCGTCGAGGTCGCCCGCGCCTCCGAACGCACCCTGGCCCGCGCCCTGGAGATCGAGGCCGCGACGCGGGAGCGCGAGCGGCTGGCCCGTGACATCCACGACAGCGTGCTCCAGGTGCTCGCGATGGTGCAGCGGCGCGGTACGGCGCTGGGCGGAGAGGCCGCCGAACTGGGCCGGCTGGCGGGGGAGCAGGAGATCGCCCTGCGCACGCTGGTCTCCAGCGGACTGGTGCCCGCCACCCGCGCGTCCGAGCACACGGCGGCGGTCCCGGCCGGCCAGGACGACGAACCGTGCGACCTGCGCACGCTCCTCGCGCCGTACGCCGGTTCGCGCGTCACCTTCTCGGAACCAGGCGCTCCGGTACTGCTGCCGCCGGCCGCCGCCCAGGAGCTGACAGCCGCTGTCGGTGCCGCCCTGGACAATGTCCGCGGACACGCGGGCGCCGAGGCCCACGCCTGGATCCTGGTCGAGGAGTGGCCGGACGAAGTGATCGTGACCGTACGGGACGACGGGCCGGGCATCCCGGAAGGCCGGCTCGCCCAGGCCGAGGGGGAGGGCCGGCTCGGCGTCGCCCTCTCGATCCGCGGCCGGCTGCGGGACCTGGGCGGCACGGCCGAGCTGATCTCGGTGCCGGGCCAGGGCACGGAAGTCGAGTTGAAGGTTCCACGGGGAGAGACACAGCGATGAGCGAACAGACGGACCCGATCAGGGTGATGGTGGTCGACGACCACCCGATGTGGCGCGACGCCGTCGCCCGCGATCTGGACGCGGCCGGCTTCGAGGTGGTCGCGACCGCCGAGGACGGCCCGCAGGCGGTGCGCCGCGCGAAGGCCACCACCCCGCGCGTGCTCGTCCTCGACCTCAATCTGCCCGGTATGCCCGGCGTCCAGGTCTGCAAGGAGCTGGTCGGCGCCCATCCCGGACTCCGCGTGCTGGTGCTCTCCGCCAGCGGCGAGCACGCCGACGTCCTGGAAGCGGTGAAGTCCGGCGCCACCGGCTATCTGCTCAAGTCGGCCCGTACGGAAGACCTGATCGACGCCGTACGCCGCACCGCCGCCGGCGACCCGGTCTTCACCCCCGGCCTCGCGGGCCTCGTGCTCGGTGAGTACCGCAGACTCGCCTCCGAGCCCGCGCCCGTCGCCCCCGACGAGCCCAAGGCGCCGGAACTGACCGAGCGGGAGACCGAAGTGCTGCGGCTGGTCGCCAAGGGCCTCTCGTACAAGCAGATCGCCGAACGCCTGGTCATCTCGCACCGCACCGTGCAGAACCATGTGCAGAACACCCTCGGCAAGCTCCAGCTCCACAACCGCGTGGAGCTGGTGCGGTACGCCATCGAACGCGGCCTCGACGACATCTGAGCCGGGCCCGCCCCGGAGAATCCCCGCACAAGCCTTCATCCGCCCTCTGGTGCAACGCAATTGACCCTGCGCACCATGCCGGAGTGACCTGAGTCACCCTTCCTGTGGCCCGGGTACCCGATCGATGGCGAAGGGGAGTGTTTTCCATGCGCGTCGGAGTACTGACCGGGGGCGGCGACTGTCCCGGGCTCAACGCGGTGATCCGCGGCATCGTACGCAAGGGTGTCCAGGAATACGGCTACGCGTTCACCGGGTTCAGGGACGGCTGGCGAGGGCCGCTGGACGACGACACCCTACGGCTCGACATCCCCGCGGTACGCGGCATCCTGCCCCGCGGCGGCACCATCCTCGGCTCCTCGCGCACCAACCCCCTCAAGGCCGAGGACGGCGTCCGCCGCATCAGGGAGACCCTCGCCGCGCACGGCGTCGAGGCGCTGATCGTGATCGGCGGCGAGGACACCCTCGGGGTGGCGGCGCGGCTCTCCGACAGCCACGGCATCCCCTGCGTCGGCGTGCCCAAGACCATCGACAACGACCTCTCGGCCACGGACTACACCTTCGGCTTCGACACCGCGGTCGGCATCGCCACCGAGGCGATCGACCGGCTGCACACCACCGCCGAATCCCATATGCGCGTCCTGGTCTGCGAGGTGATGGGCCGTCACGCGGGCTGGATAGCCCTGCACTCCGGCCTGGCGGGCGGCGCGAACGTCATCCTCATACCGGAGCAGCGCTTCGACGTCGACCAGGTCTGCGCCTGGGTGACCTCCCGGTTCAAGGCGTCGTACGCCCCGATCGTCGTCGTCGCGGAGGGCGCGATGCCGAAGGACGGCGACCTGGTCCTCAAGGACGGCACACTGGACTCCTTCGGCCATGTCCGGCTGTCGGGCGTCGGCGAATGGCTGGCCAAGGAGATCGAGCGCCGCACGGGCAAGGAGGCCAGGACGACGGTACTCGGCCACGTCCAGCGGGGCGGCACCCCCAGCGCCTTCGACCGCTGGCTGGCCACGCGCTTCGGCCTGCACGCGATCGAGGCGGTACGCGACGGCGACTGGGGCAAGATGGTCGCCCTGCGGGGTACGGACATCGTCCGCGTCCCGATCTCCGAGGCCACGGCCCAGCTCAAGACGGTCCAGCCGGAGCTGTACGACGAGGTGGGGGTCTTCTTCGGCTAGGCCCGCCCACCCTTTTTTTGGGGCTCGGTTCGCCTCCGGGCGCTTTGAGCCCCTGTCGACGGTCGACCGTGCTCGATTCCCTCGTACCTCGGGAACCTCCGCGCGCTCTCCCTTTCGACAGCGGCGCGCCCTTCGGCTCACTCGCCGCCGGAAAGACGGCACCCGGAACGAAATCGGCACCCCACCCCCGACCCCCAGCCGGGCGGCGGGGCAGGCGACCACCGGGGGGAGGGGGTCGGGGGCGGAGGAGGTGCGCGTCCGGACGTAAAGCGTCGCAGCTCGCGCGAAGCGCGGTGAGGAAAGCAGTCCGGACACGGACCTCCGGAGGCCCCGGCCCCCGGCACCACGCCGCACCCCCCGCCGGAGGCGTACCGCCCCCCGCCGGAGGCGTACCGCCCCCCGCCGGAGGCGTACCGCCCCCCGCCGGAGGCGTACCGCCCCCCGCCGGAGGCGTACCGCACCCCCCCGCCGGAGGCGCACCGCCACCACTCAGCCCGCGTCCACGGCCCCCCGCCGGAAGGCCATCGCTCCCGCCAGCAGCTCCGCCACGATCTCCCGCCCGTTCAGCGTCAGCACCGACTCCGGATGGAACTGCACGGACGCGAACCCGTCGCCCCTCAGCGCGTACACCTCACCGCTGTCCGCGTCCCGGCTCACCTCCACCCCGCGCGCCGCCAGTTCCCCCGCCGTCGCGTCGTCGCACCGCGCCGTGAAGCTGTTGTAGAAGCCGGCCGTCTCCGCCCGGCCGAACAGGTCGATCCGGGTCTGCGCGCCCTGGTACGGCACCCGCTTGCGTACCGTCTCCAGCGCCAGTTCCGCCGCGATCAGCTCATGCCCGAGACAGACCCCGAGCAGCCCTCCGCGCCGGTCGCGGACCAGTTCCCCCGCCAGCCCGCGCAGCATCCGCATCCTCGGGGCGGTGGTGTCCGTCGGGTCGCCGGGACCGGGGCCCAGCACCACAGGACCCTCGTGCCCGCGCACGGCGGCGCGCAGATCCGGCTCGTCGAAGCGCCGTACCGTCACCTCAAGACCCGACGACCGCAGCACATGCGCCAGCATCGCGGTGAAGGTGTCCTCGCCGTCGACGACCAGGGCGTGCCCGGTGAGCGTCGCGGACGCGGTCCGCATCCTCAGCCAGAACGGCGCGAGGTCCGCGCGCCGCGCGTCGAGCGCGGCCCTGACCCCCGGGTCGTCGGCGAGCCGCGGGCGCGCGGACTCCTCGCGCGGGCGGCCGGGCCGTACGCCCAGCGCCGCCAGCACCCCCGCCGCCTTGGCGTGGGTCTCGGCGACCTCGCTCTCCGGGCGCGAATGACGTACGAGCGTCGCCCCGACCGGCACCCGCAGCCCGCCGTCGCGGTCGATGTCGGCGGTACGGATCAGGATGGGCGAGTCGAGGGTCTGCGCGCCGCCCGCGTCCCGCCCGATGAGCGCGAGCGCGCCCCCGTAGTAGCCGCGCCCGCCGGCCTCGTGGCGCTCGATGACCCGGCAGGCGTTCCGCACCGGTGAGCCGGTGACCGTCGCCGCGAACATCGTCTCCTTCAGCACCTCGCGCACATCGAGCGACGAACGGCCGCGCAACTCGTACTCGGTGTGCGCGAGATGGGCCATCTCCTTGAGCCGGGGGCCGATCACCACCCCGCCCCGGTCGCCGACGGTGCACATCATCTTCAGCTCCTCGTCGACGACCATGGAGAGCTCCTCCGTCTCCTTGCGGTCGCCCAGGAACTCCAGCAGCGCTGCCGCGGACGGGCCCTCCGGCGGATAGCGGAAGGTCCCGCTGATCGGGTTCATCACGACGGTGCCGCCGCTCATCCGGACATGGACCTCGGGGCTCGCGCCGACCAGGGTGCGGTCACCGGTGTGGACGAGGAACGTCCAGTACGCGCCGCGCTCACCGGTGAGCAGCCGCCGGAAGAAGGCGAGGGCGTCGGCACGCCCGAAGCCGGGGACACGGCCCTGGAAGGTCCGCCGGATGACGAAGTTCGCGCCCTCGCCCCGGCCGATCTCGTCCTCGATCACCCGCCGGACGATCTCCGCGTACCGCTCGTCGTCGATGTCGAACGCGCCGTCCTCGACCCGTACGTCATGGGCGGGCAGCCGGGCGAGGAGTTCCGCGAGCGGCAGTTCGTACGTCTCGTCCGCGACCAGCACGGCCAGCGGCGTCCCGTCGTCCCGTACGTCGAAGCCGCGCTCCCTGATCTGCCGGAACGGCACCAGCGCGAGCGAGGGACCGGCGCCGTCCGGCAGTTCCGCCAGCCGGTCCGCCTCGTGCACGGATCCGATGAGCAGCTCCACGACGTCGTGGTCCCGGCCGGGGGTGCGGCGGCGGAGCAGGGCGAAGGGCGGGCAGTCGTCGTCCAGGAGCCGTGCGACGAGCGTCCGGGGTGTTCTGTCGGGCATCTGCGGTGTTCCTTCCGGATGGAGGGGGAGGAACGGCCGCTTCCGGTCCGACGCCTGGACCTGGAAACACGGAAGGCCGCCCCTCGGGCGGCCTTCGCGATTCGTGGTGCGCGCGTGAATCAGTGGGCCGCCGAGCGAGCGGTCCACCACCAGGTCTGCTGCGAATGCGCGAACATGGGCGGCACCCTAGCACTGCTCCCGGCGAACCTTGCCGGTCGCGGCACGGGCACCGCGCGTTCCACACTGTGAGCGCTGCCTGTACCACAGCGCGCGACCACGTAACCTGGAGCGCGTGACAGTGAATGCTGAGAACCCCGCGGCCCATGTGCCCTCCTGGCAAGATCTTCCCGCTGCCCAGCAGCCGGAGTATCCGGACCAGGGAGCCCTGCGCGAGGTCGTGGCCGAGCTGGAGAGCTATCCTCCGCTCGTCTTCGCGGGTGAGTGCGACCAGCTGCGCGCCCGGCTCGGGGCCGTCGCCAAGGGCGAGGCGTTCCTGCTCCAGGGCGGCGACTGCGCCGAGGCGTTCGACGCCGTCTCCGCGGACCAGATCCGCAACAAGCTGAAGACGCTTCTCCAGATGGGCGCCGTCCTCACCTACGCGGCGTCCGTGCCGGTGGTGAAGGTCGGCCGGATCGCCGGGCAGTACTCGAAGCCGCGCTCCAAGGGCACCGAGACGCGCGACGGCGTGACGCTGCCGACGTACCGGGGCGACTCCGTCAACGGCTTCGACTTCAACGAGAAGGCCCGGATCCCGGACCCCGAGCGGCTCAAGCGGATGTACCACGCGTCCGCCGCCACGCTCAATCTGGTCCGCGCCTTCACCACCGGCGGCTACGCCGATCTGCGCCAGGTGCACGCCTGGAACCAGGACTTCGTGAAGTCGTCCCCGTCGGGCCAGCGTTACGAGCAGCTCGCCCGCGAGATCGACAACGCGCTGAACTTCATGAAGGCCGCGGGCACCGACCCGGCGGAGTTCCGTACCGTCGAGTTCTACTCCTCGCACGAGGCGCTGCTGCTGGCCTACGAGTCGGCGCTGACCCGGGTCGACTCCCGCACCGGCCGGCTCTACGACGTCTCCGGCCACATGGTCTGGATCGGTGAGCGCACCCGCCAGCTCGACGGCGCGCACATCGAGTTCGCCTCGAAGATCAACAACCCGATCGGGATCAAGCTCGGCCCGACGACGACGGTCGACGAGGCGCTCACCTACATCGACCGGCTCGACCCCGACCGCGAGCCCGGCCGGCTGACCTTCATCGTCCGGATGGGCGCCGACAAGGTCAGGGACAAGCTCCCCGAGCTGGTCGAGAAGGTCACGGCGTCCGGCGCCACGGTGGCATGGGTGACCGACCCGATGCACGGCAACACCTTCGAGGCGGCCTCCGGTCACAAGACGCGCCGCTTCGACGATGTGCTCGACGAGGTCAAGGGCTTCTTCGAGGTCCACAAGGGCCTCGGCACGCACCCGGGCGGCATCCATGTGGAGCTGACCGGCGACGACGTCACCGAGTGCGTGGGCGGCGGCGACGAGATCTTCGTCGACGATCTGCACCAGCGCTACGAGACGGCCTGCGACCCGCGGCTCAACCGCAGCCAGTCGCTCGACCTGGCGTTCCTGGTCGCCGAGATGTACCGCGACCAGTAGGGACACGGGGCGAGGGCCCGCATACCACGATGGGGTACGGATCGATGTGATCCGTACCCCATCGGTGTTTCCCCGGCTTTTGTCCGGCGGGGACGGCAGGTAAGGTTAGGTTGGCCTCACCGGGATCCCGGGGTGGCCCGACCAGCGACCCCTCCGGGAGGTGACCCGCGTGTACGTCTGCTCGTGCTTCGGCATCACCGAGACACAGGTGAGGGAACACGCGGCCGCCGGGGCGTGCACCCCCCGCCAGATAGCGTCGGCCAGCAAGGCCGGCACCGACTGCGGTTCGTGCGTACGCCGTATCCAGTCCCTTCTCGGCCGAGGCGGCTGCCCGCGCCGTGAGCTGCTCGACCAGGGCGCCCCCGCGCTCGCGGGGCTCGACGCACCGGAGGGCATGGCCCCGCCCGCGCTCCGGGAAGCCGCTTAGGCCCCGTCGGCAGCCGTTGACTCCGGCGGCCCTCAGCTGTCGGGCTGCTCGATCTGCTGGGAGATATAGAGCGGCTCGCCGAGCTTCTCGATCAGCTCCAGCTGGGTTTCGAGATAGTCGATGTGATGTTCCTCGTCCTTGAGGATCGATTCGAAGATCCCCTTCGACGTGTGGTCGGCCTTGTTCCGCATGACTTCGATTCCGCGCTTCAGCCGGTCGATGGCCTCGACCTCGACCTCCCGGTCCGCCTCGAACATCTCGGTGACGGTCTGCCCGACCCGTACATGGAAGAGCCGCTGGTAGTTCGGCAGCCCCTCCAGAAAGAGCAGCCGGTCGGTGAGCAGCTCGGCGTGCCTCATCTCGTCGAACGACTCGGCCCGGGTGTATTTCGCGAGCTTGGTCCACCCGTTGTTCTCCTGCATTTTGCTGTGCAGGAAGTATTGATTGATGGCGGTCAGTTCGGCGGTCAGCTGCTCATTGAGGAATTCGATGACCTCGGGGTCGCCCTGCATCGCAGAGGCTCCTTCCAGGGGTGTGACGGTGCGCGCATCCTCGCACCGTCACCGGGGACCGTCCAGTAAGTACATGCTTAGTATGGATTGCCCGATTGTGATCGGGCCTGGTCATGACCACCCTTCGCGGTCTGTCACCATGGAAGGCATGGGTCAGCCGGAAAGCCGGGAACGTCAGGAGCCGGAACAGTCCGCGCTACCACCGGGGCAGCGTCTGCAGCGCGGCTGGCCGGTGACCCACTACGGGCCCGTACCGAAATTCCGGCAGGAACGCTGGGAGTTCCGGGTCTTCGGAGCCACCGCCGACGGCGACAAGCACTGCTGGAATCATGAGGAGTTCTCGGCGCTTCCGTTCTCCACGGTCGTGGGTGATCTGCACTGCGTCACGAAGTTCAGCATGGTGGGGGCCGAATGGGGCGGCGTCCCCGCCCGTACGATCGCGGAACTGGCACCGCCCGCGCCGAACGCCACGCATGTCATGGTCTGGGCCGAGTACGGCTTCAGCTCCAATCTGCGGCTCGCCGACTTTCTCTCGGACCGCACGATATTCGCCACCCATAAGGACGGTGAATTGCTCACCGCCGAGCACGGTTTCCCCGTACGGCTCGTCGTACCGCAGCTGTACGCCTGGAAAGGGCCCAAGTGGGTCCGGGGCGTGGAGTACATGACCGCCGACCGCCGCGGCTTCTGGGAGGAGCGCGGCTATCACAATGTCGGCGATCCCTGGACCGAGCAGCGCTACTCCTATCAGGAAGTCCCCGGGGACGGCCCCGAGCTGTAGGGCGTGTTCCGGAGGTCCCGCTTGGCGACGCCGCTTCGCGGGCACGGCCCGGCGGTCAGCCGTCGCGCAGCTTCTTCAGCCGTGCCACGTCCGCCGCGTGCCCCTCCTTGCCGCCCGGTGTCTCGATCACCAGCGGAACGTTCTCGGTCGCCGGATGCGCGAACAGCTCACGGAACGGTTCCTCGCCGATATGTCCCGCGCCGATGTTCTCGTGACGGTCCTTGTGCGCACCCGCCACATCCTTGGAGTCATTGGCGTGGATCAGCTTGAGCCGCCCCTCGCCCACCGTGTCCACCAGCAGGTCCAGCGTCTGCCGCATCCCGTGCGGTCCCGCGAGATCGTGCCCGGCCGCGAAGATATGGCAGGTGTCCAGACAGACGCCCAGCTTGGGGTGGGCGTCGAGCGCCTCGAAGTACGGGCCGAAGTCCCACGTCCTGGAACAGAGCGAGAAACCCTGCCCCGCAGTCGACTCCAGCAGCAGAAACGGATCGTCGTCATGGGTCAGCTCGTCGAGGAGCGGCAGCATCCGCTCCCGTACCTGCGCGAGCGCCACCTCGCGGGGCCGTCCGCCGGTCGCCGAGCCTGTGTGCACGACCACGCCCAGCGCACCGATCTCCCGGCCCCGGCGCAGGCTGTGCCGCAGCGACTCCACCGACTTCTCGGCGGTCGCCTCCGTGTGCGAACCGAAGTTGATCAGATAGGGCGCGTGCACATACGCCGGGATCCCCTCCTCCGCGCACAGCGCGCGGAACCGCTCGTCCTGCGCCGGATTGCCCGGGGGAGTCGCCCAGCCGCGCGGATTGGCCACGAACACCTGGACGGTCTCGGCGTCCAGCTCACGCGCGTAGGCCAGGCCGGCCGAGGCGAGGCCGCCGGCCACGGGAACATGGCCGCCGACGGGATTGCGCAGCACTCCTAGAGCCCCTTGGTCGTGATGGTGATGGTGCTGCCCTCGGGGGCCTTCTGGCCGCCCTCGACCGACTGGCTTCCCACGGTCTTGCCCAGGAAGGGGAAGCCCCGGTCCACGGAGACCTCGAAACCCGCCTCCTCCAGCAGCTTCGTGGCCTCGTCGGTCGTCCTGCCGGTCACATCGGGTACGGAGATCATCCGGGGCCCCTGGGAGACCGTCAGCGTGACCGTATCGCCCCGGGCCAGCTGGGCACCCTCGGCCGCGGACTGCCGGGCGACCGACCCCGCGTCCTCGGGGGAGTTCACCCGCCCGGCCGCGACCTTCACCTTGAGTCCCTGGTCCGCCAGCTCCTCGGTGGCGTCCTGAACCGACTCGCCGGTCACATCGGGGACGTCGACCGGGCTGCCCTTGCTCACCACGAGCGCGACCCCGGAATCGGGCCGTACCTCGCTCCCGGACGCCGGGGCCGAACTGATCACGGTGCCCTGCTGGATGTTGTCGTCGAACTCCCGGGTGACGACCCCGGCCGCCAGCCCCACCTTCTTCAGCGCCCGCCGCGCCTCGCCCAGCGGCATGCTCTCCAGGTCCGGGACCTTCACGATCTCCGGGCCGCGCGAGATCACGACGGTCACCGCGCCGTTGCCGCGGATACGCGCGCGGGGCGCGGGATCGCTGCCCATGACCGTGCCGCGGCCGAAGGAGTCGCTGAAGTCCTTGGTGACCTTCACCTCAAGGCCCGCGTCCGAGAGCCGCTTCCTGGCCTCCTGCTCGCTCTGGCCGAGCAGCGAGGGGACCCGCGTGAACTGTCCGGAATTGATGTACCAGACGCCGGTACCGATACCGAGCACCAGCAGGACGGCGACCACCGCCGCGACGACACCCCGGCGGGGCATGGCCAGGCGGCGGCCCGGCGCGTCCGACGGGGGCGCCATCTCCAGCCGGCTCGTACGGTTCGGCGTCTCGTCCTCCGCGGGCTCGACGGGCCGGATGCGCGGGATCACCGCCGTACGGTTGTCGGCACCGGCCCCGCCCTCCGGCTCGGGCCTGGCACGCGGCGGTACGGCGTCCAGCTGCGCGTCGGTCAGCGCGGCCCGCGCCTCCCGCGTCAGCGCGAGCAGCGCCACCGCGTCGGCGGGCCGCGCCTCGGGGTTGCGGGCGGTCGCCGCCGCGACCAGCTCGTCCAGCTCCACGGCCAGCCCCGGCACGGCGGCCGACGGCGCGGGCACGTCCTCGTTCAGATGCCGGTAGAGCACCTGCGCGGGGGTGTCGCCGCCGTGCGGCTTCGCACCGGTCAGCATCTCGTGGAGGACGACCCCGCAGGCGTACACATCGACGCGGGTGTCGGACGCGCCGTGCTCGATCTGCTCCGGCGCCAGATACGACACCGTGCCGAGGACGCTCCCGGTGGTGTTCGTGACATCGCCCACGGCCCGCACGAGCCCGAAGTCGGCGACCTTGACCCGGCCGTCGTCCCCTATCAGCACGTTCTCCGGCTTCATGTCCCGGTGCACGAACCCCGCCCGGTGCGCGGCCCCCAGCGCGGCGAGCACCGGCTCCAGGATGTCCAGCGCGGCCCGGGGGCGCAGCGCCCCGCGCTCCCTTACGACATCGCGCAGCGTGCACCCCGCGACGTACTCCATCGCCAGATAGACGTAGGCGCCCTCGGCGCCCTGGTCGAAGACCGCGACGACATTGGGATGCGACAGCCGGGCCACCGACTTGGCCTCGCGGATGAAGCGCTCCACGAAGGTGACGTCGGCGGCGAGGGCGGGATGCATCACCTTGAGCGCGAGGACCCGGTCGAGCCGGATGTCGACGGCCCGGTAGACCGTGGCCATACCGCCGACGGCGATCCGCGCGTCCACGCGGTAGCGGCCGTCGAGCACGTGCCCGACGATGGGGTCCTTGAGGGTCGTATCCACGCCCCCGAGTCTACGAGCCGCGGTGCGGGGCCGGCGGGGGCCTTGTCCGGGGTGCCGTCGTCCTTGGCTGGGGCCGGTGGCCGGGTGCGTTTCGGCCGGGGCCGGTTTCCGGTGCGGGTTGTCGCCAGGTGGCCTACGAGAACATCGGCCTCTCCGGGTCCAGCGCCGCCACCCCCTCCACCGGCGAGGACGCCCACGCGATCCGCCGCCTCGGCATCCGTCCCGCCCGCCACGCCAGCCGGCCCGCCGACACCGCGTGCCGCATCGCCTCCGCCATCAGCACCGGCTCCCGCGCCCGCGTCACCGCCGACGCCAGCATCACCGCCGCGCACCCCAGCTCCATCGCCAGCGCCGCGTCCGACGCCGTCCCCGCGCCCGCGTCCAGGATCACCGGCACCCCCGCCCGCTCCACGATCAGCTCGAAGTTGTGCGGATTGCGGATACCGAGGCCCGAGCCGATCGGTGAGCCGAGCGGCATGATCGCCGCGCACCCCACGTCCTCCAGCTTCGCCGCGAGCACCGGATCGTCGTTGGTGTACGGCAGGACCGTGAAGCCGTCGTCGACCAGCGTCTCCGCCGCGTCGAGCAGCTCGATGGGGTCGGGCAGCAGCGTGCGCTCGTCCGCGACCACCTCCAGCTTGATCCAGTCCGTGCCGAGCGCCTCGCGGGCCAGACGCGCCGTGAGCACCGCCTCCCCCGCGGTGAAGCAGCCCGCAGTGTTGGGCAGCGCGCGGATGCCGAGCGAGTCGAGTACGGACAGGACCGAGCCGTGCACGGTGGGGTCGAGGCGGCGCATCGCGACCGTGGTGAGTTCGGTGCCCGAGGCGGCCAGGGACCGTTCCAGCACGTCCAGGCTGGGCGCGCCGCCCGTGCCCATGATCAGCCGGGAGGCGAACGTGGTGGAGCCGATGGTCAGCGGGTCGTCGGCCATGGTTCAGCCTCCCTGGACCGCGGTGAGGACCTCGACGCGGTCGCCGTCGTTGAGCGGTGTGCCGGACCAGCGGGTGCGCGGGATCACCGTCTCGTTGACGGCCGCGGCGACCCCCGAGGGCGCGGGCGTGAGCGTGGCGACCACGACGTCGAGGGTGGTGGCGGGCGCGAGCTCGCGGGGCTCGCCGTTCACGGAGATGTTCATACGGTCTGCTCCTGACGGACGGACACGACGGGCGAGGGGCGCGAGGCGAACCGCGACGGGGAGAAGGCACGGGCCTCCGGGGGCAGTTCGCCGGTCGTCAGCACCGTGGCCATCACATCGCCCGTGACGGGTGTGAGCAGAACCCCGTTGCGGTAGTGGCCGGTGGCCAGGGACAGCCCCGGCAGCGCGGTGGGCCCGAGCAGCGGCGCGTTGTCCGGTGAGCCGGGGCGCAGCCCGGCGAGGGCTTCGGTGAGCGGCAGTTCCGTGATGCCGGGGACGAGTTCGTGCGCGTCCCGCAGCAGTTGGTACACCCCGCCCGCCGTGACCGTGGTGTCCCAGCCCAGTTCCTCGCTGGTGGCGCCGACGACCAGTTCGCCGTTCTCGCGCGGCACCAGATAGACCTGGCTGCCGCGCACCGAGGCCCGCAGCGTCCTGGAGAGGAAGGGCGCGTACGTACGGGGCACGGTCAGCCGCAGGACCTGGCCCTTGACGGGCCGTACCGGCGGCAGGACATCGGCCGGTACGCCCCCGAGCCGGCCGCTGAGGCTGCCGCCCGCCAGCACCACCTGGTCCGCGGTGAGCGCGCTGCCGTCGGCCAGGACGGCGCCGGCGGCCCGGTCGCGTACGACGGAGAGCCGGTCGGCGTGGGCGCGGTGGACGACCACTCCGGCCCGTTCGCACGCGGTCAGCAGGGCCGCCGCCAGCCGGCGGGGATCGATCTGGTGGTCGTCGTCGACGCGCAGACCGCCGCGTACGCCCGGTGCGAGCATCGGCTCCAGGCGCCGGCACTCACGGCCCGTGAGCCACTGGGACGTCAGCCCCGAACGGCGCTGGAAGGCGTGCAGTTCGCGCAGCTGGGCGCGGTCGTCGGTGTCGAGGGCGACGGCGAGGGTGCCGCACGTCCGGTAGCCGGTGTCCTGCCCGCTCGCCGCCTCCAGTTCGGCGACGAAGCCCGGGTAGCGCGCGGCGGAGGCGAGGTTGAGGCCGAGCAACGTCTCCTCGCCGTAGTGGAGTTCGGTGACGGCCGCGAGCATCCCCGCCGCGACCCGCGCCGCGCCGCCGCCGGGATCGGGGTCGGTGACGGCGGTACGCAACCCGCGCTGCGCCGCCCGCCAGGCGGTGACCAGGCCGATGATCCCGCCCCCGATGACGAGGACGTCGGAGCCCGTACCTGCTTCTTCACGGGGTGACTGCATGGGCGTCCAGCCCCTCCCTTCGCCGGCATGACCCGGATCAGGTTCGTACGGTCGGAGGCCGCCTCAGCCTCCCTCTCAGCCCGGTGCGTCCGGACTCCCGCGAGGTAGTGTCGGCTGCCAGCCTAACGCCCCGGCCTCCGCGCGGTAAGGGAGCGATGACCATGACGGGGTTGCCGGGGACGGGCTGTCTAAGGTGATCGAGTGAGCGAGAGACAGCAGGAGACAGAACCGGCCGGAGGGCCGAGGGTGGTCGTCGTCGGCGCGGGCATGGCGGGCGTGCAGACCGCGGTGGCCCTGCGGGAGAAGGGCTTCGGCGGCCCGGTCACGGTCCTCGGCGCCGAGCCGCATCCGCCGTACGACCGGCCCCCGCTCTCCAAGGCGGTCCTGCTGGGCAAGGCGGAGAGCCCGGCCTTCGACATCGACTTCGCGGCGCTGTCCGTCCGGCTCAGGCTCGGCCTCGATGTGACCGGACTGCGCCCCGGCGCACGCGAACTGGACACTGCGCGCGGCCCCGTCCCGTACGACGTGCTGGTCATCGCGACCGGCGCGGAACCGATCACCCTGCCGGGCACCGAGTCGCTGCCCGGGGTCCATCTGCTGCGCACGCTGGACGACGCGGAGCGGCTGCGTCCGGTGCTCGGCCGCAGACAGCGGGTCGTGGTCGTCGGCGCGGGCTGGATCGGCGCGGAGTTCACCACGGCCGCCCGGGAGGCGGGCTGCGCCGTGACGGTCGTCGAGGCGGCCGGCCGGCCGCTCGCGGGCGTCCTGCCCGCCGACGTCGCCGCCCCGATGACCGGCTGGTACGCGGAGAGCGGGGCCGAACTGCTGACGGACGCCCGGGTGGCCGGTGTCGAACCGGGCGCGGTGCTCCTCGCGGACGGCCGGCGGCTGGACGCGGACGCGGTGGTCGTGGGCATCGGCGCGCGGCCCGCGACGGGCTGGCTGGCCGGATCGGGGATGGAGCTGGGCCCGGACGGCGCCATCGTGGCGGACGAGCGGCTGCGGACCTCGCTGCCGGGGGTGTACGCGGTGGGTGACTGCGCCTCGTTCCCCTCGGCCCGTTACGGAGAGCGACTGCTCGTCCACCACTGGGACAACGCGCTCCAGGGGCCGCGCACGGTCGCCGCGCAGGTGGCCGGCGAGAGCGACGCGGTCTACGACCCCGTGCCGTACTTCTGGTCCGAGCAGTTCGGCCGCTTCGTGCAGTACGCGGGCCACCACGCGGACGGCGACACCCTGGTCGCGCGCGGCGATCCCGCCGGGAGCGCCTGGTCGGTGGTGTGGCTGCGGGACGGGGCGCCGACCGCGCTGCTGGCCGTCGGCAGGCCCCGGGATCTGGCCCAGGGCCGCAAGCTCATCGAGGCGGGCGCGCGGCTGGACCCGGAGCGGACCGCGGACCCGTCCGTACCGCTGCGCAAGGCCGTGCTCTGAGCCCGCGCGGGGTCCCGGCACCGCGGGGGCGGCGGCCCGATTGGGGCTTCTCGGCTACCGTCTGTCAGTCCGGGATGGCACGCTTGTCCTTGTGACCGAGATTGACGCAAAGATCGATGCTCTCGTCCCCGCCTGGCTTCACCTGCCCGACATCGCGGAAAAGCTCGACGTCGAGGTGACGCGCGTGCGGCAGTTGGTGAAGGAAGGCCAGCTGATCGCGGTGCGCCGCGGCGAGAACAGGACGCTCCAGGTGCCCGCCGCCTTCATCGACGGCAACAAGGTGGTCAAGGGCCTCGCCGGCACCCTGACGCTTCTGAGGGACGACAGTTTCACCGACGAAGAGATGCTTGAGTGGCTCTTCACCCCCGACCCCAGCCTGCCGGGTACGCCCGCGCAGGCGCTCAGTGAGAATCGCGGCACGGAGGTGAAGCGCCGGGCCCAGGCGCTCGCCGTCTGACGACATCGCCATCCGCGGTGCGCGGCGGCCCCGTGCGACCGTCCGCCGGTCGTACGTCGGCCGCCGCGCACCGCCGACCCAACATCCACGGGGGGATCTTCCATGTCCACGGCTTCCGCGTCCACGGCTTCCGCGTCCGCGGCTTCCCGGTGCGCGCCTTCCGCCTCCGCGCCTTCCGCGTCGCTGTCCGACGCCCGGCTCTATCTGTGCACGGACGCCCGTAAGCGGCAGGGGGATCTCGCCGAGTTCCTCGACGCCGTGCTCGCGTCGGGCGTGGACATCGTGCAGCTGCGCGACAAGGACATGGAGGCGGCCGAGGAGCTGGAGCACCTCCAGGTCTTCGCGGACGCCTGCCGCAGGCACGGCCGGCTGCTCGCCGTGAACGACCGCGCCGATGTGGCCCATGCCATCGGGTCCGACGTGCTCCATCTGGGACAGGGCGATCTGCCCGTCCCGGCCGCGCGCGCGATCCTCGGGGACAGGCCGCTGATCGGCCGTTCCACCCACGCGGAGGCCGAGGTGGACGCGGCGGTCGCCGAGCCCGGCGTGGACTACTTCTGTACGGGCCCCTGCTGGCCCACTCCCACCAAGCCGGGCCGCCACGCGCCGGGGCTCGATCTGGTGCGGTACGCCGCGTCCCGCGCCACGGACCGTCCGTGGTTCGCGATCGGCGGGATCGACGCGGCCCGGCTCGACGAGGTGCTGGACGCCGGTGCGCGCAGGGTCGTCGTCGTACGGGCGATCACCGAGGCCGACGACCCGGCGGCGGCGGCCGCGGCCCTGGCGAAGCGCGTGCGGGACCGTGCCGTATGACGGGCATGAACGCGTATGGCGGGGGTGGCGGGCATGGCGGCGGCGCGGTGCCCGGGTGACGGGAGCGCGTCGTACGGATGACGGGAGTGCGGCCCGTGGGAGCGTGCCGTACGGGAGTGCGGCCACTTAACCGGCAAACCGGGCAAAAATCCCTCGTCCGGTTGGGGGACCGCCCCACCCTCGATAGCCTGCACATATGGCCCTAGGCACAGCTTCGACCAGATCGGATCACGCGCTGACCGTGCGTGATCTGCTCGCGACCGGCAAGACTTCGTACTCGTTCGAGTTCTGGGCGCCCAAAACGGAGAAGGGCGAGCGGAACCTCTGGAACGCGTTGCGCCGGATCGAAGCGGTCGCCCCGAGCTTCGTCTCCGTCACCTATGGCGCGGGTGGCTCCACCCGCGCGGGCACGGTCAGGGCCACGGAGCGGATCGCCGCCGACAGCACGCTCACGCCGGTCGCGCACCTCACGGCCGTCGGCCAGTCCGTCGCCGAACTGCGCAACATGGTCGGGCAGTACGCCGACGCCGGGATCCGCAACATCCTCGCCGTACGCGGCGATCCGCCCGGCGACCCCATGGGCGAGTGGATCAAGCACCCGGACGGGGTGCGCTACGCCGCCGAACTGGTCGCGCTGATCAAGGAGTCCGGGGACTTCTGCGTCGGCGTGGCGGCCTTCCCCGAGATGCATCCGCGGTCCACCGACTGGAACACGGACATCAAGCACTTCGTGGACAAGTGCCGCGCGGGCGCCGATTACGCGATCACACAGATGTTCTTCGACCCCGAGGGCTATCTGCGGCTGCGCGACCACGCCGCCGCGGCCGGTTGCGAGACACCGATCATTCCGGAAATCATGCCCGTCACCAGTGTGAAGATGCTGGAGCGATTGCCGCGGCTCTCCACCGCGGTCTTCCCGCCCGCGCTGAAAGAGCGGATCCTCTCGGTCAGGGAGGATCCCGCCGCTGTACGCTCCATTGGCATCGAGTTCGCGACGGAGTTCTGCGCCGAGCTGCTCTCCGAGGGTGTCCCCGGCTTGCACTTCATCACGCTCAACAACTCCACGGCGACGCTCGAAATCTACGAGAATCTCGGACTGCACGAGCAGTCGTGACCGGCCGTACCCGCCCTGTCCCCGGGCGGTGGGCCCAGGAGAGGGGCGGGCATGGGCTGGACGGTCCTCTACATCGCATTCGGCATCGTGGCCCTGTGGCTGCTCGGTGAGGTGCTGCTCCAGTACAAGGCGCGGCTGCGCTGGCGCGTGCTCGCCTTCACCGGGTTCATGGGCGTGGTCCTCGGTGTACTGATCCCTTCCATATTCGTCATCGCGCTGGGCGCGATCGCGTTCGCGGTCGGCCAGACGTATGTGACGCTGTCCTTCCGCCGCGGCTTCTCGACGGGCTGGGCGATAGGCGGCAGTCCGGGCGCCAGCCGCCGCCGCAAGGCCGGGAGCCGGCAGGCGCAGGAGCGCGAGCCCGCTCTTGAGGTCTCCGACCTGGAGTACGAACCGGCGGAGTACGGAACGGCCGCGTACGAGCCGCCCGCGTACGAGCCGGCGGAGCCCCCCGCGCCGGCCGCCGCGGTCTACGAACCGGAGCCGCTGCCCGACGACACCGGGCAGTACGGGATATACGACGACGCGACCCGCGAGGCGCGTCAGCAGCCGCACGCGGGCGCGGGTATGGGCGCGGGCACGGCGGACGGCGCCGGCGCGCACGGGTACGGCGACGGCGGCGGATATGACGCGTATCCGGGGTACGGGCAGCAGCAGCACGCGGGCCAGGACGGCTACGTCCCCCAGGACGCGTACCACTCCGGCCAGGACATGTACCCCGGCCAGGACGCGTACGCGCAGCAGCAGTACGGCTACGACGCCGGGCAGCAGCAGTACGCCGGGTACACCGACCCGTACCCCGGCTCGGCCGACAGCGGCCGGCAGTACGGCTCGTACGACAGCTTCGGCAACCAGCAGCACTACGCCGACCCGTACGCCGACCAGCAGCAGTACGGCGGCGACACCCCGCCCGGCGGCGTGTGGGTCCCGCAGCAGCGCGACCGCGACGGCGAGCAGTTCCCGCCGATACCCCAGGACGAGCCGCACCGGCCGGGCTACCCGGATCCCGACTACAACGAGCAGCGCTACCGCTACTGACGGGCGTACCGCGCGCACCGGCCGCACCGGCCGCGATGGCCCACGAGCATGGGCGGCCCGTCAGGAACGTTCGACGGCACGCCCGTTGACCGGGCGGGCGCGGTGGCGGCGGGCGCCGCGGCGGCCCACGTCGCTCACCGCGAGCCGCGGAAGTCCGCCCCTTCGACGATCAGTCCGGCGACCAGCGCCCCCGACATCCCGGCGTGCGCGAGCCCGCCGCCCGGATGCGCCCAGCCTCCCGCCCGGTACAGCCCGGACAGCCGCGTGGGGTTTCCCGGAAGCAGCAGCCGGCCCCCGGCCCCGGCCAGCGCGGGCGCCGGTACGGAACCGCCCGCGGCCCCCGTCAGCGCCGCCGTATCGGCCGGGGTGCGCACCTCGCGCCACAGGAGCCGCTCCGCGAGCCCCGGCACGGCGGCCCCGGCGGCCGCCACCAGCACCTCGGCGTACCGCTCGCGCAGCGCGGCGTCCGACCAGTCGACCGGGCCGTCCGGGGCCACCGTCGCGGTGAGCGTGACCGCCTCGTGGCCGTCGTCGGGGCGCGTCGCCGCGTCGTCGGGCCGCAGCACCGTGACCGTGGGCCGCGCCGCGGTCCGCCCCGCGAACACCTCGGCCGCCTCGGCGCTTCCGTCGGGGGAGTGCACCACCGTCCGGTGCGCGGCGCCGGGTTCGCGGGCGCCGCGCAGCGCCAGCAGCACCGTGAACCGGCCCGGCCGCACGGCACCAGCCGCGTCCGTGACCGGCGGCCGTACGTCACCGTCCGCGTCGAGCCGCCCCTCCACGAGAGGGCCGGGGGCGATCCCCGCCACCACGTGGTCGGCTTCCGCGACCGTGCCGTCCGCCAGCTCGATGCCCGTCGCCGCGCCGTCCTTCTCGACGATCCGGGTCACCTCGGCGCCGAAGACGAACTCCACCCGGCGGGCCAGGCACCGTTCGTACACCGCGCGCGCCAACTCCCGCATGCCGCCCCCGACATACCAGCTGCCGAAGGTCTGCTCCAGATACGGCAGCAGGGCGGCGCCCGCCGGGGCGTGCCGCGGGTCGAGCCCGTACGACAGGGCGTAGCCGTCCAGCAGCGCCGCCAGCCGCGGATCGGCCAGCTCCCAGGCGCCGACCTCCGCGACCGTCGTGGCCTGCCGGACGCCGCGGAGCAGCCGTCGCCGCCGTACGGCCGGATACGGATCCCGGCCCAGCACCCGCCAGTCCGCCCACAGCGGCTCCTCCAGCAGCGGACGCCGCGAGCGGTCCCAGGCGTCCCGGGCCCGGCCGAGGAACTCACCCCAGCGCTCCCCGGCGCCCGCGCCCAGCGCCGCGTCCAGGGCGGCGACCACGCCGCCGCGCGACGCGTTGGGCAGCCGTACGTCGGTGCCGTCGGCGAAGACATGCCGGCTCGCCGGATCCACCTGACCGAGACGGACGCGGCTCTCCAGCGGCTCCTTGCCGGTCTTGACGAAGAGATCACGGTAGACGGCCGGCAGATGCAGCAGACCGGGCCCGGTGTCGAAGACGAAGCCGTCCCGCTCGAACCGGCCCACCGATCCGCCGTACGTCGCCGCGCGTTCGTACACCGTCACCCGCTGACCCGCCACCGCGAGCCGGGCTGCCGCCGCCATGGCGCCCATCCCGGCGCCGATCACCGCAATCCGTGCCATGGCAGCGATTTTAGAGCGCCGGGGGAGCGCCGGTCTCCGGCCGAGCCCCGCGCGACGCCGCGCCCGCGCTGGGCGGGAGTACGCAGGACTGAGTACCGGTACCTAGAGGGGGAGATGAGTAGGCACGCGGATGGGCTCCGACCTGCGTGGACGGAAGAGTGGGGACCACGGAAGGGGCGCGGCGCCGGCACCGCCGGCACGGGGCGGCGGAACGGCGCGGCTCCCCCGACGTAACGGGGGTGCGGACGGGGAGCCCAGCGACCACGGTGGATCACGAGGATCGCGAGATCACGTGGATCACGGGGAAGCGGGCTCTCCGGCATCCCGGAGAACGAGGTACGGGGTAGGGGGATACGGGGGTACCGGGGGAGTACGGGGTACGGGGGAACGCGCCGGTCCGGTGAGGCTCAGGGGGATGGAGCCTCACCGGACCGGCGCACGTACGTACGCGGTGTGCGTGCGTACGGCGTCAGCGTCCGCCGACCCGTCCGTGCAGCAGCCGCGAGAGCGCCGCGTGCACGTCGTCCATCGACCGCTCCGGCTGGAACGCCTGCCAGTCGAGCGCCGCCACGAGCACCATCCCGACCAGCGCCGCCGCCGTCAGCGGCACATCGATCTCGTCGCTCAGCTCACCGCCCTCGACGGCCTCCCCGAGCACCCTCTCGACGACCGCGACGGCCTCCTGGCGCACCACCAACAGCGTCGACTGCCAGGCCCGGTTGGTCCGCCACAGCTCGGCGACGTACAACTGCGTGAAGGCGGGATAGCGGTCGATGAAGACCAGACCGGCCCCGATCATCGCGTCCAGCGCCTCGATCTTGCTGCCGCCGCGCTCCGCCGTGGTGTCGGCCGCCGTCCGCAGGGACGAGGCCAGCAGCCCGACGCCGTGCCGCAGCAGCTCCTCGAAAAGCTCCGTCTTGCTCTTGAAGTTGTAGTAGACCGTGCCCTTGGCGACCCCGGCGCGTTCGGCGATCTCGTCCACCGTCGTCGCCGAGAAGCCCTGTTCGGCGATGAGGGTCACCGCGGCCTCGTAGAGCTTCTGCCGGGTGGCCTGGCGGCGGGCGCTGCTGCTGTCCATGGCGACGATTGTCACAGGTCCGCCGCTGTCACAAGTCCTCCGTTGTCACAGGTCCTCCGTTGTCACAGCTCTCGCGCGCCCGGCGCGGTCCCCCCGCGCTCACAGGCTCAGCTCGGGGTGGAGCCGGTCGAGTGTCCACACCTGCTTGCGCCGTGCGGACAGTGCGGTCAGCGCCAGCGCGCCGACGGTGAAGGCGGCGAGCACGGCACAGCCCTGCCACACGGGGCCCAGTCCGCCGCCCGAGATGAGTCTGCGCAGCGCCTCGACCACGTAACTCATCGGCAGGAAGGGGTGAATGGCGCCGAAGAAGCCCGGACTGGTCTGGACGGGATAGGTGCCGCCCGCCGAGGTCAGCTGGAGCATCAGCAGCGCCAGCACGAGGATCCGGCCCGCCGGTCCGAAGCGGGCGTTGAGCCACTGGACGATCGCGGTGAAGCAGCAGGTGACCAGCGCCAGGAAGCCGACCGTTCCGGCGGCGCGCGCCATCTCCAGGCCGATGGCCCAGTGCAGCACGGAGATCAGCGCGCCGGCCTGGAGCAGCCCGATCGCGGCGACGGGCAGCCAGCCCGCGAGGGCGATGCGCCAGGCGGAGGCGCCGGCGGCCAGCGCGCGCCGGTTCAGCGGCTGGATCAGCATGTACGCCACCATCGCGCCGACCCAGAGGGAGAGCGGGATGAAGTACGGGGCGAAGCCGGTGCCGTAGTTGGGCGCGGCGTGCAGCGAGCGCGAGGCGAGCTGGACGGGGTCGGCCATCACCTCCGTCCGCCGGTCACGGTCGGTCTTGTCGTAGTCGGGGATCTTCCCGACGCCGTCGTTGAGCCCTCCGGCCAGCTCGGCCGATCCGTCGGCGAGCTTGAAGAGCCCGCCGTCGAGGGTGTCCGCGCCGGTACTGAGCTTGCCGACACCGGTGTTGAGCGTGGCGGAGCCCTTCTTGGCGTCGGTGAGCCCGGTGTGCAGCCTGCCCGCCCCTTCGGCGACCTTCCGCGCGCCGGTGTTGAGAGCGTTGATCTTCGTGACGGCGGTCTCCAGGTCGTCGTCCAGCTGCGGCGCGTGCTCGGCGAGTGCCTTCGCCTGCTTCTGGAGCGTGGCGAGCCGGCCGTCCAGCGCCTTCAGACCGCCGTTGTTGTTCTGCACCAGGGTGTTGACGTCATCGGCGACGGCGGCCACGTCCGCGGCGGCGGTCCTGGCGCGCTTGAGGGGCGGGCAGACGCTGGGGTCGGGACCGGCGGCGGCGGTGCCGGTGCCGGGGGTGCGATCGGGCGAGGCGGTGGCGCCGGGGGCGTTCTCGCAGCGTTCCCTGTAGAGGGAGTTCAGCTCGTCGGAGGCCAGGCGGGCCTTCGTCGCGGCGCCGGGCGCGGCCTTCACGAGCAGTCCGAGGTTGTCCCGTATCGACTGGGAGGAGTCCGCCACGAGCCGCGCGGAATCGCCGATCGCCTTCCCGTTGTCCTTGAGGTACGGACGTACATTCCCGGCCATTGAGTTGATCTTGTCGGCGAGCGACTGGGTGCCGGTGGCGACCTGTTGGGCGCCGGTGTCCAGATCGCTCGCGCCCGTGCCGAGCTTCTTCAGCCCGCCCGCCAGGTCCCCGCTGCCCTCCTTCGCGGTCTTCAGCCCGTCCACGAGGTCCTTCGAACCCTTCTGGGCCTTTCCGATACCGCCCTTGAGCTGGTCGGCGCCCTTGGCGGCCTTCGCGGTGGCGTCGTGGATGTCCGAGAAGGAGATGAAGATCCGGTCGAGGAAGGAGCGGGAGGCGTTGGTCGAGGCGGCGGTCCTCACCTCGGAGAACACGGTCCTGGAGATCTGCCCGACGATGTAGTTGTTGGCGTCGTTCGTCCGGACCTGGAGCGCGCCGGTCTCGGGCGCGTCGCCGGAACTGGACGCGATCCGCTCGCTGAGGTCGGCCGGCATGGTCAGGGAGAGGTAGTACGAACCGTCCTCCACGCCCTCGCGCGCCTCCGCCGCGCTCACCTCGTGCCAGGCGAAGACCTTGCTCTCGCGCAGGCCCCGGGTGATCTCGTCACCGGCGGCGACCTTCCGGCCCGCCGCGGTGGCGCCCTGGTCGTCGTTGACGAGAGCGACGGGGATCTTGTCGAGCCGCCCGTACGGATCCCAGAACGACCACAGGTAGAGCGCGCCGTACAGCAGCGGCAGCAGCAGGATCGCGACGAGCGCGGCGCGCGGGAGCTTTCCCCTGCCGAAGCGCCTCAGCTCAAGCGCGGCCAGTTTCGGCGAGCGCATCGGCCGTCCCCTCCTCGTTGTCCGTACGGATGATGACCATGTCCGTGCCCGCGTCCGCGGCCTCGGGGGCCTGGCCGCACACGGCGAGTACGGTCGTGCCGGCCTCGGCGACGGAGCGCAGCAGCCGCCAGGCCGCGGCGCGGTCGGCGTCGGAGAGCTTGAGGTCCAGATCGTCCACGGCCAGCAGCCGGGGCCCGCCGATCAGCGCGAGGGCGACCGAGAGGCGCAGCGCCTCCAGCCGCTCCAGGTCACGCACGGACGTGCGCTCGCCCTTGGGCAGGGCGGCCGTGTCGAGCCCGGCGGCGGTCAGCGCGGCGTCGATACGGCCCCGGGCCTCGGCCGCCCGCTGGGCGCGTGGCCGCAGCAGGGCGCGCGGGGATCCGCCGAACCGGCGTCGCAGCAGCGCGCGTTCGCGCAGATGCTCGGCGACGGTGAGCGCCGGATCGAGATCGCTGACGCCCGGCACAGGGCCGAGGCCGCTGATCCGTCGTACGGCCGCCATGGCGCGGGGCAGGGGCAGTCCGGCGATCTCGGCACGGCCCTCGGTGGGGCGCATACGGCCGGTGAGAGCGAGCAGCAGACAGGTGCGCCCCGAGCCCGAGGGGCCCTCGATGACGACGACCGTGCCGGGCGCGGCGTCGACGCGGACATGGCGGAACGCCCAGCCGCGCGCGCCCTTGAGCCCGAAGTCCTCGGCGAGGACGGCCGCGCCGTCCGGCCCGGCCCGCCGGCTGTCCGGTTGCTCCTGGCTGACCGCGTGCTCCTGGTTGTCGGCGTGCTCCTGACCGGCCGGGTGCTCCTGGCTGTCCACGGGGCGCCTCGATTTCTTTGTACTGACTGGTCAGTTCAAAAGTTACTCCGAACCGGTGTGCGAGGCAAAGTCGCAGGTCAGGGCCGATTGTCAGTGGTGCCCCTCACCATGGACACATACGGCTACAGCACCGTCACACGACGACAGGAGGTTCCGTCATGGCCAGCTCCTACGCCGGTGCCGCACGTCGGCGCCGTACAGACGGCCCTGCCCCCGCCCTGACCGGTCCCCCGAGCGATGTCCACCCCGTCCTGCGCAGGGCCACGGCCCCGCCCGCGGCCCTCGATCTCCTCGCCCAGGCGCACGCGGGCCTGGACGAGGCCGCCACGCTGGACACTCCGAACGAGCGCTACGCCACCGCCCATCTCGCCGCCCTGCGCACCGCCGCCGCGGTGCTCGCCGCCCGTGGCCGCCCGGAGACCACCCCGCAGCGGCGGCGGCGGATCAGGAGCGCCTGGGAGGTCCTCACCGAAATCGCGCCCGAGCTGTCCGAATGGAGCGCTCTCTTCGCCTCGGGTGCCCCGCGCAGGGCGCGTGCCGAGGCGGGCATACCGGGCGCGGCCACCGGCCGTGACGCGGACGATCTGCTGCGTGACGCGGGCATGTTCCTGCGCCTGGTGGAGCGGCTGCTCGTACTCGAACCGGTGCTGCCCCGGCCCCGCGCCGAACACCCCCGGCAGGGCGATGCCGCTGGGTGACCGGGACGCCCCGTGCCGGAGCGTGTCGTCGAAGCGGCGCCGTCCGCCCGTGGGGCGGGCCGGGCCGGGCGGGACTTCGACGACGCGCCCCAGGCAATAGGGTGGGCGGAGCCTGCACCGTTCACGCCCCGCCACCAGGGGCGGCACCGCGCCGAGGAGTCAACTGCCGTGTCGGACCGTTCCCCTGTTACCGGTGGGGAGACGCCCTCCCGCCCCCGCGGCTCCCTGCGTACCGCCGTGGTCTGGGAGGTCCTCAAGGACGCCCTCGGCCGCCGCGCCAAGGTGGCGGGCACCGACGTTCTGGACGTGCTCGACACCGGAGGGGGTACGGGCAACTTCGCGGTGCCCGTCGCCCGTCTGGGTCATCGCGTGACCGTGGTGGACCCCAGTCCGAACGCGCTCTTCGCGCTGGAGCGCCGGGCGGCCGAGGCCGGAGTGGCCGAGCGCGTGCGCGGGGTCCAGGGGGACATCCACGGCCTCTTCGACGTGGTCGAGCGCGGCGGCTTCGACGCGGTGCTCTGCCACGGCGTCCTGGAGTACGTGGACGATCCGGCCGAGGACGTACGGAACGCCGTGGACGCGCTGCGCCCGGCCGGGGCGCTCAGCCTGCTCGCCGCGGGGCTGGGCGGCGCCGTGCTCGCCAGGGCGCTCGCCGGGCATTTCGTCGAGGCCCGGCAGGCGCTCACCGACCCGGCGGGCCGCTGGGGCGACGGCGATCCGGTGCCCCGGCGCTTCACCGCCGGGCAGCTCACGGAGCTGGCCGCGGGAGCCGGTCTCCGGATCAGCGCCGTGCACGGCGTGCGGGTCTTCGCGGACCTGGTCCCGGGCGGGCTGGTGGACACCCAGCCGGGCGCCCTGGACGCGCTGCTCCAGCTGGAAGCGGCGGCCGCCGAGCTGCCCGCCTTCCACTCCATCGCCACCCAGCTGCACGTCCTGGGCGAGAAGCGGGACTGACGCGGATCTCCCGGTTGCCGGAGCCCTTCCACGGCCGGTTCCGGCACGGCCCCGCAGCAGTCCTGGAGCCGCCGCGGAGCCGTCCTGGAGCCGCGGCGGAGCCGTCCTGGGCCGTCCGGAGTCCGCCCGGAGTCCGTCCGGAGCCGGTCCGGGACGCCGATGGCGTGGCTGATCAGCCACGCAGCCGTACATGGAGTACGCCACAGGCCCCCCAGTGGGGCCCCGGGCGCCGTATGATCGGTGTACACCATCCGGCATGACGGATCGATGGTTGGGGAATCAACGCCTCAGCGGCCGAGCCGACATGGCGGCCCGGAATGGCGAATTGGCGTTGAGGGCGGGTTTCACGGGGGCGATTCCCTGCCTATCCTTGAAGGAGCCGCATACCGGTCGCCCCCCGCGACCGACGACTAGGAGGACTCCGTGCCGCTCTCGGAGCACGAGCAGCGAATGCTCGAGCAAATGGAGCGAGCGCTGTACGCCGAAGATCCCAAGTTCGCGACAGCGCTTGAGGGAAGCGGGCTGCGTACGTACACCCGGCGACGGGTCTACCAGGCGGTCGCAGGCTTCCTGGTGGGTATCGCGCTCCTCATGGCCGGAATGGTCGCCCAGCAGATCTGGATCAGCGTGGTGGGATTCCTCGTCATGCTGGGCTGCGCGGTCCTGGCGGTCACCGGCTGGCGCAAAGCGCCCAAACCAGGTCAGCAGCAGGCGGCGGGCGGCCCATCCGGCGGCCCCGCGCCCGCACAAGCGAGACAGCGCCGCTCGATGATGAACCGCATCGAGCAGCGATGGCAGCGCCGCCGCGACGAACAGGGCCAGTAAGACGAGCAGGGCCAGTAAGACGAACAGAGCCAGTGGACAGTACGACTGAGGGGCGAACGCGTCAGGCGTTCGCCCCTCAGTCGTTTCCGGCTTCCGGCTTCGGGTTTCCGACCTCCGGCTGAGCGGCCCGCACGGGCGCGCGCCGCTCAGGCCGGGGCGTGCGGGCCGCTCAGCCGCGCTGACGCGAGGGGCGCCGGCGCATGGTGGCCGCCCTGGCGGCCTCTGAGAGCCGCTGAGGGCTCCAGCGGGCCGTGAGGGACGCCCAGCGCTCCGAGGCGGCCCAGGCCACCCGTACGGACGAGCGGGGCGCCAGGAGTGCGCGCAGCCGGGTCCAGCGGCCGGCCAGGGCGCCGAGCCCCTCCCGGACCCGCCGGACGTCGTCTGCGAGGCCCGTGCCCGGCCGTGGCTCGGGCGCGTACAGCACCTGTTCCACCGAACCGGCCACCCGGTGCACCGCCTGGGCCGCCTCACCCTCCAGCCGGCCCAGCCGTACGATGCGCTCCGCCGCCTTGCGCGGCGTCCGTGATTCGTCGGGCGGGACCCCGTGGTCCCAGGCCGTGTCGGTGATCTCCCGCCAGGCCGCCAGCGTCCGCGCCGTCGCGTCGGCCGGGGTGCGTCCCCCGGATCCCAGCCGCCTGGCCCGGATCCTGGTCCGCCAGAGCAGGGGCAGCAGTGTCAGCGCCACCACCGCGAGCCCGCCCAGGACGGTCCACAGCACGGTCGCCAGCGGGAAACCGGAATCCGTCGGCGGCAGGGCGGCGCCGGGAGCGGCCGCGCCGCACTCGCCCAGCCGTCGCGACTGCGCCGGGCAGCTGTCCGAGGCGGACGGCTCCGTGGACGGCGCGGCCGAGGCGCTGGTATCGGGGCTGGGCACATCGCTCGGCCCGTCGGACGGCACGTCCTGCCGGGTGTAGTCGGGCGCGCTGCCCCGGCTCGGCGTCGGCTCGAACCGGGTCCACCCGACGCCCTCGAAGTACAGCTCCGGCCAGGCGTGCGCGTCACGCAGCCCGACGGACATGCTGCCGTCCGGCTGCGGCGTGCCCGGCGTGAAGCCCACCGCGACGCGCGCCGGGATACCGAGCGTCCTGGCCATCGCGGCCATCGAGAAGGAGAAGTGGACGCAGAAGCCTTCCTTGTTCCTGAGGAACCGCGTGATCGCCGTGACGCCGGTGCCCGAGTCCACCTCGGTGTTGTACGTGAAGCCGCCGTCCAGCGCGAACCAGTCCTGGAGCCTGACGGCCTTCTCGTAGTCGTTGGCCGCGCCCCTGGTGACATCGAGCGCCGTCGACTTCACCACGTCCGGCAGGACCGCCGGGACCTCGGTGTACTCACGGCGCAGCGCCGAGGGGGCCGGGGGCGCCGCGGCGAGCTGTTCCCGGGTCGGGTTCACCAGCAGGCTGCCGACCTCGTACTGTGCGCCGCGCGTCGACTGGCCGCGGTCGCCCACCAGCGTCCTGCCCTCCGGCTCGAAGCGCCAGCGCCCCTCGATGTCCACCTGGGTCGCCGGATAGGGCATCGGCAGATAGTTCTGCCGGTACCAGCCGGCGGCCGAGATATTGGTCCTGACCTCGGTCGTGCTGACCTCGGGGTTCAGCCCGGGGGCACCGGGCAGCCGGTCCGGTACGTCCTCGACCCCGCGCTGCGAGAACCGCCAGGACGTGCCGTCGAACTTGTCCAGCGCCATGATCCGCAGATACATGTCCTGGGTGTCCGGCGCGTTCGTCTTGTAGCGCAGCGCCTCGCGGTCCTCCGGCTGGTTCAGATTGTCCTGGAGCGAGATCAGCGGGTTGACCGCGGAGATCGTGCCCCCGCCGCCCGTCCCCGAGCCGTTCCCGCCACCGGCGCCGGCCAGCAGTCCGCCGTCCAGCGCGGGCAGGGCGGCCGGGACCACCAGCGCGACACCCAGCGCCACCACACCGATACGGCGTCCGGTACGGACCGGGGCGCGCCCGCCCGAGGCGTCCGCGCCGGACGGGAACCGGCCCGGCGTACGCGGCGCGCCGCCGAACACCCGGCCCCACTGGGACAGCCGGTCCCGGCCCTCCGCCAGGAGCAGCAGCAGATAGCCCGCGGCCGCGAGGAGGAACCACAGCCAGCCCCCGGCGCCGCCGGAGAGCCCCGCGGCGACCGAGTAGAGCGCGAGCAGCGGCAGTCCGGCCGGGGCCGCGTTCCGGAAGGTCACCGCGATCGCGTCCACGGCGAGCCCGATGACCAGGACGCCGCCGATCAGCATCAGCCTGATGCCGTCGGTCGCGGGCGCCGGTATCGCGTACCGGCCGACGTCATCGCCGCCCTCGGTGAGCAGCCGGCCGAAGTGCGCGAAGACCTCGGGGGTCGGCACGATGCCGATCAGCGCCTCGTCCGAGGCGAAGACCAGCGTGAGCATCAGCAGGGCGGCGAGGCCCTGGAGCGCCACGGTCAGCGTCCGGGCCAGCGGCACCCGCCGGGCCAGCGCGCCCACCGCGCCGACGACCGCCAGCATGATCGCCGCGTGCAGCAGCCAGAGGGCCGGTTCGACCAGCGGCAGCAGGGCGCCCGCCGCCATCAGCGTGGCGGCGAAAGCGCACAGCGCCAGCCTTCCGCTACCGCTCATGACCATCCTCCGGAGAAGCCTGTCGTACCGCCGGTGACGGCCGATTCCGATCGCTGCCGCGCGGCCAGCCGCCACAGCTCGGGCAGCGCGGCCCCCGAGGGCACGGCGAGCGCGGTCCACCCGGCCTCGCGCAGCTGCCGCAGCCGGTCCTCGACAGGCCCGGCGGGCCCGGCGCCCTGCGTCCAGCCGGTGCTGTCCAGTACGAAGGCGACGGCCACGGCGCTGCGCTGCCGCATCCGGGCGGCCACCGCCGTCTGCTCCTCGTCCAGATCGCCGAAGAACGCGACCAGCAGCCCTTCGGTGCCGCCGCGCAGGACGGAGTACGCGGGGGAGAGGGCCGTGCCGTCGGAGTGCTCGACGACCGCGAGGGTGTCCATCATCAGTCCGGCCGAGTCGGCGGCCTCCTGGGTCGCTCCCGCGAAGCCGTCGCCGCCCTCGCCCGGCATCGAGCTGCCGGTGTCCGTCAACAGCCGGACCGCGAAGCCGCGTTCCAGCAGATGCACCAGAGCGGAGGCCGTGCCCGACACCGCCCATTCGAAGGCGGAGTCGGGGCCCGAACCCTGGTAGGCGCTGCGCCGGGTGTCCAGCAGCACCGTGCATCTGGCCCGCTGCGGCTGCTCCTCGCGGCGCACCATCAGCTCGCCGTAGCGGGCCGTGGAGCGCCAGTGCACGCGGCGCAGATCGTCGCCGTGCCGGTAGCCGCGGGGGATCACGTCGTCCTCACCGGCCAGTGACAGCGAGCGCTGCCGCCCCTCGCCGTACCCCGACGCCTCGCCGCCGAGCCGTACCGGCGGCAGCGGTTCGGTACGCGGGACGACGGTCAGGGTGTCGTACGCGCTGAACGAGCGCGTCAGCTCGCACATCCCGAAGGGGTCGCTCAGCCGCAGCTGGAGCGGTCCGAGCGGATACCGCCCGCGCAGATCCGAGCGCACCCGGTAGGACACCTCGCGCCGCCCGCCCGGCTCGACCCGGTCCAGCACGAACCGGGGGCGCGGGCCGAGTACGTACGGCACATGGTCCTGGAGCATCAGCAGCCCGGTGGGCAGCCGCGTCACGTTGTCCATCCGCAGCTGCACCCGCGCCTCGGAGCCCGCGGGGACCCGGGAGGGCGACAGCCGGCGGCTGCCCGCGACCCGGTAGCGGGTGCGGTGGAGGACCGCCACACAGATCAGCGGCAGCACGGCGAGCAGGATTCCCACCCGCAGCAGGTCCGACTGGCCCAGGACATAGGCGCAGACGCCCGCCGCGACCCCGGCCGCGAGGAACGACCGGCCGCGCGTGGTCAGCCCGGACAGCGCGGCCCGCAGCCCGCCCTTCTCCTCGCCGCCCTCGGCCACCGGCCCCCCGGGCGCCATCACAGCCGCCGTACGCCGGGCTGCTGACCGTAGAGCGGTCCGGCGCCCGGTGCCTGGCGACCGGGGCCCTGGCCGCCGCCCGCCGTCGGGACCGGGACGCGCTGGAGGATCTCCAGCACGACCTGCTCGGCGGTACGGCGGTTCAGCTGTGCCTGGGCCGTGGGCAGCAGCCGGTGCGCGAGCACCGCCGTCGCCAGGGACTGCACGTCGTCCGGCAGCGCGTAGTCCCGTCCGCTCAGCGCCGCCGCGGCCTTCGCGGCCCGCAGCAGATGGAGCGTCGCGCGCGGCGAGGCGCCGAGTCTGAGGTCGGGGTGGTTACGGGTCGCCCCGACCAGCTCGACCGCGTACCGCCTTACGGACTCGGCGACATGGACCGTGCGCACCGCGTCGATCAGCTTCACGATGTCGTGCGCGTGCGCCACCGGCTGGAGGTCGTCCAGGGGGGATATGCCGCCGTGCACGTCCAGCATCTGCAACTCGGCCTCCGCGCTGGGGTAGCCGATCGAGACCCTGGCCATGAAGCGGTCGCGCTGCGCCTCGGGCAGCGGGTACGTCCCCTCCATCTCCACCGGGTTCTGCGTGGCCACCACCATGAAGGGGCTGGGCAGTTCATACGTCTGCCCGTCGATGGTGACCTGACGCTCCTCCATGGACTCCAGCAGCGCCGACTGGGTCTTGGGCGAGGCGCGGTTGATCTCGTCGCCGATCACGATCTGAGCGAAGATCGCGCCCGGCTTGAACTCGAAGTCCCGCCGCTGCTGGTCGTAGATCGACACCCCGGTGATGTCGGAAGGCAGCAGGTCGGGGGTGAACTGAATGCGCTGCACCGAACAGTCGATGGAGCGCGCGAGCGCTTTGGCCAGCATGGTCTTGCCCACGCCGGGGACATCCTCGATCAGAAGATGCCCCTCGGCGAGCAGCACGGTCAGCGAAAGCCGTACGACCTCTGGCTTGCCCTCGATCACAGCCTCCACCGACGCGCGCACCCGCTCCGCTGTGGTGGTCAGATCTGTAAGGCTCGCTCGATCGTCATAGGTCGTCACCCGGCCCTCCTCGGCCCTTTCCTCGGGCCGATGCTCATCAGACGGCCCGGCCCTCCCCGAAACACGGACACCGTCCCCGGATGGTTCCGGAGCGGTGCCACACACGCATTCTTGTTGCCGTTACCGCTTCGTGTCATCCGCCTGTGGATAAGTGGGTGTGATATGTCGGCTTTGCTGTTTATCTCGGGGAGGTGTGTCCGGTGACGGCGCTCAGGCGCCGGTGCTCAGGCGCCGGCGTCGATCTCCCGCAGCAGCCCCGTCTTCACGTCGAAGACGAAACCGCGGACGTCGTCGGTGTGCGGGAGGAAGGGCGAGGTCCGCACGCGGCGCATGGACTGCCGTACGTCCTGGTCGACATCGCGGAACGCCTCCACGGCCCAGGCGGGCCGCTGTCCGACCTCCATCTCCAGCTCGTGCCGGAACTCCTCGGTCAGGCTTTCCAGGCCGCAGCCGGTGTGGTGGATGAGGACGACGCTGCGCGTGCCCAGCGCCCGCTGGCTGATGGTGAGGGAGCGGATGACGTCGTCGGTGACGACACCGCCCGCGTTGCGGATGGTGTGGCAGTCGCCCAGGGAGAGCCCGAGGGCGCCGTGCAGGTCGAGCCTGGCGTCCATGCAGGCGACCACGGCGACCTGGAGCACGGGGCGCGCGTCCATGCCGGGGTCGCCGAACCCGGCGGCGTAGAGGAGGTTGGCGTCGATGAGCCGGTCGGTGACCGTCCCGCCGGTGCGGGCCGCGCCGGCGGGAGTCTGGACGGACTCTGCGGGAATGTGTGCGGAAGTCGACATACCTATGACGGTAGTCGTCACGAGGCGGTCAAGCCTGCTGTGGGAGGGGACAAAGAACGTCAACGTGGCCTGGTGTGAGCTAACCCACATAGGTGAGTCCAGCGGGGCCGGGCGAGTGAATTATGCCGTTTGTGGTCTTGTGTTGAGTGACCCTCGCGACGCGCTGACCGGTTGATTGACCGGAAGAGCGAGTGGACTAAAGTGACGCGAAGTTCACGGACACATCCCGGACACATACCGAACCCACCACAATATTCCCGCATGTCGCGGCGTACGTGCGGCTCGGCCTCCTCCCGCTCGGCGGTCGGCCGACGCCTCTTCCGGCGCCGGCGGACCACCTCCCCTTCTGAGCGGGCGGGGACCCGGCGGTACGTACGGCCGCGCCGGATCTGAGAGGGCGCATGAGCGAGCGCAGCGAGCGAATCATGGAGAGCCGCGCGCCCGCGGAACGCCGTACGGACACCCTCCGCCCACCAGCGGCCGGCCCCCGTCCCGAAGGGCGCGCAGGCCGCGAGGGGCGCGCATGAATCAGGTCCGGCACGTTCCCGTGATGCTCCAGCGGTGCCTCGATCTGCTGGCCCCCGCCCTCGCCGAGCCCGGCGCGGTCGTGGTCGACTGCACCCTCGGTCTCGGCGGACACAGCGAGGCCCTGCTCTCCACGTTCCCCGCCGCCCGGCTGGTCGCGCTCGACCGCGACCAGGAGGCGCTGCGGCTCTCCGGCGAGCGGCTCGCCCCGTTCGGCGACCGCGCCACCCTCGTCCACGCCGTCTACGACGAACTGCCCGAGGTGCTCGCCCGGCTGGGAATCCCCCGCGTCCAGGGCGTGCTCTTCGACCTCGGTGTCTCCTCGATGCAGCTGGACGAGGCGGAGCGCGGCTTCGCCTACGCCCAGGACGCCCCGCTCGACATGCGCATGGACCAGTCGTCCGGTGTCAGCGCCGCCGAGGTCCTCAACACCTACCCGCCCGGCGAACTGGTGCGGATCCTGCGCGCGTACGGCGAGGAGAAGCAGGCCAAGCGGATCGTCTCCGCGGTCGTCAGGGAGCGCGAGAAGGCGCCCTTCTCGCACAGCGCCCGGCTGGTCGAGCTGATCCGCGACGCCCTCCCGCAGGCCGCCAAGCGCACCGGCGGCAACCCCGCCAAGCGCACCTTCCAGGCCCTGCGCATCGAGGTCAACGGCGAACTGTCCGTCCTGGAGCAGGCCATTCCGGCCGCCGTGGGGTCCCTGGCCGTCGGCGGCCGGATCGCCGTCCTCTCGTACCACTCACTGGAGGACCGCCTCGTCAAGCAGGTCCTCGCGGCCGGGGCCGCCAACACCGCGCCGCCCGGCCTGCCCGTCGTCCCCGAGCGCTATCAGCCCCGGCTGAAACTGCTCACCCGCGGCGCCGAACTCCCCACCGAGGAAGAGATCGCGGAGAACCGCCGCGCGGCCCCGGCGCGGCTGCGGGGGGCGGAGCGGATCCGGGAGGACGCTCTGTGAGCGGACCGGCCAAGCAGTTGAGGGGGCGGGCCGCGCGGCTCGCCCAGCTGATGCCCTCCGGAAACAGTTCGGCGGCGCGCACCCCCTTCGTCCTGCTGGTCGTGCTGCTCCTCGGCGGCGGTCTGATCACCCTGCTGCTGCTGAACTCCTCCCTCAACGAGGGCTCGTTCCAGCTGAGCGAGCTCAAGAAGCGGACGACCGACCTCACCGACGAGGAGCAGGCCCTGCAACGGGACGTGGACGAACGCTCCGCGCCGTACGCCCTGGAGCGGCGGGCCCGTGAGCTCGGCATGGTGCCCGGCGGCAGCCCCGCCTTCCTCAACCCGGACGGTACGGTCCGCGGCGTGCCCGGCGCCGGCGCGTCGCCCTCCGCGCAGCCGTCGGCCCAGTCCGAGGGCCGGCCCTCTCCCATGGAGGAGACCCCGCCGTCGGCGGTCTCGCCGCCGTCTCCCGCGCTCTCCGCCCCGGCGTCCCCCTCCCCCCTCGCGTCCCCCTCCCGCTCCGCCGACCCCGCCCGCGAGACCCCCGGGCAGGCCCCCGCACCGGCCTTCGGCACGCCGGCCCCGACGACCCCCGGCAGGTGACCCAGTGCCCTCCCAGGAACCCCCGCGCCGCCGGGTGCCCAAGCCCGCGCGCTCCGGGAACGACGGACGGTCCCGCCCCGCGCCCCGGCCCGCCGCCCGCCGCCCGCGCCCCGCGTCCCGTGCCCCGCGCCGGATCAGGCTCGGCAGCCCCCGCCCCCGCCTGCGGCTTGTCAGCCTCGGACTGACCCTCGTCATGCTGGCGTTCGTCGTCCGGCTCCTCCAGGTACAGGCGGTCGACGCCAGCGCGTACGCCGCCAAGGCGGAGAAGAGCCGCTACCTCAGCCACACCATCGCGGCCGAGCGCGGGGAGATCACCGACCGCTCCGGGATCGCCCTCGCCACCAGCGTCGACGCGTACGACATCACCGCCGACCCGTCGATGTTCACCGCCGACTTCACCAAGATCCCGGACGCCCCGGAACAGGCCGCCGCGCTGCTCGCCCCGATCCTGGGCGCGGAGAGCGCCGACATCGTGAAGAAGCTCAGGACCCCCGACTCCCCCCGTTACACCGTGCTGGCACGCCGCCAGACCCCGCAGGTCTGGAACCAGATCAAGGACCTCAAGCGCGTCCTCGCCGAGAAGGCGAGCAAGGCGAGCAGGACCGCCAAGGGGAAGGCCGCCGGCACGGCCGCCGTCAGCGTGCTGTCGGGCGTCCTCCAGGAGGCCAGCAGCAAGCGCGTGTACCCCAACGGCGATCTCGCCGCCGGGATACTGGGGTACGTCAACGCCGCGGGCCGCGGCGCGGGCGGTGTCGAATCCATGCTGGACAAGCGGCTGGCGGGCGAGGACGGAAAGGTCACCTACGCCCAGTCGGGAGGCCGCCGCGTCCCCACCGCCAGCTCCCACGAGACCCCCGCCGTGCCCGGCTCCGACATCGAGCTGACCATCGACCGGGACATCCAGTGGGCCGCCCAGCAGGCCATCAGCGACCAGGTGAAGGAGTCCAGGGCGGACCGCGGCTATGTGGTGGTCCAGAACACCAGGACGGGCGAGGTGCTCGCCATGGCCAACGCCCCGGGCTTCGACCCCAACGACGTCTCCGCGGCCAACGCCGCCGCCATGGGCAACGCGGCCCTCCAGGACGTGTACGAGCCCGGCTCCACCAGCAAGGTCATGTCGATGGCCGCTGTACTGGAGGAGAAGGCGGCCACCCCCGCCACCCATGTCGTCGTCCCGAACCGGCTGCACCGAGGGGACCGGCTCTTCAAGGACGACATCGACCACCCCACCTGGAACCTGACCCTCAACGGTGTCCTCGCCAAGTCCAGCAACATCGGCACCATCCTGGCGACCGGCCAGCTCGGCAGGACACAGCCCGAGGCCAACAAGGTCCTCCACTCCTATCTCAGCAAGTTCGGCATCGGCCGGCCCACCGGGCTCGGCTATCCCGGCGAGACCCAGGGCATCCTGGCCCAGCCGCAGGACTGGTCCACCTCGCAGCAGTACACGATCCCCTTCGGCCAGGGCCTCTCCCTCAACGCGATGCAGGCCGCCTCGGTCTACTCGACCATCGCCAACGGCGGCGTACGGATCGAACCCACCCTGATCCGCGGCGCGCGGGGCCCAGACGGCCGGTTCACGCCCGCCCCCGCGCCCAAGAAGACCCGCGTGGTGAGCGACGAGACCGCCAGGACGGTCGCCACCATGCTGGAGTCGGTCGTCGGCAACGAGGAGGGGACGGGCACCAAGGCCGCCATCCCCGGCTACCGCGTCGCGGGCAAGACGGGTACGGCCAACCGGGTCGACCCGAAGCTCGGCGTCTACAAGGGCTACACCGCGTCCTTCGCCGGCTTCGCGCCCGCCGACGACCCGCAGATCACCGTCTACTGCGCCATCCAGAACCCCACCAAGGGCAGCTACTTCGGCGGACAGATCTGCGGCCCCATCTACAAGAAGGTCATGGAGTTCGCTCTCAAGACCCTGCAGGTCGAACCGACCGGCAGTAAACCCGCCCGGCTGCCGGTCACCTTCAAACCCGGCGAGTGACCCCAGGGAACACCCCAGTGACAACCATCACCCCCGGTTCCGGGAACCACCCGGAACCCCCCGCGCACCAGTCCCCCTCACGTGGCTCGCGGCCCGCGGAGCCCGGTACGCTCACCGCCGTGCCACAAGCTGATCAGTACCGAACCACCCCGAAGGACGCCCCTGTGAACCATCCGGGGACGCCCCGTCCGGACCGGGTACGCCCGACCTCCCTCGCGGAGCTGGCGGCCCGGCTGGGCGCCGAGGCACCGGACCCGGGGGAGGTGAAGGGCCCTGGGGAAGCGACCGGCATCACCCACGACTCGCGCGCCGTACGCCCCGGGGACGTCTACGCGGCCCTCCCCGGCGCCCGCTTCCACGGCGCCGACTTCGCCGCCCAGGCCGCCGACCTCGGAGCCGCCGCGATCCTGACGGACCCGGCGGGCACCGAGCGCGCCGCGGCCACCGGCCTGCCGGTTCTGACCGTCCCGGACCCACGGGCCCGCATGGGGCAGCTCGCCGCCGAGATCTACGGACACCCCGGCAGGGATCTGCTCCAGATCGGGATCACCGGCACCTCGGGCAAGACCACCACCGCGTATCTCATCGAGGGCGGACTGCGCGGCGCGGGCCACCGCACCGGTCTCATCGGCACCGTCGAGATGCGTATCGACGACGAGCGCATCAAGTCGGAGCGCACCACCCCCGAGGCCACCGACCTCCAGGCCCTCTTCGCCGTCATGCGCGAGCGGGGCGTCGAATCCGTCGCCATGGAGGTCTCCAGCCACGCGCTGGTCCTCGGCCGGGTCGACGGCTGTGTGTTCGACGTCGCCGTGTTCAACAACCTCAGCCCGGAGCACATGGAGTTCCACTCCGGCATGGAGGACTACTTCCAGGCGAAGGCACGGCTCTTCACCCCGGAGCGCAGCAAGACCGGCGTCGTGAACTTCGACGACGAGTACGGCCGCCGGCTCGTCGCGGAGGCGACCGTCCCGGTCACCACCTTCTCCGCGGAGGGCCACCCGGACGCCGACTGGCGCGCCGAGGACGTCGTGGTCGGCTCGGGCGCCTCCACCTTCACCGCGATCGGCCCCAAGGGGGAGCGGGTCCGCGCCGAGGCCCCGCTGCCGGGACCGTTCAATGTCGCCAACACCCTGGCCGCGGTCGTCACCCTCGCCGTCGCCGGGATCGACCCGCACACCGCCGCCGACGGCATCGCCGCGGTCCCCGGCGTGCCGGGCCGGCTGGAGCGGGTGGAGGCCGGCCAGCCGTATCTCGCCGTCGTCGACTACGCCCACAAGACGGACGCCGTCGAATCGGTCCTGCGCTCCCTGCGCAAGGTCACCAAGGGCAAGGTGCACATCGTCCTCGGCTGCGGCGGCGACCGCGACAAGACCAAGCGCGGCCCGATGGGCGCCGCGGCGGCGCGGCTCGCCGACACCGCCGTACTGACCTCCGACAACCCGCGCGGCGAGGACCCGCTCGCGATCCTCGCCACGATGCTCGCCGGCGCCGCCGAGGTGCCGATCCATGAGCGCGGGGACGTCCTGGTCGACGCCGACCGGGCCTCCGCCATCGCCGCCGCGGTGGGCCTGGCAGGGGACGACGACACCGTACTGGTCGCGGGCAAGGGCCATGAGCAGGGCCAGGACATCGCCGGGGTGGTACGCGCCTTCGACGACCGTCAGGTCCTGCGCGAGGCCATCGAGCGCTCCCGCCGCCACGAGCCGGGCCGTGAGCCAGGCCACGAGCACCGTCACGAGAACAACAGTCAGGGATGACCCAGTGATCGCCCTCTCTCTCGCCGAGATCGCCGCCATCGTCGGCGGGCAGCCGCACGACATACCGGATCCGGCCGTCCGTGTCACCGGATCCGTCGTCTACGACTCCCGCGCGGTGGAGACCGGCAGCCTGTTCGCCGCCTTCGCCGGAGAGCGCGTCGACGGCCACGACTACGCGCGGCGTGCCATCGAGGCGGGCGCGGTGGCCGTACTGGCCACCCGCCCCGTCGGTGTGCCCGCGATCGTCGTGGACGACGTCGTACGCGCCCTCGGCGCGCTCGCGCGCGATGTCGTGGAGCGCCTCGGCGCCACCACCGTCGCGCTGACCGGCTCGGCCGGCAAGACCAGCACCAAGGACCTCATCGCCCAACTGCTCCAGCGCCTCGCGCCCACGGTCTGGCCCGAGGGCAATCTCAACAACGAGATCGGCCTGCCGGTGACCGCCCTGCGGGCTGTCGAGGACACCCGCTATCTCGTCCTCGAAATGGGCGCGCGCTACATCGGCGACATCCGCTACCTCACCGGACTCGTCCCGCCCCGGATCGGCCTCGTACTGAACGTCGGCACCGCCCACATCGGCGAGTTCGGCGGCCGGGAGCAGATCGCCCAGGCCAAGGGGGAGATGGTCGAGTCCCTGCCGTCCGCGGCCGACGGCGGGGTGGCGGTGCTCAACGCCGACGACCCGCTCGTCCGCGCGATGGTGACCCGCACCAAGGCCCGTACCGTGCTGTTCGGAGAGTCAGACGAAGCAGACGTACGGGCAGAGAACGTCCGCCTCACCGGGACCGGACAGCCCGCTTTCCGGCTTCGAACACCCTCCGGGTGCAGCGACGTGACGCTGCGGCTGTACGGTGAGCACCACGTGTCGAACGCGCTCGCCGCGGCCGCCGTCGCCCATGAGTTGGGCATGTCCGTCGACGAGATCGCCGTGGCGCTCTCCGAGGCGGGAACCCTCTCCCGCTGGCGTATGGAGGTCACCGAGCGCTCGGACGGCGTGACGATCGTCAACGACGCCTACAACGCGAACCCTGAATCCATGAGAGCGGCGCTCCGCGCGCTGGTCGCCATGGGTGGTGCCTCACGGGCCACGGGGGGCCGTACGTGGGCGGTGCTCGGCCTGATGGCCGAGCTGGGTGACGAATCGCTCGCCGAGCACGACGCGGTCGGACGGCTCGCCGTCCGGCTCAACGTCAGCAAGCTCGTGGCAGTCGGGGGCAGGGAAGCGTCCTGGCTGCAACTGGGCGCTTACAACGAGGGTTCGTGGGGTGAGGAGTCGGTGCACGTGTCCGACGCGCAGGCGGCGGTCGACCTGTTGCGCAGTGAACTGCGTCCGGGAGACGTCGTGCTGGTGAAGGCTTCGAGGTCGGTCGGTCTTGAGCGAGTCGCCATGGCACTGCTTGAGAACGCCACCGAGGGCGAGGTCGCCGGCCGATGAGGCAGATCCTCTTCGCGGGAGCCATCGGGCTCTTCCTGACACTGATCGGCACCCCGCTGCTGATCAAGCTCCTGGCCCGCAAGGGATACGGGCAGTTCATCCGGGACGACGGCCCGCGCACGCACGGCAGCAAGAAGGGCACGCCCACCATGGGCGGCATCGCCTTCATCCTGGCGACGCTCATCGCGTACGCCCTGGCGAAGGTGATCACCGGCGAGGACCCGACCTTCTCGGGTGTGCTGGTGCTGTTCCTGATGGCCGGGATGGGGCTCGTCGGGTTCCTCGACGACTACATCAAGATCGTGAAGCAGCGGTCGCTGGGCCTGCGGGCCAAGGCGAAGATGGCCGGCCAGCTGATCGTCGGTATCGCCTTCGCGGTGCTGTCGCTCCAGTTCGCCGACTACCGCGGCAACACCCCCGCCTCCACCAGGCTGTCGTTCGTCACGGACTTCGGCTGGTCGATCGGCCCGGTGCTGTTCGTGGTCTGGGCGCTGTTCATGATTCTCGCGATGTCCAACGGTGTGAACCTGACGGACGGTCTGGACGGCCTCGCCACCGGCGCCTCGGTGATGGTCTTCGGCGCCTACACCTTCATCGGTCTGTGGCAGTTCCAGGAGTCCTGCGCCAACGCGACGACCCTGACCAACCCCAACGCCTGTTTCGAGGTACGAGATCCGCTGGACCTCGCGGTCGTCGCCTCGGCGCTGATGGGCTCCTGCTTCGGCTTCCTGTGGTGGAACACCTCACCGGCCAAGATCTTCATGGGGGACACCGGTTCGCTCGCGCTCGGCGGCGCGCTCGCCGGTCTGGCGATCTGCTCCCGTACGGAGTTCCTGATGGCCATCCTCGGCGGCCTCTTCGTGATGATCACCATGTCCGTGGTCATCCAGGTCGGTTCGTTCAAGATGACCGGGAAGCGGGTCTTCCGGATGGCGCCGCTCCAGCACCACTTCGAACTCAAGGGGTGGTCCGAAGTCCTTGTGGTGGTCCGCTTCTGGATCATCCAGGGCATGTGCGTCATCGTGGGTCTGGGGCTCTTCTACGCGGGCTGGGCGGCCGAGAAGTGAACTGGCAGGGCAAGCGGGTCACCGTCGCGGGTCTCGGGGTCTCCGGGATCCCGGCGGCCCGGGTACTGCGCGGACTGGGCGCGGAGGTCACCGTCGTCGACGACGGCGACGACGAGCGGGCCCGCGCCCAGGCCGCCGAGCTGGAAAAGCTGGGCGTCACCGTCCGCCTCGGCGACGGGGCGACGCTGCCCGACGGCACCGAACTCGTCGTCACGGCCCCCGGCTGGAAGCCCGACAAGCCGCTCTTCCTGGCCGCCGAGGCGGCCGGGGTGGAGATCTGGGGCGATGTCGAGCTGGCCTGGCGGCTGCGCGGCCCCGGCGCGGCCCCCTGGCTCGCCGTCACCGGCACCAACGGCAAGACGACGACCGTCAGGATGCTCGCCTCGATCCTGGCCGCCGCGGGGCTGCGTACGGCCGCCGTCGGCAATATCGGCGTCTCGCTGCTGGACGCCGTCACCGGCGAGGAGACGTACGACGTACTCGCCGTCGAGCTGTCCAGCTACCAGCTGCACTGGGCGCCGAGCCCGCGCGCCCACTCCGGCGCGGTGCTCAACCTCGCGCCCGACCATCTGGACTGGCACGGCTCCATGGCCGCGTACGCCGCCGACAAGGGCCGGATCTACGAGGGCAACAGCGTCGCCTGCGTCTACAACGTGGCCGACCCGGCCACCGAGGACCTGGTGCGCGCGGCCGACGTCGAGGAGGGCTGCCGCGCGATCGGCTTCACCCTCGGCACTCCCGGACCGTCCCAACTCGGTGTCGTGGACGGCATCCTGGTCGACCGCGCCTTCGTCGAGAACCGGCGCGAGCAGGCCCAGGAGCTGGCCCATGTCTCCGACGTCGACCCGCCCGTCCCGCACAACATCGCCAACGCGCTGGCCGCCGCGGCCCTGGCGCGCGCGTACGGTGTCGAGCCGGCCGCCGTACGTGACGGACTGCGCGCCTTCCGCCCCGACCCGCACCGGATCGAGCGCGTCGCGGACGTCGCGGGCGTCACGTACATCGACGACTCCAAGGCCACCAACACGCATGCCGCGGAGGCGTCGCTCGCGGCGTACGACCCGATCGTCTGGATCGCGGGCGGCCTCGCCAAGGGCGCGACCTTCGACGAACTCGTCGGGACGTCCGCGAAGCGGCTGCGCGGCGTGGTGCTGATCGGCAGGGACCGCGCGCTCATCCGGGAAGCCCTCGCGCGACACGCCCCCGAAGTCCCGGTCGTGGACCTCGACCGGACCGACACTGGGGCGATGTCGGCCGCGGTCCGCGAAGCGGCACGGCTCGCGCAGCCGGGGGACACGGTACTGATGGCCCCGGCCTGTGCCTCGATGGACATGTTCGTCAACTACAACAAGCGGGGCGAGGCGTTCGCGGACGCGGTACACGCCCTCGCCGCCGAGCACGCCTGACCCGGTGTCGCAGCAGCAGGCCGCCGCAGCCCACTGACCACCCGCGCCAGCCGCGCCAGGCACGACTGGAGGGGACAGCGACGATGCCGGCCGACGACACCGCGGACCGAGATCCGCGGCCCGCGCCGGGGCCCGTCCGGCGCGGCTGGGGCTTCCTGGACGCGATTCCCGGCGCTCCCGCTCTCGCGGGGGCGCCAGGTGGCGTGGACACCCCGGAGGAGCGCGCGCACGCCGGTGCGGACGCCCGCGCGGGGCGCCCGGCCGGGCTCGCGCTGCGCGGCCGGGCCGCCGGAGCCGCCGTACGCCGTCCGGCCGCCACCCGGCGCGGGGGCGGCAAGGGCGGCAGGGGCGGCGCCTCCCGGCGGCAGCGCGGCGGCGGACCCCGGCGCTTCTACGAGCGGATGAGGCGCGCCTGGGACCGGCCGCTCACCGCGTACTACCTGATCCTCGGCAGCGGTCTGCTGATCACCGTGCTCGGTCTGGTGATGGTGTACTCCGCGTCGATGATCTACGCGCTCCAGCTGTCGCTGCCCGCCACGTACTTCTTCCGCAAGCAGTTCCTCGCGGTGGTCCTCGGCACCGGCCTGCTGCTGCTCGCCTCCCGGATGCCGATCAAGCTCAACCGCGCGCTCTCGTACCCGCTGCTGGTCGGTACGGTCTTCCTGATGGTGCTCGTCCAGGTCCCGGGGATAGGGCGGTCGGTCAACGGCAACCAGAACTGGATCTATCTGGGCGGCCCGTTCCAGCTCCAGCCCAGCGAGTTCGGCAAACTGGCGCTGATCCTCTGGGGCGCCGATCTGCTCGCCCGTAAACAGGACAAGCGGCTGCTGACCCAGTGGAAACACTTGCTGGTGCCGTTCGTCCCGGTCGCCCTGATGCTGCTCGGACTGATCATGCTCGGCGGCGACATGGGGACCGCGATCATCCTCTCGGCGATCCTCTTCGGACTGCTCTGGCTGGCCGGCGCCCCCACCCGGCTCTTCGCCGGTGTGCTGGCCGTCGCCGGGCTGATCGGCTTCGCGCTGATCAAGACCAGCGAGAACCGGCTCTCGCGGTTCGCCTGCATCGGCGCGATCGATCTGGGCCCGGAAGGGGAGTGCTGGCAGGCGGTCCACGGGATCTACGCGCTGGCCTCCGGCGGATGGTTCGGTTCCGGCCTCGGCGCGAGTGTGGAAAAGTGGGGCCAACTGCCCGAACCGCACACCGACTTCATTTTCGCCATCACCGGGGAGGAACTGGGTCTGGCGGGGACGCTGTCGGTACTCGCACTGTTCGCGGCTCTAGGCTATGCGGGTATCCGCGTGGCCGGACGCACGGAGGATCCCTTCGTGAGGTACGCCGCGGGAGGTGTGACCACCTGGGTCACGGTGCAGGCCGTGATCAACATCGGTGCGGTGCTCGGCCTGCTGCCGATCGCCGGAGTCCCGCTCCCGCTGTTCTCCTACGGAGGGTCGGCCCTGCTGCCGACCATGTTCGCTATCGGGCTGCTGATCGCGTTCGCGCGAGAGGATCCCGCCGCGAAAGCGGCCCTGGCCATGCGACGGCCCGGGGTGAGATGGAAGACGATGAGACGGCGCGTCAAGAAGCGTCCGTCCGGAGAGCGGTGAATTTCGGTGCATGTCGTACTCGCCGGTGGGGGGACCGCCGGCCACATCGAGCCCGCGCTCGCCCTCGCGGACGCCCTGCGCAGGCAGGACCCCACCGTGGGGATCACGGCCCTCGGCACGGAGCGCGGACTGGAGACCAGGCTCGTACCGGAGCGGGGATACGAGCTGGGACTGATCCCCGCCGTACCGCTGCCGCGCAAACCCACGCCCGAACTGATCACCGTCCCCGGGCGGCTGCGCGGCACGATCAAGGCCGCCGAGCAGATCCTGGAACGCACCAAGGCGGACTGCGTGGTGGGCTTCGGCGGCTATGTCGCGCTGCCCGGTTATCTGGCCGCAAAACGGCTCGGGGTGCCGATCATCGTCCACGAGGCCAACGCCAGGCCGGGACTGGCCAACAAGATCGGCTCGCGGTACGCCGCCGGTGTGGCCGTCTCCACCCCGGACAGCAAGCTGCGCGGCGCCCGCTACATCGGCATCCCGCTGCGCCGCACCATCGCCACCCTCGACCGGGCGCGCGTACGCCCCGAGGCGCGCGCGGCGTTCGGCCTCGACCCCAATCTGCCGACGCTGCTCGTCTCGGGAGGCTCGCAGGGCGCGCGCCGGCTCAACGAGGTGATCCAGCAGATCGCTCCGGTGCTCCAGCGCTCCGGAATCCAGATCCTGCACGCGGTCGGCCCGAAGAATGAAATGCCGCGCGTGGACAACATGCCCGGAATGCCGCCCTACATCCCGGTACCGTATGTGGACCGGATGGACCTCGCGTACGCCGCTGCCGACATGATGCTCTGCCGCGCGGGCGCGATGACCGTCGCCGAACTCTCCGCCGTCGGACTGCCGGCCGCCTACGTACCGCTGCCGATCGGCAACGGCGAACAGCGGCTCAACGCCCAGCCGGTGGTGAAGGCCGGCGGCGGACTGCTGGTCGACGACGCCGAACTGACCCCCGAGTGGGTCCAGAGCCATGTGCTCCCGGTGCTCGCCGATCCGCACCGGCTGTACGAGATGTCCCGCGCGGCCTCCGAGTTCGGCCGCCGGGACGCCGATGATCTGCTCGTAGGAATGGTGTACGAGGCGATCGCCGCACGCCGCCAGGCGTAGCGGCGCAGGGAGGCAGGGGAGCGTGGCCGGACCGACGACCGCAGAGCGTGGTGCCCGACCGCGGACGGAGTCCGGCCGCCCCGACGAGGGGCCGCCGGGCCGCCGGTTCGGACTCCCCCGCTTCCGGCTCTCTCCCCGTGTGCTGATCGCATTTATCGCCGCGGTCGCGCTGGTCGCCGGCGGGATCTGGGTGCTGTACGGCTCGGCGTGGCTGCGGGTCGAGACGGTGCGCACCTCGGGCACGGACGTGCTCACCCATGCCGAGGTCGAGGCCGCCGCCGCGGCTCCGGTCGGGGCCCCGCTGATTTCCGTCGACACGGACGGGATTGAGGCGCGGCTGCGCCGGAAGCTGCCGCGTATCGATTCGGTCGAGGTGGTCCGTTCATGGCCGAATGGGATCGGGCTGAAAGTGATCGAACGAAAGCCCGCGCTGCTTCTCGAAAAGGGAGCAAAGTTCATCGAAGTGGACGCCGGGGGTGTGCGTTTCGCCACGGTCGAGAAGGCGCCCAAGGGTGTGCCCCTCCTCGAATTGACGGTGGATCAGTCCGCCGGAACACAACGCTTCGGAACGGAGCGGCTGATGCGGCAAGCGGTACGGGTCCGCGCCGAACTGCCGGAGAAAGTGGCCGGGGACATCAGGGTCGTACGGGTCCGTTCGTACGACTCGATCTCCCTGGAGCTGACCGGCGGCCGTACGGTGATGTGGGGAAGCGGAGAGGACGGTACGGCCAAGGCGCGTGCGCTCACCGCTCTCATGAAAGCGGTCCCCAAGGCGGTGCACTTCGATGTGAGCGCACCCACCGCGCCTGCGGCGTCGGGGAGTTGACGGGCAAATGTGCTGGCCAGCACCCTGGTTGGTCAGCGCTATGGGTGATCACATAGGGTGAAAAGAAAAACGGGAGGTTCGGCGTGTTCGTTGAACGTGCGCCACTTGTCGACTTAGTGTCCTGTTCGGAAGAGTCCAAGAAGCGGACACACTGGTAACCCTGAACTTCAACGTGAGGGTTTGGGTCGGCGTTTCGGACCGTCCCATCGGCATCAGTCGTCGCGGCGCCACATCAGCGAAGCGACGACACGTAACTCGAGGCGAGAGGCCTTCGACGTGGCAGCACCGCAGAACTACCTCGCAGTCATCAAGGTCATCGGTGTCGGCGGCGGTGGTGTCAATGCCATCAACCGAATGATCGAGGTCGGCCTCAAGGGCGTCGAGTTCATCGCGATCAACACCGACGCACAAGCCCTGTTGATGAGCGACGCCGACGTCAAGCTCGACGTCGGCCGTGAACTCACCCGCGGCCTCGGCGCCGGAGCCAACCCGGCAGTCGGCCGCAAGGCGGCGGAGGACCACCGCGAGGAGATCGAGGAGGTCCTCAAGGGGGCCGACATGGTCTTCGTCACCGCGGGCGAGGGCGGCGGCACCGGCACCGGCGGCGCGCCCGTCGTCGCCAACATCGCCCGCTCGCTCGGCGCCCTCACGATCGGTGTGGTCACCCGCCCGTTCACCTTCGAGGGCCGTCGGCGCGCGAACCAGGCGGAGGACGGCATCGCCGAACTCCGCGAAGAGGTCGACACCCTCATCGTCATCCCCAACGACCGCCTGCTGTCCATCTCGGACCGCCAGGTCAGCGTCCTCGACGCGTTCAAGTCCGCGGACCAGGTGCTGCTGTCGGGTGTCCAGGGCATCACCGACCTCATCACCACCCCCGGCCTGATCAACCTCGACTTCGCCGACGTCAAGTCGGTGATGTCCGAGGCGGGCTCCGCGCTCATGGGCATCGGCTCGGCCCGCGGCGACGACCGCGCGGTGGCCGCCGCCGAGATGGCGATCTCCTCGCCGCTCCTCGAAGCGTCCATCGACGGCGCCCGCGGTGTCCTGCTCTCCATCTCCGGCGGTTCCGACCTCGGTCTCTTCGAGATCAACGAGGCGGCGCAGCTGGTCAGCGAGGCCGCCCACCCCGAGGCCAACATCATCTTCGGCGCCGTCATCGACGACGCCCTGGGCGACGAGGTACGGGTCACCGTGATCGCGGCCGGCTTCGACGGCGGACAGCCGCCGACCCGGCGCGAGACCGTACTCGGCGCGGGCTCGAAGCGCGACGAGCAGCCGGCGCCCTCCCGGTCCTCGGACACCGGCCGCTCCTCGGGCGGACTGGGCACCGTACCGCCGCGCGAGGACATCCCGGTCAAGTCCGAGCCCATTCCCGCGGTCAACGAGAAGCCGCTCTCCCCGATGAACCAGCCGCAGGTTCCCCCGGCCCGTCCCTACCAGGACAGCCAGGCCGAGGAGCTGGACGTTCCGGACTTCTTGAAGTGATACGACAGCACGAAACACGGAGCGGCGCGCACTTCGCCTTCACCGACCGGTGGGGCGGGGTGAGCGCCGCTCCGTACGATCAGCTCAATCTCGGCGGCGCGGTCGGCGACGACCCGGGCGCCGTACGCGCCAACCGTGAACTCGCCGCGAAGTCCCTGGCGCTCGATCCCGCGCGGGTCGTCTGGATGAACCAGGTGCACGGCCGCGACGTGGCCGTCGTCGAAGGGCCGTGGACGAGCGCGGACATCCCGGCCGTCGACGCGATCGTCACGCTGAGCAGCGGACTGGCACTCGCCGTGCTCACCGCGGACTGCGTTCCGCTGCTGCTGGCCGACCCGGTCGCCGGGATCGCGGCCGCCGCCCACGCCGGCCGTCCCGGTCTGGTCGCCGGGATCGTACCGGCCGCCGTCGAGGCGATGATCACACTCGGCGCGGAGCCGTCCCGGATCACCGCCCGTACCGGACCGGCCGTCTGCGGCCGCTGCTACGAAGTCCCGGCGCGGATGCGGGACGAGGTCGCGGCCGTCGTACCGGAGGCCTGCTCCGAGACCAGCTGGTCGACCCCGGCCGTGGACGTCGTCGCCGGGGTCCACGCACAGCTCGACGCGCTCGGGGTGCGGGACCGGCAGCGCTCGGCCGTCTGCACACTGGAGTCGGACGACCACTATTCGTACCGCCGCGACCGCACCACCGGACGGCTCGCCGGCTATGTCTGGCTGGACTGATAAGCACATGAAGGACCGGAAGACTGAACTCGCCGCGAATCTGGCGATGGTGGAGGAACGTATCTCCGCCGCCTGCGCCGCCGCCGGGCGCGCGCGGGACGAGGTGACCCTGATCGTGGTCACCAAGACCTATCCCGCGAGCGATGTCCGGCTGCTCCATGAACTCGGCGTACGGCATGTCGCCGAGAACCGTGACCAGGATGCCGCGCCCAAGGCGGCCGCGTGTGCGGATTTGTCGCTGACCTGGCACTTTGTTGGTCAATTGCAGACGAACAAGGTCCGTTCCGTAGCCAGTTACGCCGAAGTCGTGCAGTCTGTCGACCGGCTCAAGCTCGTTTCCGCTCTCTCCGCCGCGGCGGTGCGCGCGGAGCGTGAGCTGACCTGTCTGATTCAGGTCGCCCTCGACGCGGAGTCCGGTGAACGCGGTGCGCGGGGCGGCACGGCGCCCGACGGAATTGAGGAGTTGGCCACAGCGGTGGCCGGTTCACCAGGACTGCGGCTCGGCGGTCTGATGACCGTGGCGCCGCTCGCCGGACCGTACGCGGGACGGCAACAGGCGGCGTTCGAGCGGCTGCTGGAATTCTCATCCCGCCTACGCGCGGACCATCCGGCTGCGAACATGGTCTCAGCAGGGATGAGTGCGGACCTTGAGGACGCTGTGCGGGCCGGTGCGACACATGTACGCGTCGGTACGGCGGTACTCGGAGTCCGACCCAGCCTCGGGTAACGTCGCGAAGAAAGTCGGACCACGGCAGAAAATATGGTCATTTCGCCAAAAAGCGGACAGGCCTAGTGGATCGCGGGCACTTGGTGACGAGGCCGATCCACCACAGAGCGGAGGACTCAGAGCATGGCCGGCGCGATGCGCAAGATGGCGGTCTACCTCGGCCTCGTGGAGGACGATGGGTACGACGGCCGGGGCTTCGACCCCGACGACGATTTCGAACCCGAGCCGGAGCCCGAGCGGGAGCACCGGCGCCACCAGCCCGTGCGCCAGCCGGAGCGGGAAGAGCCGGTACGGGTGCCCCACCCACCCGCGCAGCGCGAGCGCGAGCCGGTGTCGCTAGCGGCAGAAAGCGGACGTCCCGCACGAATCGCCCCCGTGGCGTCCATCACACCTGAACGTCCGAGCCTGGAGAAGAACGCACCGGTGATCATGCCCAAGGTTGTGTCCGAGCGGGAGCCCTACCGCATCACCACGCTGCACCCGAGGACCTACAACGAGGCCCGTACTATCGGGGAACACTTCCGCGAGGGCACTCCGGTGATCATGAATCTGACCGAGATGGACGACACCGATGCGAAGCGACTTGTCGACTTTGCCGCGGGACTTGTCTTCGGTCTCCATGGCAGCATTGAGCGAGTGACCCAGAAGGTGTTCCTGCTGTCTCCTGCTAACGTCGATGTCACGGCGGAGGACAAGGCCCGCATCGCAGAGGGCGGGTTCTTCAACCAGAGCTAGGAAGCAGCACCGGGAACGACCCGGTCGCACGGCGGAAAAACCCCGGCGGGCGGCCGGACCAGAGTGAGCCAGGGGAGAGGGAAGCAGCGGGATGGGCGTCGCACTACAGGTGGTTTACATCGCGCTGATGTGCTTCCTCATCGTGCTTATTTTCCGGTTGGTCATGGACTACGTCTTCCAGTTCGCCCGCTCATGGCAGCCCGGCAAGGCGATGGTGGTCGTTCTGGAGGCCACCTACACTGTCACCGATCCACCGCTCAAGCTTCTGCGGCGGTTCATCCCGCCGTTGCGTCTCGGGGGCGTGGCACTCGACCTGTCCTTCTTCGTTCTGATGATCATCGTTTACCTCCTGATCTCGCTTGTGAGCAACCTGGCGAGGGGAATGTGAACGATACGGTCTTGCCGACTGCCGACGACTACGTAGAGGTGAAGTAGAGATGCCGTTGACCCCTGAGGACGTGCGGAACAAGCAGTTCACGACCGTCCGCCTCCGAGAAGGCTACGACGAGGACGAGGTCGATGCCTTTCTCGACGAGGTCGAGGCCGAACTGACCCGCCTGCTCCGCGAGAACGAGGACCTGCGCGCCAAGCTGGCCGCCGCCACGCGTGCCGCCGCGCAGAACCAACAGCAGCAGGGTATGCGGAAGCCTCCCGAACAGCAGGAACGGCCGGGTGCCCCGGTACCCGCCGCCATATCCGGACCGCCGCAGCAGCAGCAGCCCCCGCAGATGGGTCCCCCCCAGCTGCCCGGTGGAGCTCCGCAGCTGCCCGCGGGTCCGAGCGCGCACGGCCACGGCCCCGGTCCGCAGGGTCACGACCCGCGGGGTCAGCACGGTCCCGGACCGATGGGCCAGGGCGGCCCCATGCAGCAGGGTGGCCCGATGCAGGGCGGCCCCATGCAGCAGGGTGGCCCCATGGGCCAGGGCGGTCCGATGCAGGGCGGTCCCATGCAGCAGGGCGGTCCCATGGGTGGACCGATGGGCGGTCCCATGGGCGGCCACGCTCCGCAGATGCAGCAGCCCGGTCAGGGCCCCGGCGGCGACAGCGCCGCGCGGGTCCTCTCGCTCGCCCAGCAGACCGCCGACCAGGCGATCGCCGAGGCGCGCTCCGAGGCCAACAAGATCGTCGGCGAGGCGCGCAGCCGTGCCGAGGGTCTGGAGCGTGACGCGCGCGCCAAGGCGGACGCGCTGGAGCGGGACGCGCAGGAGAAGCACCGCGTGGCGATGGGCTCCCTGGAGTCCGCGCGCGCGACGCTGGAGCGCAAGGTCGAGGACCTGCGCGGCTTCGAGCGCGAGTACCGCACGCGGCTGAAGTCCTACCTGGAGAGCCAGCTGCGTCAGCTGGAGACCCAGGCCGACGACTCGCTGGCCCCGCCGCGGACCCCGGCGACCGCTTCGCTGCCGCCGTCGCCGTCCATGGCTCCGGCCGGTGCGGGCGCGATGGGACACAGCATGGGCGGCAACCCGTCCATGGGCGGTTCCATGGGCGGATCCATGGGTGGATCCATGGGTGGCCACACGCCTTCGCCGGGACCGTCGTACGGCGGTCAGCAGCAGATGTCGCCGGCGATGACGCAGCCGATGGCACCGGTGCGGCCGCAGGCGCCGCAGCCGATGCAGCAGGCGCCGTCGCCGATGCGGGGCTTCCTGATCGACGAGGACGACAACTGAGGGGCGGCGTGCGCGTGAGCAGCGCGTAGCCGTCGGCAGGCTGAGGGGCTGGGCCCGGGGTTTTCACCTCGGGCCCAGCCCCTTTTTGTGGGCGGGTGCGGGTGCGGGTGCGGTGGCGGGTGTGGGTGTGGGCCGCTGCGCGGGGCTCTCCCCTGACCCGCCCCTTCCCGAAACCGGGGCGAGCCCCGGACCCCGGCCTCCACCGTTCCGGTGGGGTACGGGCGGGGCGGGGGCCCCGGGCCCCAGGCGCCGGCTTCGCGGCGCTGGGCTCTTGTGCCCAGGAGCACACCGCTCGGGGGCGGGCACCGCGCCGCCGCCCCAGGGCGCCGGCTTCGTGGCGCTTGCCGGGGCGGCACCGTTCCGGGGTGCAGCTCCGCGCCCCCGGCGCCGGCTTCGCGGCGCTGGTGTGCCGCACGGCACCGTTCCGGGGCGCGTGGCTTCGCGCCCGGGGGCGCGGGCTCGCGGTACTGGGCTCCTGTGGCCGGGGCACGCCGCTCAGGGGCGCGTATGCGCCGCTGCCCCGGGGCGCCGGCTTCGTGGCGCTTGCTGGGGCGGCACCGTTCCGGGGTGCAGCTCCGGGCCCGGGTGTGCGGGTTCGTGCCAGGGCCGGGCACCGCGTTGCTGTGCGGGGTGTGGCGGGTTCGTGGCGCCGTTCCGTGTTCCCGCGGCGGCTTCGGGGCGTCTGGGCCGTGGTGTGGCGGGGCGTACCCCGGGCTACGCCAGAACGGCGCGGCCCGGAGTACGGACGGCCCGGACCGGGGGTCAGATCTTGCGGAGGCGGAACGTGAGCGACAGGCCCTCGTCCGTGAAGGGGGCGCCGTAGGCGTCGTCCGCTTCGCCCGTGGCGAAGTCCGTCGCGAGGACCTCCTCCGAGATCAGCGGGGCGTGGGCCGTCAGGGCTTCCGTGGTGGACGGGGACGACGCCGTCCAGCGGACCGCGATGCGGTCCGCCACGTCGAGGCCGCTGTTCTTGCGGGCCTCCTGGATGAGGCGGATCGCGTCGCGGGCCAGGCCCGCCAGGCGCAGTTCCGGGGTGATCTCCAGGTCCAGGGCGACCGTCGCGCCGGAGTCCGAGGCGACCGACCAGCCCTCGCGCGGGGTCTCCGTGATGATCACCTCGTCGGCGGCGAGGGAGATCGCCTCGCCGTCCACGGTCACCGTGGCCGTACCGTCGCGCAGGGCGGCGGACAGGGCCGCCGCGTCCGCTTCCGCGACCGCCTTGGCCACCGCCTGGACGCCCTTGCCGAAGCGCTTGCCCAGCGCGCGGAAGTTCGCCTTGGCCGTGGTGTCGACCAGCGAGCCGCCCACCTCGGCGAGCGTCGCCAGCGAGGAGACGTTCAGTTCCTCGGTGATCTGGGCGCGCAGTTCGGGGGAGAGGTCCTCGAAGCCCGTCGCCGCGATCAGCGCGCGGGACAGCGGCTGGCGGGTCTTCACGCCCGACTCGGCGCGCGTCGCGCGGCCCAGCTCGACCAGCCTGCGTACCAGCGTCATATGGCGCGAGAGCGCCGGATCGATCGCAGTGAGGTCGGCCTCCGGCCAGCCGGTCAGATGGACCGACTCCTCCGCCCCGGCCGTCACGGGCACGATCATGTCCTGCCAGACCCGCTCGGTGATGAACGGGGTCAGCGGGGCCATCAGCCGCGTGACCGTCTCGACCACCTCGTGCAGCGTGCGCAGCGCCGCCTTGTCGCCGCCCCAGAACCGGCGGCGCGAGCGGCGTACGTACCAGTTGGAGAGATCGTCGACGAAGGCCGAGAGCAGCTTGCCGGTGCGCTGGGTGTCGTACGCCTCCATGGCCTGCGTGGTCTGGTCGACCAGCGCGTGCAGCTCGCTCAGCAGCCAGCGGTCGAGCAGCGGGCGGTCGGCCGGCGCCGGATCGGCCTCGCTGGGCGCCCAGTTGGAGGTGCGCGCGTACAGGGCCTGGAAGGCGACGGTGTTCCAGTACGTGAGCAGTGTCTTGCGGACGACCTCCTGGATCGTGCCGTTGCCGACCCGGCGGGCCGCCCACGGGGAGCCGCCGGCCGCCATGAACCAGCGGACCGCGTCCGCGCCGTGCTGGTCCATCAGCGGGATCGGCTGGAGGATATTGCCCAGGTGCTTGGACATCTTGCGGCCGTCCTCGGCGAGGATATGGCCGAGGCAGACCACGTTCTCGTACGACGACTTGTCGAAGACGAGCGTGCCGACGGCCATCAGCGTGTAGAACCAGCCGCGCGTCTGGTCGATCGCCTCCGAGATGAACTGCGCCGGGTAGCGCTTCTCGAAGAGGTCCTTGTTCTTGTACGGGTAGCCCCACTGCGCGAACGGCATCGAACCCGAGTCGTACCAGGCGTCGATGACCTCCGGGACCCGGACGGCCTCCAGTGAACAGCCCTCGGTGGGGCAGCCGAACGTGACCTCGTCGATGAACGGGCGGTGCGGGTCCAGCGCCGACTGGTCGGTGCCCGTCAGCTCGCTCAGCTCCGCGCGCGAGCCCACGCATGTCAGATGGCCGTCCTCGCAGCGCCAGATGGGCAGCGGGGTGCCCCAGTAGCGGTTGCGGGACAGCGCCCAGTCGACGTTGTTGTTCAGCCAGTCCCCGTACCGGCCGTGCTTGACCGAGTCCGGGAACCAGTTGGTCTTCTCGTTCTCCTCCAGCAGCCGGTCCTTGATGGCCGTCGTGCGGATGTACCAGGACGGCTGCGCGTAGTAGAGGAGCGCGGTGTGGCAGCGCCAGCAGTGCGGATAGCTGTGCTCGTAGGGCACGTGGCGCAGCAGCAGCCCGCGCTCGCGCAGGTCTTCGGTGAGCGCTTCGTCCGCCTTCTTGAAGAAGACCCCGCCGACCAGCGGGACGCTCTCCTCGAACGTGCCGTCGGGGCGGACCGGGTTCACGACCGGAAGGCCGTACGAGCGGCAGACCTTGAGGTCGTCCTCGCCGAACGCCGGGGACTGGTGGACCAGTCCCGTACCGTCCTCGGTCGTGACGTACTCGGCGTTGACGACGTAGTGCGCCTCGGTCCCGTCCGGGAAGTCGATCAGCGTGAAGGGGCGGTCGTACGTCCAGCGCTCCATCTCGCGGCCGGTGAACGTCTCGCCGGTGGGCTCCCACCCCTCACCCAGCGCCTTCTCCAGCAGCGGCCGGGCGACGACGAGCTTCTCCTCGCCGTTCGTCGCGACGACGTACGTCACGTCGGGGTGCGCGGCGACGGCGGTGTTCGAGACCAGCGTCCAGGGGGTGGTCGTCCAGACCAGCAGCGCCGCCTCGCCCGCGAGCGGTCCCGAGGTGAGCGGGAAGCGGACGAAGACCGAGGGGTCGACGATCGTCTCGTACCCCTGTGCCAGCTCGTGGTCGGACAGGCCCGTCTGGTCGCGCGGACACCAGGGCGCGACGCGGTAGTCCTGGACCAGCAGGCCCTTGTTGAAGATCTCCTTCAGCGACCACCAGACGGACTCGACGTACTCCGGGTCCATCGTGCGGTACGCGTCGTCCAGATCGACCCAGTACCCCATGCGGGTCGTCAGCTCGGCGAAGGCGTCGGTGTGCCGGGTCACGGACTCACGGCACTTGGCGTTGAACTCGGCGATGCCGTACGCCTCGATGTCCTTCTTGCCGGTGAAGCCCAGCTCCTTCTCGACGGCCAGCTCCACGGGCAGGCCGTGGCAGTCCCAGCCGGCCTTGCGGGCGACGTGGTAGCCGCGCATGGTGCGGAAGCGCGGGAAGACGTCCTTGAAGACACGGGCCTCGATGTGGTGCGCGCCCGGCATGCCGTTGGCGGTGGGCGGGCCCTCGTAGAAGACCCACTCGGGGCGGCCCTCGGACTGTTCGAGGGTCTTGTCGAAGACCTTGCTCTCGCGCCAGAAGTCGAGCACGGCGTGTTCCAGCGCGGGCAGGTCGACCTGGGCGGGCACCTGGCGGTACTGGGGCGGGGTCACTGGTGTCATGGGGCGCTTCCTCCGGCGGAACTGCGGCATCTCCGTCGGAGGGACGAGAGCAGTGCTCCCGCGGTACCACCCTCCTTGGCCCCGGGCGTGCGTCGCCCGTGGCCCCCTCATTGGGGTCGCGCTGCCGGTTCTACTCGCTCCGGTGGGACCGGGGCTTTCTTCCGGCGGCTCCGGGGTGATGCTTCACGCCGCGCTCTGCCCCCGGGCTCTCACCGTCCCCGGGTCGCTCATGGCCGCGTACGACGCTACTCGTCCCCATCCACGCCTCTCGCTCGGCTCAGTGTACGGGGCCGGGCGCGGCGCGGCCGACCGGTTTTCGCCGGGAGCGCCGTACGGTCGAACGTATGACCCGAATGGTTATACCGGCCCTGGTGGGCTCGGCGGTGGCCCCGGCGGCGGCCCGTCGGCGGATTACCGGGCGGCGAGCTGGGCACAACGGAGGCAGGCTGGTCTTGTCGCCGACGTGGGGAGGGGTCGATCCGGCGGCGTGCCCCGTTGCCGCGGGGCTGGGGTCGATTTATCGTCCCAGCACGATTCGCGAGCAAGATCACCCTATGTGAAGGGGCCGCGGCCATGGTGGCGAAGAAGTCCGCCGCGAAGAAGACGACCGCGGCGAAACCGGCGACCGAGAGCACGGCCAGGACCACGGCGAAGAAGGCACTGGCCAAGAAAGCACCGGCGAAAAAGACACAGGCCAAGAAGTCACCGGCCAGGAAAGCACCGGCGAAGAAGTCCGCGGCGAAGAAGACGACCAAGAAGGCACCGACCAAGAAGGCACCGGCCGAGAAGACGGCCGCGAGGAAGTCCGCGGCGAAGAACGCGGCGCCCGGCCGGGCGGCCGCCGATGAGACCGCGAAGAAGGCCGCGTCCGCGGCCGAGGGGGCGGCCCAGGCCGCGGAAGAGACGGGAGCCAGCACGGTGGGAGCGAAGAAGACCGCGGGCGGCGGGGGTACGGCGGCCGGCCCGCGTGGAACGGGGGCCGCGACGGCGGTCCCGACCGCGCGCGCCACGGCCACACCCCCGGAGGAGCTGGCCGTACGGCCGGGCGAGGATCCCTGGACGCCGGAGGAGGTCGCGGAGGCCCGCGCCGTCCTGGAGAGCGAGGCGGCCAGACTGGGCGCCGAGATCACCTCGTCCGAGACCGCGCTGGCCGGGCTGATGCGGGACTCCGGCGACGGCGCGGGTGACGACGACGCGGACACCGGCACGAAGAACATCACGCGCGAGCACGAGATGTCGCTCGCGGCCAACGCCCGGGAGATGCTGGAGCAGACCGAGCGGGCGCTCCAGCGGCTCGACGCCGGTACGTACGGGCTCTGCGAGATCTGCGGAAAGCCGATCGGCAAGGCCAGGATGCAGGCGTTTCCACGGGCCACACTCTGTGTGGAGGACAAGCAGAAGCAGGAACGTCGAGGCTGAACGCGTACGCGTGTGCCGTACGCTCGTCCTCAGTCAGGTACCTAGGGTTGAGGGACTCACGTGGCAGAGGCGGAGCGCATCAGTACGCCGGAGGTTGACGACGAGGCTGCGGCTGCCGCCGGACAGCCCAGAGGGAAGCGCAGGATCGCCGCGCTCTTCGCCGTCGCCGTGGTGGCTTATCTGCTGGACCTCAGCAGCAAGATGCTCGTGGTGGCCAAGCTGGAGCACCACGAGCCGATCGAGGTGATCGGTGATCTGCTGAAGTTCGAGGCGATCAGGAACCCGGGCGCCGCGTTCGGTATCGGCGAGGCGTTCACGGTGATCTTCACGTGTATCGCGGCCGCCGTGATCGTGGTGATCGCCAGGCTGGCCCGCAAGCTCTACAGCCTGCCCTGGGCGATCGCGCTGGGGCTGCTGCTCGGTGGCGCGCTGGGCAATCTCACCGACCGGATCTTCCGTTCGCCCGGCGTCTTCCAGGGCGCGGTGGTCGACTTCATCGCGCCCGCGCACTTCGCGGTCTTCAACCTCGCCGACTCCGCGATCGTCTGCGGCGGCATCCTCATCGTGCTGCTGTCGTTCCGGGGCCTCGACCCCGACGGGACCGTCCACAAGGACTGAACCGTCCGCAAGGACTGAATCGTCCGCCAGGACCGAGGGGCCGAGGACGCGCGGTCCGGCGCCCTGTGGCCACAAGGCATACTCGACGGGTGAGCTTTCCCGAGATCAGAACGCTGCCCGTGCCCGATGGCCTGGAGGGTGAGCGCGTCGACGCCGCCATCGCCCGTATGTTCGGGTTTTCCCGTACGAAGGCGGCCGAGCTGGCCGCCTCCGGGAAGGTCCAGGTCGACGGCGCCGTCGTCGGGAAGTCCGAGCGTGTGAACGGCGGGGCCTGGCTGGAGGTCGAGATGCCGCCGGCCGCCGTCCCCGTACAGATCGTGGCCGAGCCCGTCGAGGGCATGGAGATCGTGCACGACGACGACGACATCGTGGTGATCGTCAAGCCGGTCGGCGTCGCCGCGCACCCCAGCCCGGGCTGGAGCGGTACGACCGTCATCGGCGGCCTGGCCGCCGCCGGCTACCGCATCTCCACCTCCGGGGCGGCCGAGCGGCAGGGCATCGTGCACCGGCTGGACGTCGGGACCTCCGGGCTGATGGTGGTGGCCAAGTCGGAGCGCGCGTACACCCTGCTCAAGGCGCAGTTCAAGGAGCGGGTCGTCGACAAGCGGTACCACGCGCTGGTGCAGGGCCACCCGGACCCGATGAGCGGGACCATCGACGCCCCCATCGGCCGCCATCCGAACCACGACTACAAGTGGGCGGTCACCGCCGAGGGCAAGCCGTCGGTGACGCACTACGACCTGATCGAGGCGTTCCGGTCGGCCTCGCTGCTGGACATCAAGCTGGAGACGGGCCGTACGCACCAGATCCGGGTGCACATGTCCGCCCACCGCCATCCCTGCGTGGGCGACCTGACCTACGGAGCCGATCCGACGCTGGCCAAGCGGCTGGGGCTGACGCGGCAGTGGCTGCACGCCGTACGGCTCGGCTTCGAGCACCCGTCGGACGGGCGGTGGGTGGAGTACTCCAGCGGCTACCCCGACGATCTCCAGGCCGCGCTGGACAAGGTCAGGGCGGAGAGCAACGGATGACCGCGCGAGCGGACGGCGCCGGCTCCGAGCCCGGCTTCCTGGTGCGGATCGCGGCGGGACCGGCGGACACCGAGGCGTGCTTCGCGGTCCGCAAGGAGGTCTTCGTCGTCGAACAGCGGGTCTCCGAGGACATCGAGTACGACGGCCGTGACGCGTGGGCGCTGCAACTGCTCGCGATCCGTGAGGACGGGGTGCCGCTGGGCACCGCCCGGCTGCTGTACGGGCCCGAGGCCGCCGACAGGACCGGCGGGGACCCGTCCGTCGGTTCGCTGGGACGGCTGGCGGTCGTCGCGGCGGCCCGTGGCCGCGGTATCGGCGTGGCGCTGGTACGGGCCGTCGAGGAGGTGGCCCGCGAGCGCGGTCTCACGGTGGTGGACCTGCACGCGCAGTCGCACGCGCTGGGCTTCTACGAGCGGCTGGGATACGCCGCGTACGGCCCCGAGTTCGAGGACGCGGGCATCGCGCACCGGTCGATGCGGCGGACGCTTCCTTAGCCCACCGGCGGTCCGACCTGCCCCCTGGGCAGGTTCCGGCAGCGTGCGTGACAGGCTGGAGCCCCTGATCACCGACGTCTGCCGCAAGGCTTTCGATCACCGGAGGGCCCACCGTGGACCAGTTGGCGCTGCTGCTCGTGCTGTTGCTCGGCGCGGTGGTCACGGTGCCGCTCGGGGAGCGGCTCGGGCTGCCCTCGCCGGTGCTGATGACCCTGGTGGGGATCGTCCTGGCGCTGCTGCCGTTCGTACCGAACGTGCAGGTGCCGCCGGACTTCATCCTTCCGCTTCTGCTGCCGCCCCTGCTGTACGCCGCCGTGCAGCGCACCTCCTGGCGGCAGTTCACGGCGAATGTGCGTCCCATCCTGCTGCTCGCGGTCGCGCTGGTCTTCGTGACGACGGCGGCCGTGGCGGCGGTGGCCAACTCCATCGTGCCCGGACTGCCGATCGCCGCCGCGGTCGCGCTCGGCGCGCTGGTCGCCCCGCCCGATCCGGTGGCCGCTACCGCCGTCGCGGGCTCCCTCGGACTGCCCCGGCGGCTGGTCTCGATCCTGGAGGGCGAGGGGCTCTTCAACGATGTCACCGCGATCGTGCTCTACCACGTGGCGATCGCCGCGGTGGTCAGCGGAACGTTCTCCTGGCCGAGCGCGGCCGGTTCGCTCGTCCTGTCCGCGGTGGTCGCCGTGGCGGTGGGGCTCGCGCTCGGCTGGATCTCCAACAAGGTGATGTCGCTGCTCGGTGACGCGACACTGCAGATCGGGCTCTCGCTGCTGGTGCCGTTCGTCAGCTATGTGCTGGCGGAGGAGCTGCACGGCTCGGGCGTGCTCGCCGTCCTGACCACCGCGCTCTTCCTGGCCACGCACACGGCGGACGCCGACGACGTGATGGGACGGCTGGCCGGCAACTCCTTCTGGCAGATCGTCGACACGCTGGTGACCGGCGTCGCCTTCGGTCTGATCGGGCTGGAGCTGCACAACGCCTTCGGCGCGGCGGGCGGCCACACGTCCGAGATGCTCGGCTGGGGCGCGGCGGTCATCGGGGTCGTCGTGTTCGTACGGCTGCTGTGGCTGCTGCCCGCCACCTGGCTGGCCAAGCGGATGCACAAGCTCCGCGACTACGACGAGGAGATCCCGACCAGCTGGCGCGAGACCGTGGTCATGTGGTGGGCCGGGATGCGCGGGGTGGCCTCGGTCGCCCTGGCGCTGGCGATCCCGCTGAAGACCGACAGCGGCGAGCCGTTCCCCGGCCGCGAGGAGATCATCTTCATCGCGTTCGCGGTCATCATGGCCACCCTGGTCATCCAGGGCCTGACCCTGCCCTGGCTGGTGCGGAAGCTCGGCGTACGGGCGGACACGGACGCGGAACGGGAGCTGGAGCACTCGCTCGCCATCCGCGCCGCCAAGGCGGCCAAGCGCCGGCTCAGGGAGATCGAGGAGGTCGAGGATCTGCCGGAGGAGATCAGCGAGCGGCTCCAGCGCGGCGCGGGCGACATCGGGGTGCGGATCAGCCCCGATCTGATCGACGACGAGCGGCGTGAGTGGTTCACCAAGCGGGTGGAGCGCGTCAAGACCGTCCAGCGCATCCAGCGCGAGATGATGTCGGCGGCCCGCCACGAGGTGCTCTCGGCCCGCAACGAGCCGGGCTCAAACCCCGAGATCGTGGACCGTGTCCTGCGCCATCTCGATGTACGCAGCATGCGCTGAGGGCGTGCGCGGCCTCAGCCGCGGCCCGTGCGGGGCCGGTCGGTGTCCTCGTGGCGCTCCTGCCGCTCGTGGTCCTCGCCGCGGCCGGGCGCCTCGTCCGTGGCGCGCTCGTCGCGTTCCGTCCGCTCGGCGGCCAGCGGGCTCCGGCCGCGCGGGAGAAGCCCGTGGGCGAGATCCGTCGAGATCCTCGGCAGCGCGTACGGATGGTTCTCCACCAGCCAGCCGATCAGCTGCTCCCGTACCGCGCAGCGCACCGTCCAGATGTCGTCCGCGTCCTTGGCCGTGACCACGGCGCGCACCTCCATCGTGGTGGTGGCGGTGTCGGTCACCGCCAGATTCCAGGCCCTGCCGTCCCAGGCCGGGCAGGCCAGCAGGATCTCGTGGAGCTTCTCGCGCATCGGCCCCATCGGCGCCGAGTGATCCAGCTGGAAGAAGACGGTGCCGGTCATCTGGACCCCGCCGCGCGACCAGTTCTCGAAGGGCTTGCTGGTGAAGTACGACACCGGCATCGTGATGCGCCGCTCGTCCCAGGTCCGTACGGCGAGGAAGGTGAGCGTGACCTCCTCGACCACGCCCCACTCGCCGTCCACGACCACCGTGTCACCGATCCGCACCATGTCGCCGAACGCGATCTGGAAGCCCGCGAAGAGATTGCCGAGCGTGGACTGCGCCGCGACACCGGCGACGATGCCGATGATGCCGGCGGAGGCCAGGATCGAGGTGCCGACGGCCCGCATGTCGGGGAAGGTGAGCAGGATCGCCGCCGCCGCGACCACCGCGACGACGGCCGTGACGATCCGCATGATCAGCGTCACCTGCGTACGGACCCTCCGCAGGCGGGCCGCGTCCCGGGTCGAGGCCGCGTACCGCGCGTACGTGGACTCCACCGCCGCCGAGACGACCCCCACCACCAGCCAGGCACCGGCGCCGATGAGCACCAGCGTGAGCGCCCGGCCGATCCCCTCGTGGTGGCTCTCGATGATCCGCCACCGGGTCTCCCGGAACGAACCGCGCAGCAGGGCCGCGAGCAGGACCACCTGGAGCGGCACCCGGCAGCGCCGCAGCAGCCCCCACAGCGGGGTCTCCGGGTGCCGTACGTCGGCGCGGCGCAGCACCAGGTCGACGACCCAGCCGAGCGCGAGCGTCAGCAGCACAGAGCCGCCGAGCACGAGTAGTGGGCGCAGTACGTTCTCCATGGCTCCCTCGTCGGGTTCCGATACGGGCTGGCAGGATGGCCGGATGGACATCATGCTCTTCCATTCCGTCCACGGTCTGCGCCCGGCCGTGCACACCGCGGCGGACCGGCTGCGTGCCGCCGGACACCAGGTGCGCGTGCCCGACCTCTTCGAGGGCCAAACCGCGACCTCTGTGGAGGAGGGTATGGCCTTGAAGGACAAGATCGGCAAGGACGAACTGCTGCGCCGCGCGGTGCTGGCCGCCGCGCCGTACTCGGAACGCGGTCTGGTGTACGCGGGCTTCTCGCTCGGCGGCTCGATCGCGCAGAACCTGGCGCTCGGCGACAGCAAGGCGCGCGGGCTGCTGCTGTTGCACGGTACGTCCGACATCGCGGAGGGCGCGTCCGTGGACGACCTGCCCGTACAGCTGCATGTCGCGGACCCGGACCCGTTCGAGACGCATGACTGGCTGACCGCCTGGTACCTGAAGATGCGGCAGGCCGGGGCCGATGTGGAGATCTACCGCTATCCGGGGGCAGGGCATCTCTACACCGACCCCGGTCTGCCGGACTACGACGAGGCTGCCGCCGAGGAGACCTGGCGGACCGGACTCGCCTTCATCGACTCGCTCTGAGGCGTGCCGGGCCGAGGTGGCGCCGGGCCGATGCGGCGCCGGGCCGATGCGGTGGCGGGGGTGTTCGGCGCACGGGCCGCCCGGGTGGTTCAGCGCACGGGCCGCTCGGCCCGCTCCACCCGCTGTGAGCCCGACGCGGTGCTGTAGGAGCGGGCCCAGGACGAGGTCGCGGCCGGATCGGTCCGGTCGGAGACCGTGTAGTAGTCCATCTGCGTCCGCTCGGCGGTGACATCGAGCACGCCGTAGCCGTGGTGGTCCATGTCCACCCACTTCACATGGCGGTTGGCGGCCCTGACCGCGGCGGACGCGACCACCGAGAGCGTCCCGGCCGGCACGTGCAGCAGGTCGTCGAGGTTGTCGGAGGTGACCGAGGTGACCACGAACTCCGTGGCGGCGGAGGGGGAGAGCGGATACGTGGCCGCTGTGACCGGCACCTCGTTGGCCCAGGCCATATGGATGTCACCGGTCAGGAACACCGTGTTCCGGATCCCCCGCCCCGTCAGATGCGCGAGCAGTTCCCTGCGGTCGTCCGTATAGCCGTCCCACTGGTCGACGTTGACGGCGAGGCCCTCCTTGGGCAGACCGAGCAACTCGGCTATCGGGCCCAGCAGATGGGCGGGCAGCGAGCCGAAGGCGACCGGCGAGATCATCACCGACGTGCCGACCAGCTTCCAGGCGGCGTCCGATCCCGCCAGGCCCGCCTTCAGCCAGTCGAGCTGGGCGCGGCCGGTGATCGTACGGTCCGGATCGTCCACCGCGCCGTCGCCGATCGACGTCTGCCGGGAGCGGAAGGACCGCAGATCCAGCAGATGGAGGTCGGCGAGCGCGCCGAAACGCAGCCTGCGGTAGACGGTGCCCTCGGTGGAGGCGCGGACGGGCATCCACTCGAAGTACGCCTGCCTGGCGGCCGCCGCCCGGTCGGCCCAGGTGCCCTCCGTACCGGGCGTGTGGTTCTCCGCGCCGCCCGACCAGGCGTCGTTGGCGAACTCGTGGTCGTCCCAGATGGCGATCACGGGATGGGCGGCGTGCAGCGCCCGCAGATCGTCGTCCGTCTTGTAACGGCCGTGGCGCGCCCGGTAGTCGGCGAGGCTGATGATCTCGTGCGTCGGTGCGTGCTGCCGTACGACACCGTCCGTCCCCGGGAAGCCGCCGGTCGCGTACTCGTAGAGGTAGTCGCCGAGATGGAGGACGGCGTCGAGGTCGGCGCGGGCGGCCAGATGCCGGTACGCGGAGAAGTAGCCGGCCTCCCAGTTGGCGCAGGAGACCACGCCGAAGCGCACCCCGGGGGTGGCGGCGCCGGGCGCGGGCGCCGTACGCGTACGGCCGACGGGGGAGACCGTGCCGCCCGCGGTGAACCGGAAGTAGTGGACGGCCGCCGAGCGCAGCCCCCTGACATCGGCCTTGACCGTATGGTCCGAGGCGGCCCGCGCGGTGGTGGTGCCCCGGGCGACGACGGACGCGAACCGCTGGTCCTCGGCGACCTCCCAGAACACCTCGGTGTCCGCGCCCTTGCCCGAGCCGGGCACGGCGTCGGCGGAGGGGGTGACGCGGGTCCACAACAGGACGCCGTCGGGGAGCGGATCGCCGGAGGCGACGCCGTGGAGGAAGGCGGGTGCCTCGGCGGCGGAGGCGGTGGCGGAGCCGCCGAGCACGACCGGGGCGGCGAGAGCGGTGGCGGCGGCGGTGGCGGCAGCGGCCTTGACGACCGTGCGGCGACGCGGCGAAGGAGCCGGGAGACTGGTCACGGACGATCAGGCTACTGACCGGTATGGCGACGGGGCAGGCGAACCGGGAATATTCGCCTGCCCGTCGGACACCGGTTGTCCGGCGGTCATGGCCCGGAGGGTTCCCGCTTCCGGACCGGGTGATTCTCCTCGTCAGCCCTTGAGGGCCTTGGTGACCGCCGCGTTGAACTCCGCCACCGTCATGGGCGGGTTCTCGGTGCCCTCGGCGGTGAGCTGCTTGCCGTCCAGCTTCAGTGTCGGAGTGCCCTTCACCCCGCTCTTGTCGAAGGCGGCGGACATCTTCATCGCCCAGGCGTCGTACGTACCGTCCGTGACGTCCTTCTGGAACGCCTTGTTGCCCTTGAGCGCGCTCACCGAGTCCGCCACCTCGATCAGATAACTGTCCTTGGCGAACGTGTCGCTGGTCTCCTCGGGGTGGAACTTCGCCGAGTAGAGCGCGGTCTTGTACTGGAGGAACGCCTCGGGGCTCACATTGAGCGCCGCGCCCAGCGCCGACAGGGCGTTCTTCGAGCCCGTGCCGTTGTCGGAGTTGTCGATGAAGGTCGCGCCGACGTACTTGATCTTGAACGTGCCGGAGTCGACGCCGTTCTGGACGGTCTCGCCGACCGTCTGCTCGAAGGTCGCGCAGACCGGGCAGCGGGAGTCCTCGTACAGTTCCAGCGTGTTCTTGGCGTCCGCCTTGCCGATGACGACGGTCGTACCGTCCGTGCCCTCGGTGTTCTTCGGGGCGACGACGGACGTCTCGTCCTTCATCGCCTCCCAGTGCGAGGGCTTGTTGGCCTGGACGACGGCGAAGCCCACGCCGCCGGCTATCGCGAGGACCACGACGGCCGAGCCGAGGACGACGAACTGGCGGCGGATCCTGTCCTTCTTCGCCTGCCGCTCGCGCTCCTCGCGCAGCCGCTCGCGGGCTGCCGCCTTGTTGGTCTTGTTGTTCCGTGCGCTCATGATGGTTTCACTCCGTGTGATGACGTAACTGCTGCGGGGACGGGGCTCGGCTCAGACAGCGCTGAGCGCGAGGCGCGGCGGTCCCCGCCGTCCTACGGAGTGCACGAGAAGGCGGGTACGGGACGGCCGCGGGCGGTCCGCCGGGCGCGGCCCGCGCCGTACGGCCCCGCGGACCGTGCCCACCGCCGTGACGGCGATCAGCAGCGGCCGGAAGGCGCGCGCGCCCGCGGCCCGGACCAGCCGGGACAGCGCGGACTCGCCGTGCCGCAGCCAGAACGCGGCGAGCAGCCCGATCGAGACGTGGGCGGCCAGCAGCAGCCAGGGAAGGGCCGGGTCGGGAGAGTTCAGCAGGGAGGCCGTGGCGGCCTCGGGAGAGGCCACACCGGGCAGCGGCGTACCGAAGGCGCCCCCGCACAGGACGTCGAGACCGAACGAGCGCAGCGGCCCCGCTATGGGGCCGCCGGCCGGGCCGTAACAGACGTTCTGACCGCTGGTGAAGACGGTGTCCGCGGCCAGTTCGAGCGGGACGAGCAGGGCCGCGATCCGCCAGAAGCCCCGCTCGCGGCCCGCCGCCGCGTAGGCGACCAGGAACACCACGCCGCTGATCGCGGCGACGACGGCCAGGGGCAGCGGGGCCCGGGACAGCAGCACATGCGAGCCCGCGGACAGTGTCACGACCAGTGCCGTGAACAGTGCTGCCCGCGCCGCCCTGAGCCGCGTCCCCGATATGTCCATCGTCGCCGAGTGTGCCATGCGTCCCTGTAAGCGGTCCTTAAGGATCCGCGGGGCGGCCGGCGGAGAGCCGGATCTCAGCCGAGGCGGCCGTTGCGGAACAGGTCGACGAATATCTGGTGGTCCGCCCTGGCACGCGCCCCGTACGCGTGTGCGAAGTCCACCAGCAGCGCGCCGAAGCCCTCCTCGTCGGCCGCGATCGCCGCGTCGATGGAGCGCTCCGTGGAGAACGGCACCAGCGAGTGGCCGCTCTCGTCGTCCGCCGCCGAGTGCATCGTGGCCGTCGCGCGGCCGAGGTCGGCGACGACCGCCGCGATCTCCTCGGGGTCGTCCAGATCCGACCAGTCCAGATCCACGGCGTACGGCGAGACCTCCGCCACCAGCTGGCCGATCCCCGCCAGCTCCGTCCAGCCGAGCCACGGGTCGGCGTGGGCCTGGAGGGCCCGCTGCGAGATCACCGTGCGATGGCCCTCGTGCTGGAAGTACTCCCGTACGGACCGGTCGGTGATGTGCCGCGAGACCGCCGGGGTCTGCGCCTGCTTCATGTAGATCACGACGTCGTTCTCCAGGGCGTCGCTGTTGCCCTCCAGCAGGATGTTGTACGAGGGCAGCCCCGCGGAGCCGATGCCGATGCCGCGCCGTCCGACGACGTCCTTCACGCGGTAGGAGTCGGGGCGGGTCAGGCTGGACTCGGGCAGGGTCTCCAGATAGCCGTCGAAGGCCGCGAGGATCTTGTAGCGGGTGGCGGCGTCCAGCTCTATGGAGCCGCCGCCCGGCGCGAAGCGGCGCTCGTACTCCCTGATCTCGGTCATCGAGTCGAGCAGCCCGAAGCGGGTCAGCGAGCGGGCCGAGCGCAGGGCGGCGAGCAGCGGGCCCTGCGCCGTGTCCAGGGTGAACGGCGGGACCTCGTCGTTCTTGGCGCCGGTGGCCAGCGCGTGGATCCGCTCCCGGTAGGCGCCCGCGTAGATCTCCACCAGTTCGGTGATCTGCTCGTCACTGAGCGCCTTCGTGTAGCCGATCAGGGCGAGGGAGGCGGCGAAGCGCTTCAGGTCCCAGGTGAAGGGGCCGACGTACGCCTCGTCGAAGTCGTTGACGTTGAAGATCAGCCGGCCGTTGGCGTCCATGTACGTGCCGAAGTTCTCGGCGTGCAGATCGCCGTGGATCCACACCCGTCCGGTGCGCTCGTCGAGGAAGGGGCCGGTGGCCGCGCTCGCCGTACGCTCCCGCTCCAGGTCGTGGTAGAAGAGGCACGCCGTGCCCCGGTAGAAGGCGAACGCGGAGGCCGCCATCTTCCGGAACTTCACCCGGAACGCGGCTGGATCGGCCGCCAGAAGCTCGCCGAAAGCGGTGTCGAAAACGGCGAGGATCTCCTCGCCGCGCTGCTCATCGGCTGCTTCAACGGGTCGCGGGACCGACATCGCGGGGTGCCTCCTGGTGCATGACAGTGGAGTGAGGGGCCTGCGCCCCTCGGAACGGGCAACGCGTGACGCTACTCGCGAGTGCCCGCCGCTGTCAGTCCCGAGACGTAGACTTCGAGGCTGTCCCCCCGGACTGTCCGCAGCGCCGTGGGGCCCCGGGTTGACCCCTGGAAACCATCAGATTCACCGCTGGAAAACACCCCGTGTCGTCCGCTCGCTGGAGGCCCCCGCCGTGACCAAGCCGCCGTTCACGCACCTGCACGTCCACACCCAGTACTCGCTGCTGGACGGTGCCGCGCGGCTGGGGGACATGTTCAACGCGTGCAAAGAGATGGGCATGTCCCATATCGCGATGACGGACCATGGCAATCTCCATGGCGCCTACGACTTCTTCCATCAGGCGAAGAAGGCGGGCGTGACGCCGATCATCGGGATCGAGGCGTATGTGGCGCCGGAGTCCCGGCGCAACAAGCGCAAGATCCAGTGGGGGCAGCCGCACCAGAAGCGGGACGACGTGTCCGGTTCCGGTGGTTACACGCACAAGACGATCTGGGCGGCGAACCAGACAGGTCTGCACAACCTCTTCCGGCTGTCCTCGGACGCGTACGCGGAGGGCTGGCTCCAGAAGTGGCCGCGCATGGACAAGGAGACCATCGCGAAGTGGTCGGAGGGGCTGATCGCCTCGACCGGCTGCCCCTCGGGGGAGCTCCAGACGCGGCTGCGCCTCGGCCAGTTCGACGAGGCGCTGAAAGCGGCCTCCGAGTACCAGGACATCTTCGGCAAGGACCGGTATTTCCTGGAGCTGATGGACCACGGCATCGAGATCGAGCGGCGCGTGCGGGACGGTCTGCTGGAGGTCGGCAAGAAGCTGGGGATCCCGCCGCTGGTCACGAACGACTCGCACTACACCTACGCGGGCGAGGCGACCGCGCACGACGCGCTGCTGTGCATCCAGACCGGCAAGAACCTCTCGGACCCGGACCGCTTCCGCTTCGACGGGACCGGCTACTACCTGAAGTCCACCGACGAGATGTACGCCGTGGACTCCTCGGACGCCTGGCAGGAGGGGTGCGCGAACACCCTGCTGGTCGCCCAGCAGATCGACACCGAGGGCTGGTTCCAGGAGCGGAACCTGATGCCCAAGTTCGATGTGCCCGAGGGCTTCACCGAAGTCACCTGGTTCCGTGAGGAGACGCTGCGCGGCATGGCCCGCCGCTACCCGAACGGCATTCCGGACGACCGGCTCAAGCAGGTCGAGTACGAGATGGGCATCATCATCGAGATGGGCTTCCCGGGGTACTTCCTCGTGGTCGCCGACTTCATCATGTGGGCCAAGAACAACGGCATCGCGGTCGGCCCCGGCCGTGGTTCCGCCGCCGGTTCGATCGTCGCGTACGCCATGGGCATCACCGACCTCGACCCGATCGAGCACGGCCTGATCTTCGAGCGGTTCCTCAACCCCGAGCGCATCTCCATGCCGGATGTCGACATCGACTTCGACGAGCGTCGGCGCGGTGAGGTGATCCGTTATGTGACGGAGAAGTACGGCGCCGACAAGGTCGCCATGATCGGCACGTACGGCAAGATCAAGGCGAAGAACGCGATCAAGGACTCGGCGCGGGTGCTGGGTTACCCGTACGCGATGGGCGACCGGCTCACGAAGGCGATGCCCGCCGATGTCCTCGGCAAGGGCATCGACCTCAACGGCATCACCGACCCCAAGCACCCCCGCTACGGCGAGGCGGGGGAGATCCGGGGGATGTACGAGAACGAGCCGGATGTGAAGAAGGTCATCGACACCGCGAAGGGTGTGGAGGGCCTGGTCCGGCAGATGGGCGTGCACGCGGCCGGCGTGATCATGTCGAGTGAGACGATCACCGATCATGTGCCGGTCTGGGTGCGGCACACCGACGGCGTCACGATCACGCAGTGGGACTATCCGAGCTGTGAGTCGCTCGGCCTGCTGAAGATGGACTTCCTGGGCCTGCGGAACCTCACCATCATGGACGACGCCGTCAAGATGGTGAAGGCCAACAAGGGCATCGACCTCGACCTGCTCGCCCTGCCGCTGGACGACCCGAAGACCTACGAACTGCTCTGCCGCGGTGACACGCTCGGTGTCTTCCAGTTCGACGGCGGGCCGATGCGCTCGCTGCTGCGCCTGATGAAGCCCGACAACTTCGAGGACATCTCCGCCGTCTCGGCCCTGTACCGGCCGGGCCCGATGGGCATGAACTCGCATACGAACTACGCGCTGCGCAAGAACGGCCAGCAGGAGATCACACCGATCCACCCGGAGCTGGAGGAGCCTCTCAAGGAGGTCCTCGGCCTGACGCACGGCCTGATCGTGTACCAGGAGCAGGTGCAGAAGGCCGCCCAGATCATCGCCGGCTACTCGCTGGGCGAGGCCGACATCCTGCGCCGCGTGATGGGCAAGAAGAAGGCCGACGAACTGGCCAAGAACTTCGTCCTGTTCCAGGCCGGAGCCAAGAAGAACGGCTACTCGGACGAGGCGATCCAGGCCCTGTGGGACGTGCTGGTCCCGTTCGCCGGATACGCGTTCAACAAGGCGCACTCCTCCGCGTACGGCCTGGTCACGTACTGGACCGCGTATCTCAAGGCGAACCACCCCGCCGAGTACATGGCGGCCCTGCTCACCTCGGTGAAGGACGACAAGGACAAGTCGGCGGTCTACCTCAATGAGTGCCGGCGCATGGGCATCAAGGTGCTGCCGCCCAATGTGAACGAGTCGCAGTCGAACTTCGCCGCACAGGGTGACGATGTGATCCTGTTCGGTCTGACGGCGATCAGGAACGTCGGACAGAACGTGGTGGACTCGATCATCCGGTGCCGTAAGGCGAAGGGGAAGTACGCGACGTTCCCCGACTTCCTCGACAAGGTCGAGGCCGTCGTCTGCAACAAGCGGACCGTCGAGTCGCTGATCAAGGCCGGGGCCTTCGACGAGATGGGCCATACCCGCAAGGGGCTGGTCGCCCATCACGAGCCGATGATCGACAACGTGGTGCAGGTCAAGCGCAAGGAGGCCGAGGGGCAGTTCGACCTCTTCGGCGGGATGGGCGAGGAGGAGACCAGCGAGCCCGGCTTCGGACTCGACGTCGAGTTCTCGGACATCGAGTGGGACAAGTCGTATCTGCTCGCCCAGGAGCGGGAGATGCTCGGTCTGTACGTCTCCGACCATCCGCTCTTCGGCATCGAGCACGTCCTGTCCGACAAGTCCGACGCCGCGATCTCCCAGCTCACCGGCGGTGAGCACGCGGACGGTGCGGTGGTCACCATCGGCGGCATCATCTCCGGTCTCCAGCGGAAGATGACCAAACAGGGCAACGCGTGGGCGATCGCGACGGTCGAGGACCTCGCCGGCTCCATCGAGTGCATGTTCTTCCCCGCCACGTATCAGCTGGTCTCCACACAACTCGTCGAGGACACCGTCGTCTTCGTCAAGGGCCGGCTCGACAAGCGCGAGGACGTGCCCCGCCTCGTCGCCATGGAACTCCAGGTCCCGGACGTGTCGTCGGCGGGCACCGACGCCCCCGTCACCATCACCATCCCGACGGTGAAGCTCACCCCGCCGATGGTCAGCAGGCTCGGTGAGATCCTCAGCCACCACCGGGGCAACTCCGAGGTCAGGATCAAGCTCCAGGGCGCCAGGAAGACCACCGTGCTCCGGCTCGACCGGCACCGGGTCCAGCCCGACCCGGCGCTCTTCGGCGACCTGAAGGTGCTGCTGGGCCCGTCCTGCCTGGCCGGATAGCCATGCCTCGGTGAGGCGAACGCGTATGAGGGGCATCCCGGCACGGGGGATGCCCCTCATACGGTTGACGGACGGCGGGTGGTGGGGTCAGTTGTGGCCGAAACGCTTCTGCTTGCCCTTGTGGGCCGCATCCGTCGGCGTGATCCTCGACTGCACCTGCTCGGACCGGTCCTCCATCGATGAGGACTGCGACTCCTCGGTGCCACGCTCGGCGTCCGAGCGGGCGTGCTGCTTGTTGCTGCGATCCCGGTTCTTGTTCTTGGCCATGATGCTGCCTCCTGCCGGGGATGTGGATGCCAGGCCGCGTTAAGCCTCACATAAGCCGCCAATTGGCGCATTTTGGATCATTGCCGTGTGTAGTGGTCCCTCGTCAGCGCCCCGACCGGCTCCGTAGCACCGATACGCCACGCCGATGATCGAGTTCCGGACGTTAAGCCTCTTGCCGTCGGGCAGACTCGAAGGAAACCCGCAGTAACTCCCGATCTCACGATCCCGAGGTTCCCGAAAGAGGGTGGAACACGTGGACCGCTGCGTCGTCCTGGTGGACGCCGGCTATCTGCTGGGCGCCGCCGCGAGTCTCCTCGCCGGAGAACCGGCCCGTTCCCGCATCACCGTCGACCACACCGCCCTCATCCAGGGCCTGCGAGAACGGGCCGAGGCCGATACGGAACAGCCGCTGCTCCGTATCTACTGGTTCGACGGCGCCCCCGACCGGGTACCGCAGCCCGAGCACCGGCGGCTACGGGTCATGCCACGCGTCACCGTCCGGCTCGGTGCCCTCACCCGCAGCGACGGGCGCTGGGCGCAGAAGGGCGTGGACGCGGCCATGCACGCGGAGCTGACCGAGCTGGCCAGAAATCGCGCCTGCTCCGATGTCGTGCTGGTGACAGGGGACGGGGATCTGCTGCCCGGCCTGATGTCCGCGAAGGAGCACGGCGTCGCCGTCCATCTGTGGGCCGTGCAGGCCGCCGACGGCGACTACAACCAGTCCGAGGACCTGGTCGCCGAGGCCGACGAGCGGCGGGTGCTCGACCGGGCCTGGATCACCAAGGCCGTACGGGCCAAGGATCTGGGCGGCGTCTGCGCCCCGCCGCCGGCGCCCCGGCCCGAGATCGCGGCGATCCTCTCGGCGCCGCTGCCCGAATCGGCGCTGGCCGCCTCGGCGGAACGGGCGGCGGAGGCGGAGGCGGCGGCGGGCCGCGAGGGTGCCACCACCGGCGCCGGGCGGAACGGCTCGTCGCCGGCACCCGCCTCCGCGGCCCCCGGCGCGGAACCCCATCCGGCCGGCACGGGCGGCAAGGGCGTGCCGACCCCCAAGGACCTGGCGGGCCTGCGCGGCCCCGGCGCCCCGACGCCTGGCCCGTCCGGACAGCAGTCCGGGCAGCATCCGGCGGGGGCGACGCTGCGGTGGTCCTCCGACAAGGGATGGGTCGAGCGGCCGGGCAGCGGTACGGCGGGCGAGCCGCCGGAGACGGCCTCGCTGCCGACCCTGGCGCAGCTGACCAGCGCGGAGCAGCGCTGGGCCGACCGGGAGGAGGACATCACCACGGTGGGCGGCGATCCGTTCGAGGTGGGGCAGGTGTTCGCGCGGCGGTGGATGGAACGGCTGCCGGAGGCGGGGCATGTGCAGAGGCTGTCCGTGATGTATCCGCGGGTACCGCACCGTATCGACGGCGAACTGCTGCGGTACGCGGCGCGGTTCGGTCTGCTGGCGCACAAGGACGACCAGATCGATGAGCACGACCGGTACGCGATTCGGGCGGGGTTCTGGCGGGAGATCGATGTGCGGGCCGCGGCGGATACGGCTTCGTCGTAGTCCGTAGTCCGTAGTCCGTAGTCCGCGGTCCGCGGGTTCGTGGCTGTACGGGTGCGCGGGTCGCGGGTGGTCGCCGTGGCCGCGTACGGAGGCCCCGGCACCCGGCGCCGCCGCGAACCCGTACGCGGAAACCGCCCCCGCCGGAAACGTGCCGGGCCGCCACAACGTAAGGTCCATCCTCGTGAGTACGGTGTGTGTGGTGCGCGATCTGGTCAAGACGTACCCCGCCGCGCGCGGCAGACGCGGCGTCCCCGGGACCCCCGCGGTGCGGGCCACCGACGGGGTCTCCCTCGACGTGCGGCGCGGTGAGATCTTCGGTCTGCTCGGGCCCAACGGCGCGGGCAAGTCCACTCTCGTACGCCAGCTCACCGGTCTGATGCGGCCCGACTCCGGTGACGTCGAGGTCCTCGGGCACGATCTGGTACGGCACCCCGAGCGTGCCTCCCGGCTCATCGGGTATCTCGGCCAGGAGTCGACCGCGCTGGACGAACTGACCGTCGCGCTCGCCGCCGAGACCACCGGCCGGCTGCGCGGGCTGTCGCTGCGGGTCGCGCGGGCCGAGCGGGACGATGTGCTGGCCGAGTTGGGGCTGACCGAGATCGCCGGGCGGCCCCTGAAGAAGCTGTCGGGGGGCCAGCGGCGGCTGGCCTGTTTCGCCGCCGCGCTGGTGGGGGCGCGGCCCGTACTCGTTCTCGACGAGCCGACCACCGGTATGGACCCGGTCGCGCGGCGCGCGGTGTGGGCCGCCGTGGACCGGCGGCGCGCCGAGCACGGGGTGACCGTGCTGCTCGTCACCCACAACGTCATCGAGGCCGAGACCGTACTCGACCGGGTCGCCGTGCTGGAGCGGGGCAAGGTCATCGCCTGCGACACCCCGGCCGGACTCAAGGAGGAAGTCGCCGGCGAGGTACGCGTGGAGCTGGTGTGGCGCGAGCGCGCGCCGCTCGACGTTCCCGAGGTCGCGGCGCTGCGCGATTCGGCGCAGGAGTCGGGGCGCCGGTGGGTGCTGCGGCTCGCGCCGGACGAGGCGCGCGCGGCGGTCGCCGCGGTGACCGGCGGCGCGGCCTTCTCGGCGCTGGACGATTTCACCTTGGCGACGCCGAGTCTGGAAGATGTCTATCTGGCGCTCGGCGGCCGGGCGAAGGGGCTGGTCAAGGCGTGAGCAGCCCCTTCATGAGCAGCCATTTCGCGAGCAGCCCCTTCATGAGCAGCCGTTTCGCGAGCGACGCACGTACGCCCGTACCGAACAGGAGCAGCACCAGGTGAGCATCGTGCCTGCCGAGGCCGTGTCCGGGAGAGTCAGGACCGCGGCCGTGACCGAGCCGGCGGACGGCGTGCCCGCGCCGCTCGCGCCCCGGGCGCGGCTGCTGCCCTCGCTCGCCGCCGTGTACCGCGCGCAGCTGTCCCGGGCCCGGGTCGCGCGGATCCCGCTGCTTTTCGTGGCGACGTTCCAGTCGGTCGGGATCATGATCCTGATGCGGGGCGTGGTGGACGGGGGCGACGAGGCGCGGGCGGTGGTCGCCGGGTCGAGTGTGCTCGTCGTCGCGTTCGTGGCGCTCAATCTGCTCGCCCAGTACTTCGGTCAGCTGCGCGCGAGCGGCGGGCTCGACCACTACGCCACCCTGCCGGTGCCGCCCGCGGCGGTGGTGCTGGGCGCGGCCGGCGCGTATGCCTCGTTCACGGTGCCGGGCACCGCGGTCACGGCCGTCACCGGCAGTGTGCTGTTCCAGCTGCCGCTCACACATCTCTGGGTGCTGGTCGCGGTGATTCCGCTGTCGGGCGCGGCGCTCGCCGGTCTGGGGGCGGCGCTCGGTCTGCTCGCGCCCCGTCAGGAGCTGGCGACGCTGCTGGGCCAGCTGGGCATGTCGGCGGCGCTGCTGCTGGGGGTGCTGCCCGCGGACCGGCTGCCGGGGCCGGTCGGGTACGCGCGTGACCTGCTGCCGTCCACGTACGGCGTGGAGGCTCTCGCCCGTACGTTCGATGCCCGTCCCGACTGGCCGGCGGTCGCCTTCGATCTCGCGGTGTGCGCGGCCGTCGGTGTGTGCTCGCTGGCCGTGGCGACCTGGGCGTACCGGCGGGCGGCGGTCCGATGAGGCAGCCCCTGGCCAGGACTGGCACGATGGCACTGTGACCGCACCTTTGACGCCGCCCCACCAACCGCCGCACGACGATCCCTGGCAGACACCGCCGGCCGGGGAATCGCCCTTTTACGGGGCCGAAGCGGGGGAGGGGCCCGATATGAAGACCGAAGTGCGCCAGGCCGTCGTGGTGATGGTGGCGCTCGCGGCCCTCGGTCTGGCGCTCGGGGTGCTGTGGCTCTGGCTCGCGCCGCGCACTCCATTGATCTCGGACGAGACGGCGGTCTTCCTCAAGGACACCGAGGGCGAGGAGGCGATCGCGGCGGACGGTACGTTCCTGCTGCTGGCGCTCGGCTTCGGGGTGGTCAGCGCGGTGCTGGTGTTCCTCTTCCGCAGGCGCGGCGGTATCGCGCTGGTGGCGGGCCTGGCGCTGGGCGGGCTGCTGGGCGCGGTGGTCGCCTGGCGGGTGGGCGTCTGGTTCGGCCCCGAGTCCGACGTGGTGGCGCACGCCAGGGCGGTCGGCAAGGGCGTCACGTTCGACGCGCCGCTGCAACTGAACGCGAAGGGCGCGCTGCTGGCGTGGCCGATCGCGGCGATGGTGGTCCATCTGGCCCTGACGGCGCTGTTCGGTCCGCGCGATCCGGAGCCTCGGTGGGACGACTGGGGCCCGTCGCCGTACGGCCCGGCGCCCGAGGACGCGACGCCGGGCGGCCCGCCCAGGGCCTAGGCGTTTCTCAGCTCCGGCCGATGGGTGCCATGACGGCCGAGGTGAGCGCCGCCAGATCCGCCGGGGACAGCTCGACCTCCAGGCCCCGGCGGCCCGCCGAGACACAGATCGTCGCGTGGGCCCCGGCCGAGGCGTCCACTACGGTGCGTAGCCGCTTGCGCTGTCCCAGGGGCGAGATCCCACCGCGTACATAACCTGTCGTACGTTCCGCGGTCGCCGGGTCCGCCATCGCGGCGCGTTTGCCGCCGACGGCCGCCGCGAGCGCCTTCAGATCGAGCGAACCGGCGACCGGCACCACGGCCACGGTCAGTTCGCCGTCGACGTCCGCGACCAGGGTCTTGAAGACCCGGTCGGGAGAGACCCCGAGAGCCTCGGCCGCCTCCTCGCCGTACGAGGGCGACGCCGGGTCGTGCTCGTACGCGTGCAGGGTGTACGGCGTGCCCGCGGCCGTCAGGGCGACCGTCGCCGGGGTGCCTCCGGACTGCTGCTTCTTGGACTTCTTCGCCAAGGCGGTTCTTCCCTGGGTGAGTTGAGGCGTGTCAGTTGGGGCTCAGCGGTGTGTGCGTCAGCGTCACGGCGGGCAGCGAGGGGAGATGGCGGATCACCGCCGTCTCGGCCCGCAGGAGCTTCAGCTCCTCGCGCAGCCGGGCCGCGATGTCCGGGGCCTCCAGCAGCCGCTGCTTGGCCGGGGTGTCGAGCACGGCCGCCGCGGCGACCAGATAGGACACCACCGAGGGGTCGTCGGGCAGTTCGTCGCCGGAGAGCGAGCGCTCACGCGCCCCGGCCAGCCGTTTCTGGTAGTTCCGGAACGCGCGCAGCACGCCCTCGGCGAGCGTGCCCGCGCCGTCGCCGGTCCGCTCGGGGATCTCTTCGAGCTCGGCCGTCAGATACGGGCCGCTCGCGTCGACGGAGAGCAGCCGGACCCGGGTGGTGCCGGTGGCCACCACCTCGAAACTGCCGTCGGGGCGCTCGCGGATCGTCGCCGCGTCCGCGACACAGCCCACCGGGTGGAAGGATTTCAGGGGTTCTGGGCCGAAGCCGGCGTCGGGCCCGCGGTCGGTGAGGGCGGTTCCGTCCGGCATCCCGGGCGCTGTCGGCGCGACTTCGTGTCCGTCGCGGATGGCGACCACGGCGAAGCGGCGCGGCTCGGACTCATCGGTCTTGAGCAACTCGCGCATCATCGCGCGGTAGCGCTCCTCGAAGACGTTCAGAGGCAGGACGAGGCCCGGGAACAGCACCGCGTTCAGCGGGAAGAGAGGGAGGCGTGCGGTGGTCACAACGGTCAAGCGTAGTGGCCGCGGGGCCCTCTCCGTTCTGTCCTGCTCCGCAAAGGCATCGCGGAGGCCACTTGGATCCTCACGGCGTGCCGCGATTCGAGGAAATGCCCCAGCGGATCGTCGGTGAACGAGGTCCACGGGAAGGAGGTCGCGTACGAGCCGATCAGCCGGAACTGTTCCAGCGCCTCCTCCCAGCGCCCCCGCTCCACCAGCACGTACGCCAGCAGATTGCGTACCTCGGCCGGCCACGGGTCGCCCGCCTCGTACTGGGCGGACACCGCGATCGCGAGATCGGCCGCCGCGTCGATCCGGTCCGCCTGTACGGAGGTGGGCTCGCCGCTCAGCAGCAGCGTGAAGGCGGCGCGCACGGGCAGCGCGCGGACGAGGGAGCCGGGCAGGGCGTCGTGCGCCGCCTGTTCGGCGAAGTCGAAGCACTCGCGGTGCGAGCCGTACCACTCGGCCGAGAGGTACTGGAGGGCCGCGACATGGCAGCCGTAGTGGTGCGAGGCGCGGCGCACGGCCTGCTCCCACAGCGACTCGAACGCGGTGTGGGTGGCGTGCGTACCGCGCGCGTGGTCCAGCGCGACCCGCCAGGGCACCGGATCGCGTGGATCGCCGTCGGCCGCCGCGTCGATCATCGGGCCCGTCTCCCGGAGCCGCTCGCCGCGGGCCGGGGACTCCCAGGCCCTGCGGATGGCCAGCTCCGCCCGGACGAGCAGCGCGTCGGGGTCCCGGGGCGCGGCGCGCAGCCAGGCCGTGAGCCAGCCGTCCCGGCCGTACGCGAACGCGGCCAGCCGCACCACATAGCGGTCGCGGTTCTCCCATTCGGCGGCCTCGCGGGTCGTCGCGAGGAGCTTCGCCGCGGGCTCGTACTCGCCGAGCGCGGCGGCGACGAGCGCGGGAGCGAGCCGCTCGTCGGGGGCGTCGAGCAGCACCGCGTCGTCCGGCGGCAGCCCGGCGGCGAGCTGCGGGGTGTGCCGGACCATACGCGCGGTGCTGATCAGGGCGCGGAGCAATGACATGGTGCGGACCATTGAAAACCGCAGGTCGCGGACGCGCCAGGGGGCAGCTGTGAAGCTTTCGTATCGGGCGAAAAGGTTGTAGCGCCCAAAGTCAAGGCGAGGTAAAGAAAGCCCGGGATGCCGGTACATCCCGGGTCCGCCGTGCCTCGGTGCCGTCCGTCCGGCGGCGAACCCGGCACCCGGCACTCGGCACCCGGCACTCGGCACCCGGCACTCGGCACTCGGCACCCGGGACTAGCCCCGCCGCAGGAGTCGCGACGCTCCCGCCGCCACCGTCGTCGCCAGGATCCAGCCCAGCATGATCAGCACCGCCGCCGCCCACTGCCAGCCGCCCTTCAGCAGCCAGTAGCCGTCCTGACCGAGGTTGATCACCGGGATCAGCAGATCCAGGGTGAACAGCGCGGGGTTCCACACCGGGTGTCCCTCGCCCTTGATCGCCTCCGGGGCGTGGCGGGCGAAGGCGACCGTACTCGCCCCCCACAGCACCGCCATCCACAGCGCCGCCCGGCCCGGCCGGTAGCCGTACGCCACCGTCCAGTCCTGGAGGTAGCCCCAGAGCTTCGCCGCGAGCGGCAGCGTCTCGCGGCGGCGGCGCTGCTTGGCGAGGAGCACCTCACGCGCGTCCGCGTCCTCGCCGGTGTTGCGCAGGACCTGGGCCAGTCGTTCGTATGGCTCAGGGGAGTACTCCGGGGTCGCCGCCGCCACCCACTCCAGTCGTCTGATCAGCGGGAAGTGGCCGAACGGGACGAGATTCTCGTAGACGAAACCGCCCATGGCGAGCCCGCCGGGGCCCGGCCAGCTGGTCGACATGTCGACCAGTGTGACGATCTTCGCGCCGTTCAGGACGACTCTGCCGTCCTCCAGCCGCTCGCATTTGAAGCGCAGCTCCGGGGTGCTGATCCGGCGCAGCGACAACTCCTCCGTGGGGGCGAGATAGAACCGCGCCTGGTCCATGTCGACCGCGTCGCCGAAACGGCCGTCGTCGAGCCGGACCCCGCCCCGGCACTCGAAGCGCTGCAACCGCGTGCCCAGGAGCGGTGTGGCGACGCTGCCGACGCCGTGCGGGGGTGTCATGCCGGGATCGCCGGTCTCCGTGCTCACCCACGCGCCCGTCATGTACAGCGACCGCTCCACCGTCAGCTGCGGGGCGTTGAGCGCCCGCAGCTCCTCCGCGGCCCGCAGCCGGCTGCCGCGCAGGCTCAGCGACACGCCGATCTTGGCGCCGCGCAGACTGACCTCGCCATATGTCTCGATCTGATCGGCCTGGAGGTCCTGCGCGACGGACATTCCGTCCGCCGTGATCGCCCGGCCGAGCCGGTCGGGACGTACATCGATCTGGCTGATCAGCAGATCCGTGCCGATCTGCGCGTCGGTCAGCCTGATGCCCCGCTCCACCCGGCAGCGCGGCAGATGGAGATCTCCCTCGGTCTGCAGACGGGCGGCCTCCAGCCGGGGGATGGCACAGCCCACCATCCGCAGCGTGGTGAAACGCGACTCGGGCAACACCACCTCGTTCTCGAAACGGCATTGATTCAGCTCCACGTACGGGGCGATCGTGCCGCCCGCGAGGTTGAGCGTGCCGGTGATCTGCACCCCGCGGAGCTTGAGCGCGGCGACCCGGCCCGGCAGCGCGGCGGGGCCGTTGAGCAGCAGCAACGCGATGACCCTGGCGCGGACACTGCGGTCCGTACCCCAGGGACGCGGCGCGAAGGGATCGTTCAGTAGTGCGTCCGACGTGCTCAGGTCGTAGGTGCTGCCGTTGCGGAACGACTGCCACATGCCGAGTTCCGCCGCGCTGAGCCAGTCGGGAGATTCGTCGTTCTGCGGCTCGGTCACTGCCGCGCCTCCGCTTCCCCTGTGCGTACAGATGGTCCGTACAAGTGATGACGGACGGTCCGTGCGACTGATGAAAGGTGGTCGTACATGCGTTGTTCCCGCTGAGTGACGTGCTGAACGCTAATGGTGACCCGGAGTGAACATGGCGTGTATCAGCCAGTGATACGCGCGACCGGCGGCCTGATCCGGTCTGCGAGAATTGACCCCGTGATCTCACGAATCGATCTGCGCGGCGACACCCTCCCCGAGGGTGGAGACCTGCGTGACCTGCTGCCCCGAGCCGAGTTCGACGTGGAAGCCGCCCTGGAGAAGGTGCGGCCGCTCTGCGAGGACGTGCGCCATAGGGGTACGGCGGCGCTGATCGATGCCGCGGAGAAGTTCGACGGAGTGACGCTGGAGCGGGTCCGGGTGCCCGCGAAGGCCCTTGCCGACGCCCTGGAAGCGCTCGATCCGGCCGTACGGGCCGCGCTGGAGGAGTCGATCCGGCGCGCCAGGCTGGTCCACCGCGCGCAGCGGCGCTCCTCGCACACCACTCAGGTCGTGCCCGGCGGCACGGTCACCGAGAAGTGGGTCCCGGTCGGGCGGGTGGGCCTCTACGCGCCCGGCGGCCGCTCCGTCTACCCGTCGTCGGTGATCATGAACGTGGTGCCGGCCCAGGAGGCGGGCGTCGAGTCGATCGCCCTCGCCTCACCCGCGCAGAAGCCCCGTTATCCGGGAGACGCTGCCGGCGGTCTGCCGCACCCGACCATCCTGGCCGCGTGCGCGCTGCTCGGGATCGACGAGGTGTACGCGGCCGGTGGCGCCTCGGCCGTCGCGATGTTCGCGTACGGCACCCCGGGCCCCGACGGCTGCGCGCCCGCCAACATGGTCACGGGCCCCGGCAATATCTGGGTCGCCGCCGCCAAGCGCTACTTCACCGGCCGCATCGGCATCGACGCCGAGGCGGGCCCGACCGAGATCGCGGTCCTCGCGGACGCGACCGCCGACCCGGTCCATGTCGCGGCCGACCTGATCAGCCAGGCCGAGCACGACCCGCTGGCCGCCGCGGTCCTGGTCACCGACTCCGCCGAACTGGCCGACGCGGTCGAGAAGGAGCTGGAGCCGCAGATCGCGGCGACCAAGCACATCGAGGACCGGGTGGTCCCCGCGCTCTCCGGCCGGCAGTCCGCGATCGTGCTCGTCGACTCCGTCGAGGACGGCCTGCGGGTCGTCGACGCGTACGGCGCCGAGCACCTGGAGATCCAGACCGCCGACGCCGCCGCGGTGGCCGCGCGGGTCCGCAACGCGGGCGCGATCTTCGTCGGCCCGTACGCCCCTGTCTCGCTCGGCGACTACTGCGCGGGCTCCAACCACGTACTGCCGACCGGCGGTTGCGCCTGCCACTCCTCGGGGCTCTCCGTCCAGTCCTTCCTGCGCGGTATCCACATCGTGTACTACACCGAGGAGGCGCTCGCCGAGGTCGCCCACCACGTGGTGACCCTCGCCGAGGCCGAGGACCTGCCCGCGCACGGCGCGGCGCTGAAGGCGAGGTTCGCGTGGAAGGTACCGGGAAAGTGACGTTCGGCAGTCGTGAGTTCGACGAGCTGCCCGTACGGGACGAGCTGCGCGGCAAGTCCCCGTACGGCGCACCCCAGCTGGACGTCCCCGTACAGCTGAACACCAACGAGAACCCGTACCCGCTGCCCGAGCCGCTGGTCGAGCGGATCACCGAGCGCGTCCGCGAGGCCGCCCGGGGCCTCAACCGCTACCCCGACCGGGACGCGGTCGAGCTGCGCACCGAGCTGGCCCGGTATCTGACCCGCACCGGAAAGCACCCGCTGACCGCCGCGAACGTCTGGGCCGCCAACGGCTCCAACGAGGTCATCCAGCAGCTGCTCCAGACCTTCGGCGGCCCCGGCCGTACGGCGATGGGCTTCGAGCCCTCGTACTCGATGCACGGCCTGATCGCCCGCGGCACCGGCACCGGCTGGCTCCCGGGACCGCGCGGCGAGGACTTCACCATCGATGTGGGGGCGGCGGAGAAGGCCGTCGCCGAGCACCGCCCCGATGTCGTCTTCATCACCTCGCCCAACAACCCCACGGGCACGGCGGTCGACGCCGGGACCGTCCTCGCGCTCTACGAGGCCGCCCAGGCCGCCAGGCCCTCCCTGGTCGTGGTCGACGAGGCGTACGTCGAGTTCAGCCACCGCGACTCCCTGCTGCCCCTGATCGAGGGCCGGCCGCGGCTCGTCGTGTCCCGCACGATGTCCAAGGCGTTCGGGGCGGCCGGGCTGCGCCTCGGCTATCTCGCCGCGCACCCCGCCGTGGTCGACGCCGTCCAGCTGGTGCGCCTGCCGTACCACCTCTCCGCCGTCACACAGGCCACCGCGCTCGCCGCGCTGGAGCACACCGATACGCTGCTCGGGTACGTCGAGACGCTCAAGGCCGAGCGGGACCGGCTGGTGGGGGAGTTGCGGGCGATCGGTTACGAGGTCACCGAGTCGGACGCGAACTTCGTCCAGTTCGGCCGCTTCGAGGACTCCCACACGGCCTGGCAGCGGATCCTCGACCGGGGTGTCCTCATCCGTGACAACGGCGTACCGGGCTGGCTGCGGGTCACCGCGGGCACCCCGTCCGAGAACGACGCGTTCCTCGACGCGGTACGTGATCTCAAGAAGGAGCAGCGCGCATGAGCCGCATCGGCCGCGTGGAACGCAGTACGAAGGAGACCTCCGTCGTCGTCGAGATCGATCTCGACGGCAGCGGCAAGGTCGACGTGTCGACCGGGGTCGGCTTCTACGACCACATGCTCGACCAGCTGGGCCGGCACGGCCTGTTCGACCTCACGGTGAAGACCGAGGGCGATCTGCACATCGACTCGCACCACACCATCGAGGACACCGCGCTGGCCCTCGGCGCCGCCTTCAAGCAGGCCCTCGGCGACAAGGTGGGGATCTACCGGTTCGGGAACTGCACGGTACCGCTGGACGAGTCGCTGGCCCAGGTGACGGTGGACCTGTCGGGGCGGCCGTATCTCGTGCACACCGAGCCGGAGAACATGGCGCCGATGATCGGCGAGTACGACACGACCATGACCCGGCACATCCTGGAGTCGTTCGTCGCCCAGGCGCAGATCGCGCTGCACGTACACGTCCCGTACGGGCGCAACGCGCACCACATCGTGGAGTGCCAGTTCAAGGCTCTGGCCCGCGCTCTGCGGTACGCCTCCGAGCGCGACCCGCGGGCGGTGGGCATTCTTCCTTCGACCAAGGGCGCGCTGTGACCGGTTTGTCGACCATTCTGATCGTCGTGGGGCTGTTCCTCGCCGGCGGTGTGTACTCGTTCCACAAGCAGAAGCTGCCCAAAGGCGTGATCGTGCTGCTGGGCAGCGGCTCCGTGCTGTGCCTGATCGCCGGAGTCCTGCGCATCCAGGGGATCTGGGAATGAGCAAGAGCGGTAAGAGTGTCGTCGTCTTCGACTACGGATTCGGCAATGTCCGGTCCGCGGAGCGCGCCCTGGCCAGGGCCGGCGCGGCGGTCGAGATCACCCGCGACTTCGACCGCGCCATGAACGCCGACGGGCTGCTCGTCCCCGGCGTCGGCGCGTTCTCCGCGTGCATGAAGGGGCTCACCGCCGCCCGCGGCGAGTGGATCATCGGCCGCAGGCTCGCCGGCGGCCGGCCCGTCATGGGGATCTGCGTCGGGATGCAGATCCTCTTCGAGCGCGGTATCGAGCACGGCGTGGAGACCGAGGGCCTCGACGAGTGGCCCGGTACGGTCGCGCCGCTCAAGGCCCCGGTCGTCCCGCACATGGGGTGGAACACCGTCGAGGCACCGGAGGGCAGCAGGCTGTTCGCCGGGCTCGACCCGGAGGCCCGCTTCTACTTCGTGCACTCGTACGCCGTGCACGAGTGGGCCCTTGAGGTCACCAACCCCAAGATCCGCGCCCCCCAGGTCACCTGGGCCACCCACGGCGAGCCGTTCGTCGCGGCCGTGGAGAACGGCGCCCTGTGGGCCACCCAGTTCCACCCCGAGAAGTCCGGCGACGCCGGCGCCCAGCTGCTGACCAACTGGATCGGAACCCTCTGATGTCATCTGTGCCCCCGGGGCCCTCTGTGCCGAAGCTCGAACTCCTGCCCGCCGTCGACGTCCGCGACGGCCAGGCCGTCCGGCTGGTCCACGGCGAGTCCGGTACGGAGACGTCGTACGGCTCCCCGCTCGAAGCCGCCCTCGCCTGGCAGCGTTCGGGCGCCGAGTGGCTGCATCTGGTCGACCTCGACGCGGCGTTCGGCACCGGTGACAACCGCTCGCTGATCGCCGAGGTCACCGAAGCCATGGACATCAAGGTCGAACTGTCCGGCGGAATCCGCGACGACGCCTCGCTCGCCGCGGCCCTCGCCACCGGCTGCACCCGCGTCAACCTCGGTACGGCCGCGCTGGAGACCCCCGAGTGGGTCGCCAAGATCATCGCCGAGCACGGCGACCGGATCGCGGTCGGCCTCGACGTACGCGGCACGACGCTGCGCGGGCGCGGCTGGACCCGTGACGGCGGTGATCTCTACGAGACGCTCGCCCGGCTGGACTCCGAGGGCTGCGCGCGCTACGTCGTCACCGACATCGCCAAGGACGGCACGCTCCAGGGGCCCAACCTGGAGCTGCTCAAGAACGTCTGCGCCGTCACCGACAAGCCGGTCGTCGCCTCCGGCGGGGTCTCCTCGCTGGACGATCTGCGTGCGATCGCCACGCTGGTGCCCGAGGGAGTCGAGGGCGCGATCGTCGGCAAGGCGCTGTACGCGAAGGCGTTCACCCTGGAAGAGGCGCTGGCGGCGGTGTCCGGATGAGCGACGACGTACGCGACGGCGCACGCGCCGGAGAGGTACGGAAGATCTCGTCCGGCGGTCCGTGGGAGGAGTCCATCGGCTACTCCCGCGCGGTGGAACTCCCCAACGGCCTTGTCCTGGTGGCCGGATGCACGGCGATGGTCGACGGCAGGATCTCGGCGGGCGGCCCGTACGAGCAGGCCAGGGCCGCCTTCGGGGTCGCCGTCAAGGCGCTGGAGGAGCTGGGGCTCGGCGCGGAGCATGTGGTGCGCACACGTATGTACATCACCCATGTACGGGACGCCGACGACGTGGGCCGCGCTCACAAGGAGCTGTTCGACGCCGTGCGCCCCGCCGCGTCGATGATCGTCGTGTCCGGCTTCATCGACCCGAGTCTGGTCGTGGAGGTCGAGATCGAGGCGTACCGGGGCGGTGCCCGATGACTCTCGCCGTACGGGTCATTCCCTGCCTGGACGTGGACAACGGCCGGGTGGTGAAGGGCGTCAATTTCCAGAACCTGCGGGACGCGGGCGACCCGGTCGAGATGGCCAGGCTGTACGACGCCGAGGGCGCCGACGAGCTGACGTTCCTGGACATCACCGCCTCCTCGGGCGACCGCGAGACGACGTACGACGTGGTGCGCCGCACCGCCGAGCAGGTCTTCATCCCGCTCACGGTCGGCGGCGGCGTACGCACCCCCGAGGACGTCGACAAGCTGCTGCGGGCGGGCGCGGACAAGGTCGGCGTCAACACCGCGGCCATCGCGCGCCCCGACCTCATACGGGAGATCGCCGAACGCTTCGGGCGGCAGGTGCTGGTGCTGTCGGTCGACGCGCGGCGCACCCCGTCCGGGTCCTTCGAGGTGACGACGCACGGCGGACGCAAGGGCACCGGCATCGACGCCGTCGAATGGGCGCACCGCGCGGCCGAGTTGGGCGCGGGGGAGATCCTGCTCAACTCGATGGACGCGGACGGCACGAAGGACGGCTACGACACGGAGATGATCGCGGCCGTACGCGAGCATGTCACCGTGCCCGTCATCGCGTCCGGGGGCGCGGGCAGGCTCGCGGACTTCGCGCCGGCCGTCGAGGCGGGCGCGGACGCCGTGCTGGCCGCCTCGGTCTTCCACTTCGGAGATCTGCGGATCTCGGAGGTCAAGGGCGCGCTGCGCGAGGCGGGTCACCCGGTGCGCTGACCCGGCGCTGCCCCCGTACGGATTCGGCCGGTCCGCCTCCGTTCGTGAAGATCGGGCAGGTTCGGTGAGAACCGGTGAGAACCGGCGGGAACTGGTGAAGACCGGTGAACTCGCCGGTGCTTATCCGCCGGTTGCGCCGCGACAGTGGAACCGCCAGTCATCATCGCGGTTCCACTCCGGTGCGCCCGGCGGCATCCGACGGTTTGCGGCGGCTTCAGGCGGCTTCCGGTGTGGCCCCGTCACGACCGAGAGGCACCCGCCGTGCATCCGTACTCCCCACCACCCCCCGCCGCGTCCGACTCCCCGGCCGCACGCTCCCAGGTTTCCGACTCCCAGGCTTCCGACTGCCCGGCCTCCGACTGCCCGGCCTCACGCTCCCCGCGCTTATGTGCGGGCGCGCTCGCGACCGCCGCTCTGGTGGCCGCGCTGGTTCCCGGCGCGTCCGGCGCCCACGCGACCGGCCTCGCCGGGGCCGCGGACAATCCGTACGAGCGCGGACCCGCCCCGACCGTGGCGTCCATCGAGGCCGGCCGCGGCCCGTACGCCGTCTCGCAGATCCCGGTCCCCCGGGCCGCCGTCAGCGGGTTCGGCGGCGGCACGATCTACTACCCGACCGCCACCGCGGACGGCACCTTCGGCGCCGTGGCCGTCGTGCCCGGCTTCACCGGCACGCAGTCGAGCCTCGCGTGGCTCGGCCCCCGGATCGCCTCCCAGGGCTTCGTCGTCTTCACCATCGACACCGTCACCGTCCTCGACCAGCCCGCGAGCCGGGGCGGCCAACTCCTCGCCGCGCTCGACCATCTGACGGGGAGTTCGGCCGTCAGCGGCCGGATCGACCGCGCGCGGCTGGGCGTCATGGGCCACTCGATGGGCGGAGGCGGCGCGCTGGAGGCCGCCAAGAGGCGTACCTCACTGAAGGCGGCCGTCCCGCTGACCGCCTGGAACCTGGACCAGACCTGGCCCGAAGTGCGGACCCCCACTCTGCTGGTGGGGGCGGACGGCGACACCGTCGCGCCCGTCGCCTCCCACTCCGAGCCGTTCTACACCTCGCTGCCGGGCTCGCTCGACAAGGCGTATCTGGAACTGAAGGGAGCCACCCACAACGCGCCGAACACCGCGAACACCACCATCGCGAAGTACAGCGTCTCCTGGCTGAAGCGGTTCATCGACAACGACACCCGCTACGAGCAGTTCCTCTGCCCGCTGCCCGAGCCGGGCCCGGCCATCGCGGAGTACCGGGGGAACTGCCCGCACCGCGGCTGACTCCCCAGGTCCACCAGCACCTCGGGCTCCACCGGCACCTCGGGCTCCACCAGCACCTCGGGCGGGACGGGCTGCGCCACATCCGCCGCCATCGCGTGCTCGCCCCGCTGATGCTGGTCATCGCCATCGGTGAACTGGGCTTCGTCGGCCCGCTCAACATCGGACTCACCCTGCTCGTCCGGGAGCGCGGCTGGGGCGCCGACGGCATGGGATGGATCGTCGCGGCCTTCGGCGCGGGCGCGGGCGCCAGTTCACTGCTGCTCACGGTGCGCGGACGGATACCGCGCGCCGGACTCACGCTGTCCGTCGTCCTGTGCGGCGGAGCCGTCGCCGTCGCGGCACTCGCGTACGCGCCCTCGCTCGCCCTGGCCGTCCTCGCGGGCGTCTGCATCGGACTGCTGGCGGGGCTGAGCGGCGCGCTGACCGGAGCCCTGCTCCAGACGACGGCCGACCCGGCCTACATGGGCCGGGTCACATCTGTGGCGACACTCTTCACACTCGGCGTCGCGCCGCTCTGCTACCCGGTCACCGGCGTGGCGACCGGCCTGTGGGGCACCGGCCCCGTCTTCGTCGTCAGCGCGGCGGTGTGCGGCACGGGGGGCCTGCTCGGCCTCTGCTTCACGGCACTCCGCCGCGCCGAACTGCCCGCGTCCTGAGGCGCGTGGCGCTGTACCGGGAGGGGCCCTGTACCGGACGGGACCTGGTGCGGACAGGGCCCGTCCGGATACCGGGGCGCGCCCTAGATACCGAGGCTCGCCTGCTGGACCCGTCCGATCGCGTCCTTGTCGCCGTCCAGCTCCACGTTCGCCGCCGCCTGCCGGCCGAACGTGAAGAGCAGCAGCTCGCCCGGCTCGCCGGTGACCGTCACCACCGGGGTGCCGCGGTGGGCCACGGCCGTCTGGCCGTCCGGGCGGCGCAGCACCAGGCCGACCGGGGACTTCCGCCCCATCATCCGGCCGGCCTTCTCCAGCCGTGACCACAGCGTGTTCGCGAAGACGCTGTCCAGCTCCCGGGGCGCCCAGTCGGGCTGCGCCCGCCGTACGTCCTCCGCGTGGACATAGAACTCGATGGTGTTCGCGGCCTCGTCGATCTGTTTGACGCCGAACGGGGACATCCGGGGCGGGCCGGTACGGATCAGCTGGATCAGTTCCTCGTACGGCTTGGCGAGGTACTCCGCCTGCACCCGTTCGAGCCGGTTCCTGAGCACAGGCAGCAGCGTCCCGCCCGCCGCGTCGGGGCGGCGCTCGCGGACCACGACATGGGCCGCCAGATCGCGGGTCAGCCAGCCTTCGCAGAGCGTCGGCGCATCGGGGCCCGCCGCCTCCAACAGGTCGGCGAGCAGAAGTCGTTCACGCTTCGCATGGGTCGACATGCCGGTAAGCCTACGGCGGTACGGTCCCGTCCGCCCAGTGGACGTCCCGGCCGCCCGCCGCGCGGGCGCGGCACAATGGCCGTATGACCAGCTCGCCCCCACCCGCGGACCCGGCCGGCGGACTCGACCCCGCCATCGCCGACCGGCTCAAGCGCAGCGCCGACGGCCTCGTCCCGGCCATCGCCCAGCAGTACGACACCGGCGAGGTGCTGATGCTCGGCTGGATGGACGACGAGGCGCTGCACCGCACCCTGACCACCGGCCGCTGCACCTACTGGTCGCGCAGCCGGCGGGAGTACTGGGTCAAGGGCGACACCTCGGGCCATGTCCAGCACGTGAAGTCCGTCGCCCTCGACTGCGACGCCGACACCGTCCTGGTCCAGGTCGACCAGGTGGGCGCCGCCTGCCACACCGGCGCGCGGACCTGCTTCGACGCCGGCGTACTGCCGCTCGGCCGCTGATCTCCCGGCCGTGACCGCCGTCGTACCGTACGGAAACGATCGCCGGCCCCCGTACGGAAGGCTCCGTACGGGGGTCACCGTACGGAGCGGACGTTCCACCGTCCGCACCCAATGCCTCCCGTCCAACGAGTAGGGTCAGCCGCCATGGACCTTGAGACCTTCCGCAAGCTGGCGGTGGACCGCCGCGTCATCCCCGTCAGCCGGCGCCTCCTCGCGGACGGCGACACTCCGGTCGGCCTGTACCGCAAGCTCGCCGCCGAGCGCCCCGGCACGTTCCTGCTGGAGTCCGCGGAGAACGGCCGCTCCTGGTCCCGCTACTCCTTCATCGGTGTACGGTCGGCCGCCACGCTCACCGAGCGCGACGGCGAAACCCACTGGCTCGGCACCCCGCCCGTCGGGGTCCCCCTCGACGGCGACCCGCTGACGGCCCTGCGCGCCACCGTGGAGACCCTGCACACCCCCCGCGACCTCTCCTCCGGCATGCCGCCCTTCACCGGCGGCATGGTCGGCTACCTCGGCTACGACATGGTCAGGCGGCTGGAGCGGATCGGCGAGCACGCCCGCGACGATCTGCGCATCCCCGAGCTGACCATGCTGCTCACCTCGGACCTCGCCGTGCTCGACCACTGGGACGGCACCGTCCTGCTGATCGCCAACGCCATCAACCACAACGACCGCGACACCGGAGTGGACGAGGCGTACGCGGACGCCGTCGCCCGGCTCGACGCCATGGCCGCCGATCTCGCCGAGCCGGTACGGTCCGCGCCCACCGCGCTGCCCGCCTCGGAACTGCCCGAGTACACCGCGCTCTGGGGCGGCCCCGACTACCAGGCCGTGGTCGAGGACATCAAGGAGCGCATCAGGGCGGGCGAGGCCTTCCAGGTCGTCCCCTCCCAGCGCTTCGAGACCCCCGTCACCGCGAGCGCGCTGGATGTCTACCGGGTCCTCAGGGCCACCAACCCGTCGCCGTACATGTACCTGTTCCGCTTCGACGGCTTCGACGTCGTGGGCTCCAGCCCGGAGGCGCTCGTCAAGGTCGAGGACGGCCGGGCGATGGTCCACCCCATCGCGGGCACCCGGCCGCGCGGCGCCACGCCGAAGGAGGACCAGGCGCTCGCCGACGAACTGCTCGCCGACCCCAAGGAGCGCGCCGAGCATCTGATGCTCGTGGACCTCGGCCGCAACGACCTCGGCCGGGTCTGCGAGCCCGGCACCGTCGAGGTGGTCGACTTCATGTCCGTCGAGCGCTACTCGCACGTCATGCACATCGTGTCGACGGTGACCGGACGGGTCGCCGAGGGGCGCGGCGCCTTCGACGTACTGACCGCCTGCTTCCCCGCGGGCACCCTCTCCGGGGCCCCCAAGCCGCGCGCCATGCAGATCATCGACGAGGTGGAACCCACCCGGCGCGGACTGTACGGCGGCTGTGTGGGCTATCTCGACTTCGCGGGCGACTCCGACACCGCCATCGCCATCCGTACCGCCCTGCTGCGCGACGGCACGGCCTATGTGCAGGCGGGGGCGGGTGTCGTCGCCGACTCGGACCCGGTCTCGGAGGACACGGAGTGCCGTAACAAGGCCGCCGCGGTGCTCCGCGCCGTCCACACGGCGAACCGGCTGAACGCCGGGTAACCCCCGGGCGGCCGGGCGGTTGGAGCCGTAGGGGATAGTGGGGTGCGTGAGTGCCGTACCCGTACCCCAGCCCCGTACCGCAGGACCCGCGGCCACCGCCAGGAGCGGCGGCGGGGGCCGTCGGGCGCTCGCCGCGGCCCTGCTGCTCGGCGCCGCCGGCGCCGCCGTCGCGCTGATCGCCTCCGGCCAGATCTGGGCCGAGGGGATCGCCGCCGTCGGCGGTGGTTCCGTGCCGCTCGACGCCGACGGCCGGGATGTCACCGGCGTTCCGGCCGCCCTCGGCATCGTCGGCCTCGCGGCGCTCGTCGCCGTCTTCGCCGTACGCGGCGCGGGGCGTCTCCTCGTCGCGGCGCTGCTCGCGCTGAGCGGCGCGGGCGCGGCCGTCGCCGCGTTCCTCGGCGCGTCGGACAGCACGGCCCTCGACGAGAAGGCCGCCAGGACCACCGGCGACAGCGCCGCCACCGTCGACGCCCTGACCCATACCGTGTGGCCGTACGTGACGACCGCCGGCGGCCTGCTGATCCTGCTCGCCGGGGCGCTGGCCCTCGTGTACGGGCGGCGCTGGCCGGGGATGTCGGGCCGCTACGAGCGGCCGGGCGCGCCCACCGGCACGGCCGGGCCCGGCGGAGGTCCCGGCGGGCGCGGGCGTACGGCACGCACGGCGCCCGCGGTGGACCCGGACCGCCCCGAGGACCTGTGGAAGGCCCTCGACCGGGGCGAGGACCCCACGCGCGAGAGCTGACTCACAGGCGAGAGCTGACTCACACCGACGGACCCCACGGGCCGGTACGGGTCCCGCATGCGGGACAATGTGCGTGAGCGTCCGACTCACACAGCGCACCAGCAACGAGGAGCAACTCATGGCGGGCACCAGCCACGGACACACCCCGGCCGCCTGGACCGGCGTCACCATCTCCATCATCGGCTTCTGCATCGCGGGAGCCTTCATGGTGGGGGCGAACCAGCCCGGGTTCTGGGCCGGTATCGGCGTGGTCCTGCTCGGTGGTGTCGTCGGCCTGGCGATGAGGGCCGCGGGCCTGGGCAAGCCGAAGGAGTCGGCCGCGCTGGCGGAGGCCAGGGCCGCCGCGGTGCGGCAGCAGCTGGAGAACGCCGCCGGGACGCAGCAGGTCCGCCCCGAGGCCGCGGCCCAGACGCAGACCGTCTGACGCAGCGCGCTCCTTCCCGCGCGCACTGGTTCCGCGCACCGATCGGTACCCACCGGTTCCGTACGCACCGGTCCGGTACACACCGGTTCCGTACGCACCGAGACGCAGTCCGGCGAGGCCGGGCTGCGTCTTTCCGTACGAGCGGGGGACAATCAGCGGGTGGATGACGCCCTGCCTGTGCCCGCGCCCGACCAGCCGGCCCGTCCGGCGATCCCTCCACCGGCCCCCGTGTCCCCGCCGGTGGCCGCCCGGCCGCCGGCGACGGCGCGTCGGCTGCTGGCGCCGCTCGCCACCCTGGCCGGAGTGGCCGCCGCGTTCACCTACGTCGGGCTCGTCGACCCGAACGAGACCGGCCACTACCCGGTCTGCCCGCTGTACGCCCTGACCGGCCTCCTCTGCTTCGGCTGCGGCGGGCTGCGCAGCGCCCACGCCGTCGCACACGGCGACTGGCTCACGGCCCTCGGCGACAACGCCCTCGCCACCGTCGGCTACCCGCTCTTCGCCGTCCTGTGGGTGGTGTGGCTCGTACGTGCCAGGAAGGGGCTCCCCGTCGCCCTCACCGTGCGGCCCGTCTGGTGGTGGGTCCTCGGCGGGGTGATCCTGGCCTTCAGCGTCATCAGAAACGTGCCCTTCGGCTCGTCGCTCGCGCCATGATGGTCGGGCGGTGTCATGCTCGGCCCACCGGATGCGGGTCGTCCGGCGAGTTCCGGATAGCATCGATATGGCTGATCCTGATCCCATTGCCGATCTGATCGGCGACCGAGCTTGATTCGAACCAGTCCCGGAAGGGGGCCGCTCGCGTGAGTGTGCTCGACGAGATCATCGAAGGCGTACGCGCCGACCTCGCAGAGCGGCAGGCGCGCGTGGGCCTTGACGAGCTCAAGGAGCGCGCGGCGAAGGCGCCCCAGGCCAAGGACGGCGTCGCCGCGCTGCGCGGCGAGGGCGTCCATGTGATCTGCGAGGTCAAGCGCTCCAGCCCGTCGAAGGGCGCGCTCGCCGCGATCGCCGACCCCGCGGCCCTCGCCGCCGACTACGAGGCGGGCGGCGCCGCCGTCATCTCCGTACTGACCGAGCAGCGGCGCTTCGGCGGCTCGCTGGCCGATCTGGAGGCCGTACGCGCCAGGGTCGACATCCCGGTCCTGCGCAAGGACTTCATCGTCACCTCGTACCAGCTGTGGGAGGCGCGGGCGTACGGCGCCGACCTGGTGCTGCTGATCGTCTCCGCGCTGGAGCAGCCGGCCCTGGTCTCGCTGATCGAGCGTGCCGAGTCGATCGGGCTCACTCCGCTCGTCGAGGTGCACGACGAGGACGAGGTCGAGCGGGCCGTGGACGCCGGGGCGAAGATCATCGGTGTCAACGCGCGCGATCTGAAGACGCTGAAGGTCGACCGGAGCACGTTCGAGCGGGTCGCTCCCGAGATCCCGGCCGGCATCGTGAAGATCGCCGAGTCGGGGGTGCGCGGGCCGCACGACCTGATCGCGTACGCGAACGCCGGGGCCGACGCGGTGCTTGTCGGCGAGTCGCTGGTGACCGGCCGGGACCCGAAGTCGGCGGTGGCCGATCTGGTGGCCGCGGGCGCGCATCCGGCGCTGCGGCACGGGAGGGACTGACCTCGCCGTGTCCGTGACTTTCGCTGCCGTGCGTGTGCCGCACGCGCCGCTGGCGCGTGGGTGCCGGCCGCGTGGCTGCCGTGCGCCGGCGCGGCGGGTGCACGGGCGGCGGGTGCGGTACGTGATCGGCGATGAGCCGGGTCAGGTCAACGGGATGCGATGGCGCGGGGCCGCGCGTTAGGCGTGGCCGGGCCGAGGGTGCGGTGACTGTGCGTCGCGCGGTGCCGTGCCCGGGGTGCGGTGACTGTGCGCTGTGCGTACGGTGCCGTGCCTCCGTGGCCCGTCCCCTCGCGTCCGTTGCCGGGTGCGGGGGCGTCCCGCCTTGGCGCGACACGGTGCTCCCCCTCCGTCTCCGTTGTTTCCGAGGAGTTCTCGCGTGTCCGAGTTTTTCGTTCCTGACCCCGACGGTCATGTCCCGAGCGCCGAAGGGTACTTCGGTGCCTTCGGCGGCATGTTCATTCCCGAGGCCCTCGTCGCCGCCGTCGACGAGGTCGCCGTCGAGTACGAGAAGGCCAAGGGCGATCCCGCCTTCGCCGCCGAACTCGAAGACCTCCTGGTCCACTACACCGGCCGGCCCAGCGCGCTGACCGAGGTCCCGCGGTTCGCCGGGCACGCAGGTGGCGCCCGTGTGTTCCTCAAGCGGGAAGATCTGAACCACACCGGCTCCCACAAGATCAACAATGTGCTGGGGCAGGCGTTGCTGACGAAGCGGATGGGCAAGACCCGCGTCATCGCCGAGACCGGCGCCGGGCAGCACGGGGTCGCGACCGCGACCGCCTGTGCGCTGTTCGGGCTCGAATGCACCATCTACATGGGCGAGATCGACACCGAGCGCCAGGCCCTGAACGTGGCCCGGATGCGGATGCTCGGTGCCGAGGTCGTGCCCGTGAAGTCCGGGAGCCGGACGCTGAAGGACGCCATCAACGAGGCGTTCCGCGACTGGGTCGCCAATGTGGACCGTACGCACTATCTGTTCGGGACGGTCGCGGGACCGCACCCCTTCCCCGCGATGGTCCGGGACTTCCACCGGGTCATCGGCGTCGAGGCGCGGCGGCAGATCCTGGAGCGGGCCGGGCGGCTCCCCGACGCCGCTGTGGCGTGTGTGGGGGGCGGGTCCAACGCGATCGGGCTCTTCCACGCGTTCATCCCCGACGCGGGCGTGCGGCTGGTGGGCTGTGAGCCGGCCGGGCACGGGATCGAGACCGGGGAGCACGCCGCCACCCTGACCGCCGGCGAGCCCGGCATCCTGCACGGGTCGCGGTCGTACGTCCTCCAGGACGAGGAGGGCCAGATCACCGAGCCGTACTCGATCTCGGCCGGTCTCGACTATCCGGGCATCGGGCCCGAGCACGCGTATCTCAAGGACAGCGGGCGCGGGGAGTACCGGGCGGTGACCGACGACGACGCGATGCGGGCGCTGCTGCTGCTGTCGCGTACGGAGGGCATCATCCCGGCGATCGAGAGCGCGCACGCGCTGGCCGGCGCGCTGGAGGTCGGACGGGAGCTGGGCGAGGACGGGCTGATCATCGTCAACCTGTCCGGGCGCGGCGACAAGGACATGGACACGGCCGCCCGCTACTTCGGGCTGTACGACGGGGAGGGCACCAAGTGAGCGGGAACATCCAGCTGCTGAGTGACACGCTCGCGGCGGCGAAGGCCGAGGACCGCGCCGCGCTGATCGCGTATCTTCCCGCCGGGTTCCCGACCGTGGACGGCGGGATCGAGGCCGTGAAGGCCGTCCTCGACGGGGGCGCGGACGTGGTGGAAGTGGGGCTGCCGCACAGCGACCCCGTGCTCGACGGGCCCGTCATCCAGACCGCCGACGACATCGCGCTGCGGGGCGGTGTGAAGATCGCGGATGTGATGCGGACGGTCCGCGAGGCGTACGAGGCGACCGGTAAGCCGGTGCTCGTGATGACCTACTGGAACCCGATCGACCGGTACGGGGTCGAGCGGTTCACCGCCGAGCTGGCCGAGGCGGGCGGCGCCGGGTGCATTCTCCCTGACCTGCCCGTGCAGGAGTCCGCGCTGTGGCGTGAGCACGCCGAGAAGCACGGGCTGGCGACCGTGTTCGTGGTGGCTCCGAGCAGCAAGGACGAGCGGCTGGCGAAGATCACGGCGGCGGGCAGTGGCTTCGTGTACGCCGCGTCGCTGATGGGCGTCACCGGTACGCGTGCCTCGGTGGGCCTGGAGGCCAGGAACCTGGTGGGCCGTACGCGCGCCACGACCGGGCTGCCGGTCTGTGTCGGGCTCGGGGTGTCCGACGCGGAGCAGGCGGCCGAGGTCGCCGGATTCGCGGACGGTGTGATCGTCGGGTCCGCGTTCGTGAAGCGGATGCTGGACGCGGAGGACGAGGTGGCGGGACTGGCCGCCGTCCGCGCGCTCGCCGGTGAGCTGGCCGAGGGCGTTCGCAAGCGCTGACGGGTGATCTCACCCGTACGGGTGGACCTGGGACCGGGGAGGTGCGTAGGCGCCTCCCCGGTTCGTTGCTGTGGGCGTGAGCGAGAAGAACCGTGAGGAAAAACGGAGCGCGAGAGAGCGGCTCCAGCAGGAACGTGCGGCGGACAGGACGCGGGAGAAGCGCCGGCGCACCCTGGTCGTCTCCGCGGCGGTGGTCGGGGTCCTCGGCCTCGTCGCGGTGGTCGGGCTGGTCGTCGCGAACGCCGGCAAGGACAAGGCGGACAGCGCGGGGGGCCCGGTCAGCGCTCCGTCGGGGCTGACGGGCAAGGACGATCTGGCGATCCCCGTGGGAGCGACGGACGCGCCGTCCACGCTCACGGTGTGGGAGGACTTCCGCTGCCCGGCCTGCGCCCAGTTCGAGAACGGCTTCAGGAGCACGATCCAGGAGCTGGAGAAGGCGGGGGAACTCAAGGTCGAATACCACCTCGCCACGATCATCGACGGCAACATGGGCGGTACGGGCTCGCTGCGCGCGGCCAACGCGGCGGCGTGCGCGCAGGACGCCGGCGAGTTCGCCCCGTACCACGACGTGCTCTACCAGAACCAGCCGGCGGAGACGGACGACGCCTTCGCCAAGAACAGCCATCTGCTGGAGCTGGCGGGCAAGGTCGACGGGCTGGAGTCCGCGCCCGGTTTCCGGGCGTGCGTGGACGACGGCAAGCACGACGACTGGGTGAACAAGTCCGCGGAGGCGTTCCGCACGGGCGGATTCTCCGGGACGCCGACGGTGCTGCTCAACGGTCAGTCGGTCTTCCCGAAGAAGGGCGCCGAGAACATCACCCCCGACAACCTGAAGAAATGGGTCAGGGAGGCCAACAAGGGCAAGAAGGCGGGGACGACCACGCCGTCCGCGCCCTCGTCGATCCCGGTCGAATCGACGCCCGCGGGGACCCCGCCGGCCTGAGCTCGTTATGCAGAAGTTGCCGGACGGGTTGCCGCGGGTCCCGTCCGGCACTGTAGCGTCGGTCCTGCCATGGACCTTGCATACATTCCCAGCCCGTCGACCGGAGTAATCCACCTCGGACCGCTCCCGCTGCGCGGCTATGCCTTCGCCATTCTCGTCGGCCTGTTCGTCGCCCTCTGGATCGTCAACCGGCGTTGGGTCGCCCGTGGCGGCAAGCCGGGAACGACCACGGACATCGCCGTCTGGGCCGTACCGTTCGGTCTGCTCGGCGGCCGGCTGTACCACGTCATCACCGACTACGAGCTGTACTTCGGTGAGGGGCGCGACTGGGTCGACGCCTTCAAGATCTGGGAAGGCGGCCTCGGCATCTGGGGCGCGGTGATGCTGGGCGCGGTGGGCGCGTGGATCGGCTGCCGCCGCCGGGGGATCGCGCTTCCGCCGTTCGCCGACGCGCTGGCCCCGGCCCTCGCCGTCGCCCAGGCCTTCGGCCGCTGGGGAAACTGGTTCAACCAGGAGCTGTACGGCAGGCCGACCGATCTCCCGTGGGCGCTGAAGATCAGTGAGGGCCCCAACCGGGAGGCCGGCCTCTACCACCCGACGTTCCTGTACGAGTCCCTGTGGTGCCTCGGGGTCGCCGCGCTGGTCATCTGGGCCGAGCGTCGCTTCAAGCTCGGACACGGCCGGGTCTTCGCGCTCTATGTCGCGGCGTACTGCACGGGCCGTGCCTGGATCGAGTACATGCGGGTCGACGAGGCGCACCACATCCTGGGCCTCCGGCTCAATGTGTGGACCGCGATGATCCTCTTCGTCCTCGCTGTCGTCTATCTGGTGGTCTCCAGCAAGGTCAGGCCCGGCCGCGAGGAGATCGTGGAACCGGACAAGGACGCCGTCGCCGCGAAGAAGGACGGCGGCACCGCGGAGTCCGCGGGGACCGGCTCCGGTGAGGACGCCGTGACCGCCGAGGCGCCCGGAGCCGCCGGGAAGGCGGAGGATCCGGTGTCCGGAGCGGCCTCGGACGGACGCGGCTGAGGTCTTCGGGCCTCCGGGGCGCGTCGCGGAAGCAGCGCCGCCCGCGTGTCAGCGGCGGGCGGCGAGCGACAGGGTTCTGCGCGCCGCCGCCACGATCGCCGCGTCCACGAAACGGCCGTCGGGCAGCGCGCGGGCCCCCGCGTCGGCCGCCGCCTCGATGATCTCCTCGGCCTCGACGACTTCCCGGGCCGTGGGCAGATACGCCCGCTCGATGACCGGCAGCTGGCGCGGATGGATCGCCGCCCTGCCGACCAGCCCCAGCGCCCTGCCGTGGCGGCAGGACGCCGCGAGACCGTCCAGGTCCCGCACGTCGGGGTAGACCGACTGCGCGGGCGGTGCCAGACCCGCCGCGCGGGCCGCGACCACGACCCGGCCGCGCGACCAGTCCAGGCCCGCGTCGTCCCGTACCCCCAGATCCGCGCGGAGATCGGCCTCGCCCAGGGCGATGCCACGGACCGCCGGGTGGGCGGTGGCGATGGTGTGGGCGTGTTCCACGGCGAGAGCCGATTCGAGCAGCGCGTAGAGCGCGACCCCGGGCGCGCGCGAGGCGACGCGGTGGAGGTCCGAGGCGTGGCTGACCTTCGGAACGCGCAGCCCGGACAGTCCCGGGAGGCCGACCAGCGACGGCAGGTCGCGTTCGTCGGCGATCCTGACATGGACCGGGGTCTCGTGGGGGGCCGAGAGGAACTCGGCGGTGGCGGCGCGCGCGTACTCCTTGCGATCGGGCGCCACCGCGTCCTCCAGGTCGACGATCACGACTTCCGCGCCGCAGGACAGCGCCTTCGCCATCACCTCCGGCCGGTCCCCGGGCACATACAGCCAGGTGAGCGGGGCCGGGCAGGTGAGCGGCGCCGTCACAGCGCGCCCGCCGAGCGGAGCGCGGCGATCTCGGTTCCGGACAGGCCCAGCTCGGTCAGGACGCTGTCGGTGTCCGCGCCGTGCGGGCGGCCCGCCCAGCGGATGGCGCCGGGGGTCTCGGAGAGCCGGAAGAGGACGTTCTGCATCCTGAGGGGCCCCAGCTCCGGGTCGGGGACCTCGGTGATGGTGTCCAGGGCCTGGTACTGGGGGTCCGCCATGACGTCGCGGATGTCGTAGACGGGCGCGACCGCGGCCTCCGCCTTCTCGAACTCGGCCATGGCCTCCTCGCGGGTGTGCCGGGCCATCCAGTCGCCGACGGCGTCGTCCAGTACGCCGGCGTGGTCCGCGCGCCCGCTGCCGGTGGTGAACCACGGCTCGTCGATCAGCTCCGGGCGGCCCACCAGGCGCATCACACGCTCGGCGATGGACTGCGCGGAGGTGGAGACCGCCAGCCAGGAGCCGTCGGCCGTGCGGTAGGTGTTGCGCGGGGCGTTGTTGCGGGAGCGGTTGCCGGTGCGTGGCTGTACGTAGCCGAGCTGGTCGTACCAGAGGGGCCCCGGGCCGAGGACCGTGAGGATCGGCTCGATGATCGCCAGATCCACCACCTGGCCGCGGCCCGTGCCGGCCCGGCCGCTGAGCGCCGTCATCACCGCGTACGCCGTGGCCAGCGCGGCGATCGAGTCGGCGAGACCGAAGGGCGGCAGGGTGGGCGGCCCGTCCGGCTCGCCCGTGACGGCGGCGAACCCGCTCATGGCCTCGGCGAGTGTGCCGAAGCCGGGCCGGTGGGAGTACGGGCCGAACTGTCCGAAGCCCGTCACCCGCGCGAGTACGAGCCGGGGGTTGGCGGCGGACAGCTCCTCCCAGCCGAGGCCCCATCTCTCCAGGGTGCCCGGCCGGAAGTTCTCGATGATCACATCGGCCCCGGCGGCCAGCCTGAGCAGCAGATCACGGCCGCCCGGGGTGGAGAGGTCGAGGGTGATGGGGCGCTTGTTGCGGCCGAGGAGCTTCCACCACAGGCCCACGCCGTCCTTCGCGGGGCCGTGTCCGCGCGACGGATCGGGGCGGGTGGGGTGCTCGATCTTGATCACCTCGGCGCCGAAGTCACCGAGCATGGTGGCGGCGAGCGGGCCCGCGAAGAGCGTCGCGAGGTCGAGGACGCGCAGACCGGCGAGGGGCGGGGCGGGCCGGCCGGTGGCGGCCTCGGCGGGGTTCGGCTGTGCTGGGGCGGGCCGGCCGGATTCAGGCTGTCCGGGGGCGGGGCTGCTGGGGGCGTGCGCGGTCATCGGACCTCGATCTCGGTGCGGTACGGCATGGAGGTGGACGCCCCGGGGCGCTGCACGCAGAGCGCGGCGGCGGCCGACGCCCAGCGCATCGCCTCGGGCATGGGGAGGCCCTCGCAGAGCGCGACGGCGAGGGCGGCCACATAGGTGTCACCTGCGCCGGTGGTGTCCACGGCGGGCACCCGGGGCGCGGTCACCGTCACGGGCGCCGCGCCACGGGCCGCGTACAGACTCCCCGCCGCTCCCATGGTGATCACGACCTCGGGGACCTGCCGGAGCAGGGCCTCGGCCGCCGCGTGCGGGGCGGCGAACCCGGTGAGCGTGGCCGCCTCGTGCTCGTTGGGGACGAGCAGATCGACGGCGGCGAGGAGTTCCGGCGGCAGGGGCTGGGCGGGCGCGGGGGTGAGAACGGTCCGTACGGAGTGCCGGTGTGCCGCCTCCGCGCCTTCCAGTACGGCGTGCAGGGGCAGTTCGAGCTGGAGGAGCAGGGCGTCGGCGGCGGCGATCACGGTCTCGTCGCCGGGGCCGAGCCCGCTGAACGTACCGTTCGCCCCCGGGATGACGACGATCGCGTTGCCGCCCTCGTCGTCGACCACGATATGGGCGGTGCCCGAGGCCCCCTCGTCGGTGCGCAGGAGATCCGTGTCGACCCCGGAGGCTTCGAGGGTGTGCCGCAGCAGCTCCCCGTACTCGTCCGCGCCGACCGCGCCGATCATCGCGACCTGACCGCCGAGACGGGCGGCGGCGACGGCCTGGTTGGCGCCCTTGCCGCCGGGAATCGTACGGAACTCCCGGCCCGTCACGGTCTCCCCGTGCTTCGGGGCATGCGCGACATACACGACGAGGTCCATGTTGGCGCTGCCGAGCACCACGATGCCGCTCATGTGCGACGCGCCTCCCTCCGCGGCTCCCGCCCGGCCGGGCCATGGGCCACGGCACGGGTCAGCTCGGCGAGCGTGTCGAAACCGATGCCGTCGAACCCGGCGACGGAGGTGGCGAGCCGGTTCTTGAGCGGGGCGGTCCAGCGCTCGGGCAGCCTGGCCGGATGGCCGGCCAGCAGCCCGGCGACGGATCCTGCCGTCGCGCCGTTCGAGTCGGTGTCCCAGCCCCCGGACACCGCACGGCAGATGGAGCCGCTGAAGTCGCCGTCCGCGTGGGTCAGCGCGGCGGCCAGCAGCGCGGCGTTGGGCAGGACGTGGACCCAGTGGTAGTGGCCGTAGGCGGCGTGGAGCGTGTCGGCCACGGTCTCGAAGTCCCGGTGGGCGCGGGCGGATTCGATCCCGAAGGCGACCGCCCCGGCGAGGCGGGAGCGCGGCGGTACGACGGACAGCCCGGCCCTCAGACAGCCGTGCACCTCGTCGGTGCGGGCCGCCGCGGCGATGACGGCCGCGACGAACATCGCTCCGTACACCCCGTTCGCCGTATGGGTGAGTGTCGCCTCCCGGTGCGCCTGCGCGGCGGCGGCCGCCGGGTCGCCGGGGTTGGTCCAGCCGTGGACGTCCGCGCGGATGGCCGCCCCGATCCACTCCCGGAACGGATTGCGGTACCGGGCGGTCTCCGGCGGCTCGATCCCGCTGAGCAGATTGCGGTACGCGACGCGTTCGGCGGTGAACGTACGTCCGGCGGGCAGTTCGTCGAGCCAGAGCCGCGCGACGTCGGCGGTGGTGAAGCCGCGGCCGTGGCGCCGGAGCAGTTCCACCGTGAGCAGGGGGTAGTTGAGGTCGTCGTCCTCGGGCATCCCGTCGATGTTCTCGGCGAGCGAGACCGGCGCGGAGCGGCGGTTCCACGGGTACGCGGCGGCCAGCTCGTCCGGCACCCCCTCGGCCGTGAACCAGGTGCGCAGCGGCCAGTTGCCGGTGGCGCGGGCGAGGGCCCGGATGCCGGCGAGGGGGAGCTTCTCGACGGGTTTGCCCAGCAGACAGCCCACGGCCCGGCCGAGCCAGGCGGCGTGCAGCCGGGGGACGGAGAGGGCGGGCGACGGCTCACGCGGGGTGCCGGGCCAGGCGGGGCAGGCGGCCCGGATCGCGGGCAGATCCGTCGGTTCCGCGTCCGCGAGGGGCGCGGGCAGCAGGGCCAGTTCGTCCAGCAGCCCGGCCGCCAGCGACCGTAGCCGGGAGGTGGCGGGTACCGGGGAGGCGCCCGCGCGGTCCGGGGCGGGCAGGCCGCCCGCCGCGTGCCAGCGTGCGGCGATCCGGGCGGCGTCGCGGCCGTCCTCGGCGGCCTGGCGCAGTTCATGACCGATCAGGTCCTCGGGCTGCACCCAGGTGAGACGCAGGTCCGTCATCGCACGCCCGCCGGCTGTTGAGCCGCAGCGAGATGAGGGGCCGTCACCTGGGACGCCGTCAGCTCGACGAAGGCCGCCTCGTGCGCGCGGCGCCGTTCCGTATCGCGGGCGAACACCTCGTACGCCACCTTCGTCAGCGCCCGCGCGGGGGCGTGCAGATCGAGGCGGCTCGCCTCGGCCACGTCCCGCGCCCACTCGGCGGGGACGGCCGCCTCGCCGCCCAGCGCCCCGGCGAGCGCGCCGCTCATCGTGGCGATCGAGTCGCAGTCCCGGCCGTAGTTGACCGAGCCGAGGACCGTACGGCGGTAGTCGCCCGCGCCGATCAGCAACATGCCCAGCGCGATGGGGAGTTCCTCGATGGAGTGCAGCCGGGAGGGGCGGCGGGCGCCGAGCGACGGGGCCCGGTAGTGCGGGCCGACGGTGTCGAACGGCGCGACCGCCTCGCGCAGCCCGCGCTGCGCGGACTCCGTGTCGCGGTGCCGGGCGGCCACCGCGCAGACCGCCTCGATCGCCGCGCGCGTGCCGTCGTTCGCCAGGTCCAGACAGGCCGCCACCACCGAGGCGGGTGTGGCGTGCGGCAGACACGCGGCGGCCACGGCGGCGGCGAACACCCCGGCCGCCTCCCGCCCGTACGACGACTGGTGTGCGCCCGCGACCTCGATCGCCTCGGCGTAGGCGGCGGCCGGATGCGCCGCGTTGACCAGACCGATGGGTGCCATGTACATCGCCGCACCGCAGTTGACGATGTTTCCCGTGCCCGCCTCGCGTGGATCGACATGCCCGTAGTGCAATCGGGTGACCAGCCATTTCTCGGCGAGGAAGATCCGCTGGAGCGGCAGCGCCTCGGCCTCCAGCTCGGGGATCCAGCGGGGCGTGGAGATCAGGTCGGGCACGAGATGGCCGGCGACCGCGTACGCGTCGAGATGGTCGCGGACCTTCTCGTACACCCGGATCAGCGCGTGCGTCATGAGGGTGTCGTCGGTGATGTGCCCGTCGCCCTTGTGGTACGGGGCGAGCGGGCGGGCGGTGCGCCAGTCCTCGTTCCACGGTCCGACGATGCCGGTCACCCGGCCGCCGTGCCGTTCCACGATCTGCTCGGGGGAGTACCCCTCGACCGGGCCGCCGAGCGCGTCACCGACGGCCGCGCCGATCAGACAGCCGGTGATCCGGTCGGTGAGGGGAAGGGTCGGCGGGGGCGCGCTCGTCGCGCTCTTCGGTGTCATGCCCTGCTGGAATGTCGTACCGGACGGGGATGTCGTACCGGACTGTGGTGTCGTACCTGGCTGGGGTGTCGCACCGGACTGTGGCGTCATGTCGGAATTGTCCACCCGGAGTGGTCAGTTCCGTGGCTGCGAGCAGTCCGGCGAGTTCGACGAGATCGGTCCCGGCGAGCCGGGGGAGCGCACACCCCGGCAGGGTCCGGCAGGCGTCCCGCCAGGTGGCCGGTACGGCGTCGCCCCCGCCGAGCGCGCCGGTCAGCGCGCCGGCCAGGGCGGGGGCGGAGTCGGCGACCCTGGAGAGGCAGGCGGCGGCGGGCACCGCTCCGGCGACGCTGCCACCGGAGGCGAGGGCCAGGGCGAGGGCGACGGGCACGGTCTCGGCCGCGGCGATGCCGTAGCTGTAGACGTGGTCGACGATCTGATGCTCAAGAAGCGGTACGAGCGCGAAGGCACCGGCCGGTTCACCGGCGAAGTCACGGGCCAGCTTGACGGCGTGACGGGCGTTGCGGCCGATCTCCGTGGGCTCGGGCAGCTGGTCGAGAGCGGCTTCCACGGCGGCCTCGGTGTCCCCGCCGCCGAGCGCGGTCGCGACGGCCGCGGCCATGGCGCGGGCGCCGTGCACGCCGTCGCCGTCCTGGGTGTACCGGGCGTCGAACTCGGCGAGTTCGGCGGCGGCGGCCGGATCGCCGGGGTGGACGGCGGCGAGCACGACGGCCCGTACGCAGGCGGCGTCGTCGAAGTAGTGCGGGTTGTCATGGCCGGTGGCGGGCGGGCGCAGTCCGGTGGCGAGATTCCCGAGGCCCGCGCGTACGGAGATGCGTGCCCGCAGGGGCGGTACGGCCGACTCGACCTCGGGCGCGCGGGCCGCCGCGGCGGCGATCTCGCAGGCGAGGGCGTTCCACGCGAGATCGACGGCGGCGCGCATCCTGCGGTCGGCGCCGAGGTCCTGGAAGAGGTCACCGGCGGCGGTGAGCACGGACTCGGCGGCGAAGGCGGCCCACTCGGCGTCGTCGGAGGGGCCGAGTCTGAGCGGCTCGGGGGGCTGGTTGAGCGCGATGGGCACGGGGAGGGTGGTGGTCGCGTTCTGCTCGGCGAAGGTGTCCAGCTCGCGGGTGAGCCGGCGCGTCCACTCGGGCATCCGCGCGGCGCGGTGCCGGGCGGCGGGCCATCCGGCGGCGTCCCCGGCGGCGAGCCCGAGGAGCAGCCCCTCGATCCGGCGGAGGGGGACGGCGCCGGGGCCGACGGCGTCGGGAGGGGCGGCGTCGGGAGGGACGGCGTCGGGATCGGCGGCATGGGGAGGGGCGGCGTCGGGAGGGACGGTGTCGAGTGGCACGCCGTCGCGGGCGATGGCCTCGCGGGCGGCGGCATCCGGAGGCGCGGCGTCGGAAGGGGCGGCGTCGGGGGAGCGGCTCCCGGCCGCCGCGCACCGGCCGCCGGGGGGCTCCGGCGGGTGGGGTGCCTCGGCCCACGCCCGGTCCTCGCGGGTCCGGGTCCGCTCGTTCGCTGTCATGACGCCACCCTTTCGTCGTAGTCCGGCATGAGCAGGTCCGCGATGTCCAGTACGTGGTAGCCGCGCATCGAGGGCAGGCAGCTGCCCCGGACCGGGCCGATGGCCGAGGACCATTCCCCGGGGATCGCCGCCGCCCCCGACATCGCCCCCGCCAGGGCGCCCGCGACCGCCGCGGTGGTGTCGGCGTCGCGGCCCATGTTGACCGCCGTCAGGACCGACGTACGGAAGTCCCCGCGCGCCGCCGCGAACGCGCCGAAGGCCAGGCCCACCGCCTCGGGCGCCAGATCGGTCCAGGGGTAGCCGCCGATGACCACCGAGGAGCGGACGGCGCGCTCCATCGTGAGGGTGTCGGGGTACGCCCGCTGCGCGGCGACGACCCCGCGGCGCAGGGTGCGGGCCGTCCAGGAGTCCATCGGGACCACGGAGAGCGCGGCGGCGATCACCGAGGCCGGTCCGGCGCCGCCCATCGCGGCGGCGACCCCGGCCGCCACCGCCCGGCCGCCGTAGATGCCCTCGCCGTCGTGGCTGACCCGGCCGTCGACGGCGACCAGCCGCGCGGCCTCCTCGGGGCGGCCCGCGGCGAAGACGCCGAACGGCGCGGCGCGCATCGCGAGCCCGTCGCTCCAGGCGTGCCGGTGCTGGGCCGTGATGGGCGCCGCGAGCCCGCGCCGCAGGTTCTCCAGCGTGCCGCGCTCGCTGAAGCCGGCCCCGCGGAACGGGCCCTCGTCGTGGTCCGCCAGCCAGTGGTGCCAGGCGTTCTCCACATGCGCGACGGTCAGGGCCGAGCCGTGCCGGGCGAGCAGGAGCCCCGAGAAGATCGCGTACTCGGTGTCGTCGGTGCCCGCGGGACTGTCGGTCACGAACCCTTCGATACGGCCCCAGCGGCGGCGGATCTCGGAGGGCCGCATGTTCTCCGCCGGGGCGCCGATCGCGTCGCCGACGGCGAGCCCGAGCAGGGCACCGCGCGCCCGGTCCCGGAGCACCGCGACCGGATCGGTCACGTCGACCGTCTCGACCGCGTCGACCGTCTCGACCGCGTCGACCGTCTCGGGCGCGTCGGCCGACCCGGCCGCGGGATCGCGAGGGACTGACTCCATGGCGTGGCCCTTTCGCGCGAGCCTGTGACACCGCATCCGTGTCTCCGCATCTGTGCCACACGGAGGGCCGGGGGAGTCCGGGAAACCCCGCTGTCACCCGGGTGACATCCGCGCCGTGACCCGGCCCGACGCCGGTGAGCGACCCGGCCCGACGCCGGTGAGCGACCGCGCCCAACGCCGGTAAGTACGGCCTTCCTTGCTGGCGGGAGCCGTTTTTCGTGCGTACTTTCGAAGTGTTGAGAGGGGTGGCACCGGTCCTCGGCGGACCGGAACCCACCCCCGTGAAAAAAGGGGAGAGGCATGTCCATCATCGAAACCGAGGCAACGCTCCACGAGGCCCACCGTGACAACCACACGCATCGCGATGTGAACGGCGGCTGGCTGCGTCCCGCGGTGTTCGGCGCGATGGACGGACTGGTCTCCAACCTCGCGCTGATGACCGGTGTCGCGGGCGGCGCGGTCTCCCAGCAGACGATCGTGATCACCGGGCTCGCGGGCCTGGCGGCCGGTGCCTTCTCGATGGCCGCCGGGGAGTACACCTCGGTCGCCTCCCAGCGTGAGCTGGTCCAGGCCGAGCTGGACGTGGAGCGCGGGGAGCTGCGGAAGCACCCCGCCGACGAGATGGAGGAGCTGGCCGCGCTCTACGTGTCGCGCGGCGTGGAGCCGGAGCTGGCCCGTGAGGTGGCCCGGCAGCTCTCGAAGGACCCCGAGCAGGCGCTGGAGATACACGCGCGCGAGGAGCTGGGGATCGACCCGGACGATCTGCCGTCGCCGCTGGTCGCCGCCGTCTCGTCGTTCGGCTCGTTCGCCCTGGGCGCGCTGCTGCCCGTACTGCCGTATCTGCTCGGCGCCACCGCGCTGTGGCCGGCCGTGCTGCTCGCGCTGACCGGGCTCTTCGCCTGCGGCGCGCTGGTGGCGCGGGTCACGGCGCGCAGCTGGTGGTACAGCGGGCTGCGGCAGCTGTTCCTGGGCGGTACGGCCGCGGCGCTCACGTACGGGCTCGGGGCCCTGTTCGGCGCGGCGATCTGAGGGCTGTCCCGGGCGGGACTTTTCCCCCGCCCGGAGCCATCCCGAATCCGGGAGCGAGGCTCTAACCTGGAGAGGGCCCCCGAGGGCGGGCGGGCGGAAACGCCCGCCCTGTAACGTACGTCCCCGCGCGTTCCGGCCTCCGGGATGCGACACTTTGCCAGCGCCGTACCGTCGGCCCGTTACCCAGCGGTTTCGAGTTGGTAATCACCGGGCATGAGCCGTAGGCGCCGCGGGCAACGAAGCCTGCTCCGCTCCTGCCGACCGGACGACGATCTGTCCGTCTGCGCCCCCCTTCACCGCTACGCGCGGTGTCCACATGCTGGAATAAGCTATCCACTTTCCGAGAAGCTGCCCATCATGTAACCTGCACGAAATTTCTTGGAGGGCCAACGTCGTCCCTCGGTACTCGCATATGCCACGACGACGACGGGAGAGCCGATGCGTTCCGACGCCTGGTCGCCCATGGACGGTCGCCCCGCCCCGCAAGGGATGTACGACCCCCGTAACGAGCACGACGCCTGTGGCGTCGGGTTCGTGGCCACCCTCACCGGTGTTGCCAGCCATGCGCTGGTGGAGCAGGCGCTGACCGTACTGCGCAATCTCGAACACCGCGGCGCCACCGGCTCCGAGCCGGACTCCGGTGACGGCGCCGGAATCCTCCTCCAGATCCCGGACGCCTTCCTCCGCGAGGTCGCCGGGTTCGACCTGCCGGAGACCGGCTCGTACGCCGTCGGCATCGGCTTCCTGCCCGCCGACGACGCCACCGACGCCGTCTCACGCATCGAGACGATCGCCGCCGAGGAGGGCCTGGACGTCCTCGGCTGGCGCGAGGTCCCCGTCGCCCCCGAGCTGCTCGGCGCCGCCGCCCGCTCGACGATGCCGGCCTTCCGCCAGCTGTTCGTGGCGGACGGTACGAGCGCGGGCATCGCCCTGGACCGCAAGGCGTTCCTGCTGCGCAAGCGCGCCGAGCGCGAGGCCGGGGTCTACTTCCCGTCCCTGTCCGCCCGGACGATCGTCTACAAGGGCATGCTCACCACCGGGCAGCTGGAGCCGTTCTTCCCCGACCTCTCCGACCGCCGGTTCGCGACCGCGATCGCGCTGGTCCACTCGCGGTTCTCCACCAACACCTTCCCGAGCTGGCCGCTCGCCCACCCGTACCGCTTCGTCGCGCACAACGGCGAGATCAACACGGTCATGGGCAACCGCAACTGGATGCGGGCCCGCGAGTCGCAGCTGGCATCCGGACTCTTCGGTACCGAAGCGCTGGAGCGGATCTTCCCCGTCTGTACGCCCGACGCCTCCGACTCCGCGTCCTTCGACGAGGTCCTTGAGCTGATCCACCTCGGCGGCCGGTCGCTGCCGCACTCCGTGCTGATGATGGTCCCCGAGGCGTGGGAGAACCACGACTCCATGGACCCGGCCCGGCGCGCCTTCTACCAGTTCCACGCCACGATGATGGAGCCCTGGGACGGCCCCGCCTGTGTCACGTTCACCGACGGCACGCAGGTCGGCGCGGTCCTCGACCGCAACGGACTGCGTCCGGGCCGCTACTGGGTGACCGACGAAGGGCTCGTCGTCCTCTCCTCCGAGGTCGGCGTCCTCGACATCGACCCCGCCAAGGTCGTCCGCAAGGGCCGCCTCCAGCCCGGCCGGATGTTCCTCGTCGACACCGCCGAGCACCGCGTCATCGAGGACGACGAGATCAAGGCGTCCCTCGCCGCCGAGCAGCCGTACCAGGAGTGGCTGGAGTCCGGCGAGATCGAGCTGTCGGACCTGCCCGAGCGCGAGCACATCGTCCACACGCACGCCTCCGTCACCCGCCGCCAGCAGACCTTCGGCTACACCGAGGAGGAGCTGCGCGTCCTGCTCGCACCGATGGCACGGGCCGGCGCCGAGCCGATCGGCTCCATGGGCACGGACTCGCCGATCGCCGCGCTCTCCGCCCGGCCCCGGCTGCTCTTCGACTACTTCACCCAGCTCTTCGCGCAGGTCACCAACCCGCCGCTGGACGCCATCCGCGAGGAGCTGGTCACCTCGCTGCGCTCCACGCTCGGCCCGCAGGGCAATCTGCTGGAGCCGGCCGCCGCGTCCTGCCGAAGCGTCACGCTGCCCTTCCCGGTGATCGACAACGACGAGCTGGCCAAGCTCGTCCACATAAACGCGGACGGCGACATGCCGGGCATGAAGGCCGCCACGCTCTCCGGTCTCTACCGGGTCGGCGGCGGCGGTGACGCCCTCGCCACCCGTATCGACGAGATCTGCTCCGAGACCGACGCCGCGATCGAGAGCGGCGCCCGGATCATCGTGCTCTCCGACCGGCACTCCGACGCCGAGCACGCCCCGATCCCCTCGCTGCTGCTGACCGCCGCCGTGCACCACCACCTCATCCGCACCAAGCAGCGCGCCCAGGTCGGGCTGCTCGTCGAGGCCGGCGACGTCCGCGAGGTGCACCATGTCGCACTGCTCATCGGCTACGGCGCCGCCGCCGTCAACCCGTACCTCGCCATGGAGTCCGTCGAGGACCTGGTCCGCGCCGGTACGTTCATCGAGGGCCTGGCCCCCGAGCAGGCGATCAGGAACCTGATCCACGCGCTCGGCAAGGGCGTCCTGAAGGTGATGTCCAAGATGGGCATCTCCACCGTCGCCTCCTACCGGGGCGCGCAGGTCTTCGAGGCCGTCGGCCTGGACCAGTCCTTCGTCGACAAGTACTTCAACGGCACCGCCACCAAGATCGGCGGCGCCGGTCTCGAAGTCGTCGCCCAGGAGGTCGCCGCCCGGCACGCCAAGGGCTACCCGGCCTCCGGGATCTCCGCGAGCCACCGCAAGCTGGAGATCGGCGGCGAGTACCAGTGGCGCCGCGAGGGCGAGCCGCACCTCTTCGACCCGGAGACCGTCTTCCGGCTCCAGCACGCCACGCGCTCGCGCAGCTACGACATCTTCAAGCAGTACACGAGCCGGGTGAACGAGCAGTCCGAGCGGCTGATGACGCTGCGCGGCCTGTTCAACTTCACCGCCGGCCGTACGCCCGTCCCGCTGGACGAGGTCGAGCCCGCCTCCGAGATCGTCAAGCGCTTCTCCACCGGCGCCATGTCGTACGGCTCGATCTCCCGCGAGGCGCACGAGACCCTCGCCATCGCCATGAACCAGCTCGGCGGCAAGTCCAACACCGGCGAGGGCGGCGAGGACGCGGACCGGCTCTACGACCCGGCCCGCCGCTCCTCCATCAAGCAGGTCGCCTCCGGCCGCTTCGGTGTCACCAGCGAGTACCTGGTCAACGCCGACGACATCCAGATCAAGATGGCGCAGGGCGCCAAGCCCGGCGAGGGCGGCCAGCTGCCCGGCCACAAGGTCTACCCGTGGGTCGCCAAGACCCGGCACTCCACCCCGGGCGTCGGGCTGATCTCCCCGCCCCCGCACCACGACATCTACTCCATCGAGGATCTCGCCCAGCTGATCCACGACCTCAAGAACGCCAACCCGGGGGCCCGCATCCATGTGAAGCTGGTCTCCGAGGTCGGCGTCGGCACCGTCGCCGCGGGTGTCTCCAAGGCGCACGCCGATGTCGTCCTGATCTCGGGACACGACGGCGGTACGGGCGCCTCGCCGCTCACCTCGCTCAAGCACGCGGGCGGCCCCTGGGAGCTGGGCCTCGCCGAGACCCAGCAGACCCTGCTGCTCAACGGGTTGCGCGACCGCATCGTCGTCCAGACCGACGGCCAGCTGAAGACCGGCCGCGACGTCGTCATCGCCGCGCTGCTGGGCGCCGAGGAGTTCGGTTTCGCGACCGCGCCGCTCGTCGTCTCCGGCTGCGTCATGATGCGCGTCTGCCATCTGGACACCTGCCCGGTGGGCATCGCCACCCAGAACCCGGTGCTGCGCGAGCGGTTCTCCGGCAAGGCCGAGTACATCGTCAACTTCTTCCAGTTCATCGCCGAAGAGGTCCGCGAACTCCTCGCCGAGCTGGGTTTCCGTACGCTCGAAGAGGCCGTCGGCCACGCCGAACTGCTCGACACCGAGCGGGCCGTGAACCACTGGAAGGCGCAGGGCCTCGACCTGAAGCCGCTCTTCCACGTGCCCACGCTGCCCGAGAACGCCGTACGCCACCAGGTCATCGGCCAGGACCACGGCCTGGAGAAGGCGCTCGACAACGAGCTGATCAAGCTCGCCGCCGACGCCCTGGGCGCCGAGAGCGCCGAGGCCGCCCAGCCCGTACGCGCCCAGATCGGCATCCGGAACATCAACCGGACCGTCGGCACCATGCTCGGCAACCAGGTGACCAAGAAGTTCGGTGGCGCGGGCCTGCCCGACGACACCATCGACATCACCTTCACCGGCTCCGCGGGCCAGTCCTTCGGCGCGTTCCTGCCGAGCGGTGTCACGCTGCGCCTGGAGGGCGACGCCAACGACTACGTCGGCAAGGGCCTGTCCGGCGGCCGGGTCGTCGTACGGCCCGACCGCGGCGCCGACCACCTCGCGGAGTACTCCACCATCGCGGGCAACACCATCGCCTACGGCGCCACCGGCGGCGAACTCTTCCTGCGCGGCCGCACCGGCGAGCGCTTCTGCGTCCGCAACTCCGGTGCCACCGTCGTCTCCGAGGGCGTGGGCGACCACGGCTGCGAGTACATGACCGGTGGCCGGGCCGTCGTCCTCGGCGAGACGGGCCGCAACTTCGCGGCCGGGATGTCGGGCGGCGTCGCGTACGTCATCGACCTCGACGCCGACAACGTCAACGCCGGCAACCTGGGCGCCGTCGAACAGCTCGACGACACCGACAAGCAGTGGCTGCACGATGTGGTGCGCCGCCACCAGGAGGAGACGGGCTCCACCGTCGCGGAGAAGCTGCTCGCCGAGTGGGACACCGCGGTGGACCGCTTCAGCAAGATCATCCCGACCACGTACAAGGCAGTGCTCGCCGCCAAGGACGCCGCCGAGCTGGCCGGTCTCTCCGAGACCGAGACCACCGAGAAGATGATGGAGGCGGCGACCAATGGCTGACCCGAAGGGCTTTCTCACCACCGGCCGCGAGGTCGCCAGGACCCGCCCCGCCGAGGAGCGCGTCAAGGACTGGAACGAGGTCTACGTTCCGGGCTCGCTGCTCCCGATCATCAGCAAGCAGGCCGGACGCTGCATGGACTGCGGCATCCCGTTCTGTCATAACGGCTGTCCGCTGGGGAATCTGATCCCCGAGTGGAACGACTACGCGTACCGCGAGGACTGGACGGCCGCGAGCGAGCGGCTGCACGCCACCAACAACTTCCCGGAGTTCACCGGGCGGCTCTGCCCGGCCCCCTGCGAGTCGGCGTGTGTCCTCGCGATCAACCAGCCCGCCGTCACCATCAAGAACGTCGAAGTCTCGATCATCGACAAGGCGTGGGACAGCGGTGATGTCACCCCGCAGCCGCCGGAGCGGCTCTCCGGCAAGACCGTCGCCGTCATCGGCTCGGGCCCGGCCGGGCTGGCCGCCGCCCAGCAGCTGACCCGGGCCGGCCACACCGTCGCGGTGTACGAGCGCGCCGACCGGATCGGCGGACTGCTGCGGTACGGCATCCCCGAGTTCAAGATGGAGAAGTCGCACATCAACCGCCGTATCGAGCAGATGCGCGCGGAGGGCACCAAGTTCCGTACCGAGATCGAGATCGGCCGGGACATCGACGCGGCGAAGCTGCGCAAGCGGTACGACGCCGTCGTGATCGCCGCGGGCGCCACCGTCTCGCGCGATCTGCCCGTCCCGGGCCGTGAGCTGAACGGCATCCACGTCGCGATGGAGTACCTGCCCCTCTCCAACAAGGTGCAGGAGGGCGACCTGACGGTCTCCCCGATCTCCGCCGAGGGCAAGCACGTCGTGGTCATCGGCGGCGGCGACACCGGCGCGGACTGCGTCGGTACGGCGCACCGCCAGGGCGCCGCCTCCGTCACCCAGCTGGAGATCATGCCGAGGCCGGGCGAGGAGCGCGCCGCGCACCAGCCGTGGCCGACCTTCCCGATGCTCTACAAGGTCACCTCCGCGCACGAGGAGGGCGGCGAGCGGGTCTACTCCGTCTCCACCACCCACTTCGAGGGCGACGAGGACGGCAACGTCCAGTTCCTGCACCTGGTCGAGGTGGAGTTCACGGGCGGCAAGCTGGAGCAGAAGCCGGGCACGGAGCGGAAGATCCCGGCCCAGCTGGTCACGCTCGCCATGGGCTTCACCGGCACCGACCAGGAGAACGGCCTGGTCGAGCAGTTCGGCCTGGAGCTGGACGAGCGCGGCAACATCGCGCGTGACGCGGACTTCGCGACCAACGTGCCCGGCGTGTATGTCGCCGGGGACGCGGGCCGCGGCCAGTCCCTGATCGTGTGGGCGATCGCCGAGGGCCGCTCGGCGGCGCGCGGTGTGGACCGTATGCTGACCGGCGCGAGCGATCTGCCGGCCCCGATCCGTCCGACGGACCGCGCGCTGACGGCCTGACACCTCACCGGTTTCCGTCACGGTCTCCGGTTTCACCCAAGACTCCCGTACAACGGCGTACGGGCGGTGCCGGCCCGGGGAGCGTCTCCCGGGCCGTCCCGCAAGACGCGGCGCCTGCTCAGTCCCCGACCGGACCATGGCAGGCGCCGTGGTGCGTGACGGCTGGCATAATCGCGAGACTCGCCGCCCGTCGACCACAGAGGACCACGCATGGTCACCGCCCCCGCCCCGTCCGGATCCGCCATCAGCCTCCGGAAGGTGGAGGAGACGGCCCCGGCGCTGGTCAGCCTCTACAAGAGCGCGGCGGTCTCGCTGACGAAGCACGGGCTGAGCGGACAGCGGGCGGCCGTCTATCTGGTCCTCGACCACTCGGGCTCGATGCGCCCGTACTACAAGGACGGCAGCGTGCAGGCCCTGGCGGACCGGGTGCTGGGGCTCTCCGCGCATCTGGACGACGACGGCGTCGTGCCCGTCGTCCTCTTCTCCACCGACATCGACGCGGAGTCGGACATCTCGCTGGCCGACCACCACGGCCGGATCGACGCGATCGTCGCCGGGCTCGGTCATATGGGCAGGACCAGCTACCACGTGGCCATGGACGCCGTCATCGACCACTACCTGGACAGCGGTTCGACCGCCCCGGCGCTGGTGGTCTTCCAGACGGACGGCGGCCCGGTCAGCAAGCCGGCCGCCGAGCGGTATCTCTGCAAGGCGGCCGAACTGCCGCTGTTCTGGCAGTTCATCGGCTTCGGCGATCCGGACAGCAGGCAGTTCGACTTCCTCCGCGCGCTCGACGAACTCGCCGTCCCGGCGAAACGGCGCGTCGACAACGCCGGCTTCTTCCACGCGGGCGAGGACCCGCGCCGGGTCGAGGACGCCGTACTGTACGACCGGCTGGTGGGCGAGTTCCCGCACTGGCTGAGCCGGGCGCGCGAACTGGGCATCGCCACCTGAGGCCGTGGGGCCCCTGGGGTCGTGAGGTCCTTGCGCTAGGTGTCGCTGTGGGGCGTGGCGAGCAGTCCGTCGATGAGAACCCGTATCTTCCACGCGGCCCGGGTCGCCCCGTCACCGCCGGTCAGCAGCGGGGTCAGCGCGCGGATCGTGGGGTAGCGCTCTGCGGGCAGTGACCGGTAGAGGGCGTCGAGCCGGGCGGCGAACGCCTCCTCGGCCTTCTCCTCTTTATCGGTGGTCTCTTCGGGGGGCGAGCCGTCCGACCGCTCCTGGCTCCGCCGGGCGCGGGACCACATCGCCTCCTCCAGGGCGGACGAGGCGATGTACTGGCCGATCAGGTCCGCCGCCCAGGCGCAGGCGGCGTCGCTGATCCCGCCGGTCCGCAGCAGCCGCAGCAGCTCCTCGGTGATACGCAGGATGTGCGGGCCCGGCAGGGTGCCCGTCATCCCGACGGTCGCGATGTCGTTGTGGGCGGCCAGCGCGGCCACCGCGCGGTCCACGAGCAGTTCGAGCCGGGCGCGCCAGTCCCCGTCCGCGTCGGTGGGCAGCCGGACGTCCGCCACGGCCAGGTCGTGGGCGAGGGCCATCAGCGCGCCCCGGTCGGGCACGTACACGTACAGGGAGGCGGGTCCCGTCTGTACGGCCTGGGAGACCCGCCGCATGCTCACCGCCTCACATCCCAGCTCGTCCACCAGGGCCAGGGTGGCGGCCACGATCGCGTCGAGGCTCAGTGTCGTTTTCGCGGACCGGGTCCGGGGGCGGGCGGGCATGGCCCCCATCCTAGCTTGACGAACATCGTTCGTTAAGGGCAGTCTGTCGTTGACGAACACTGTTCGTCACGTCTGACCCTCACCCGCTCCGTCCGAAGGAGACCCGTCATGACCTGGGACGTACACCGCCTGCCGCGCGCCGAGGGCAAGACCTTCCTGGTCACCGGCGGGAACGCGGGGATCGGCTACTTCGTCGCCGAACAGCTCGCCACGACCGGCGCCACCGTCGTCGTCGCCGGCCGCAGCGCGCCGAGAGGCGAAGCCGCGACAGCCTCGATCCGTTCGCGTGTGCCGGGCGCGCTCGTGCGCCACATACCGCTGGACCTCGCCGATCCCGCCTCGATCGAGAAGAGCGTGTACGCGCTCGGCGTGGAAGCCCTCGACGCGGTGGTCCTGAACGCCGGAGTGCTGCTGGACGATCCGCCGCGCCGCGAGACCGCCACCGGCCACGAGCTGATGTTCGCCACCAACCACCTGGGGCACTTCGCCCTGACCGCGCGCCTGGCCCCACTGCTCCACGCCGCGCCCGCCGCGCGGGTCGTCACCACGGGCAGTTTCGCCGCCAGAAGCGAACGGCTCGACCTCGACGACCTCCAGAGCACACGCGACTACCGGCCCAAACGCACCTACGGACGCTCGAAGCTGGCCCAGACGCTGTTCGGCCTCGACCTCGACCGCCGGCTGCGCGCGGCACACAGCACGACCATCAGCGTGGTGTGCCACCCCGGCGGCGCACTGGACGCCCTGACACCGTCCCGCCCCCCGCTGCATGTACGCACCACGGCCCAGCGGCTGCGCGGTCTGCCGCTGGGCCTCCTGGTTCAGGGCAAGGAAGCGGGCGCGTGGCCGGCGGTCCGGGCCGTCCTCGACCCGGCCGTGCGCGGGGGCCAGTTGATCGGCCCCCGGGTGTTCGGTCTGCGCGGGCGACCACGGTCCGAGCCGGTACGCGAGCGATTCGCGGACCTCGACACCGCGCGACGCCTGTGGACGGCGAGCGCCGCCCTGACCGGTACGGACCCCGACCCCGCCTCAGGAGCGGGCTGAGCGGCCCGCCACTTGAGCGGTTCGGCGGCGGGTCTTCTCGCCGCTGTCGTGCGAGAAGCCGGCCCGGCCCGTACCGCCATGGCCGCCCCTGCCCTCGTCGAGCCGGCGATCAGTTCCGACAGCGACGAGGCGGCCCGAACCCGGGCACTCCGGCGCTTGGAGTGCGCCGCCGACCTGCCGGTCCGCGCCGTCGCCGTACGTTCGCGGCTTCCGCTTGACCAGGTCGCCACCCTGCTCCGCCCGGCTCGCACGGTCGAAGCGGCACCGCTCGCCGAGGCCGGCGTCATCCTGGCGTCCACCGTGGCCCAGACCCGGTTGTCGGCGGGCGTCCGCGCGCGCATCGGCGCCGCCGAAAGTCCTGAGCTGTCCTGGCACCAGGCCCGGACAGCTCTCCGCTTCACCACCCCACGCCGCACGGCAGTCCTCTGCGCCGGACTCGGGGCGTTGGCACTGCTCGCGCAGGTTCCCCAGGACAGCTCGCGCGCCCCCCGGCGTGGCCGCGTCCGCGTTCGCCCGTATCGCCGACAGCCCGCAGGATCTGGATCTGGAGATTCTGGACGCCTACTGCGTCACCGGCTCCCTTCGCCGGGCCGCCGACCTCCTCTCTGCGGAGGACACATTTCGGAGCGAGACCGGAAACGGTAGCCAACACCGGCTGAACGGCCGGATGGACCACACCCGGTGGGGTCAGGCGGGGAGTTCGTCCTGCTTGACGGCGGTGACGAAGGTGGACCAGTGGTGGGTGGGGAAGAGAATGGCGGGGCCGTGGGGGTTCTTGCTGTCGCGGACGGGGACGGCGGCGGGGTGGCCGTCGGATACCTCAAGGCACGCGCCGTCTCCGTTGTTGCTGTAGCTCGACTTGCGCCATGCGATCAGTGCGGACGCGTCAGGAATCGTCTTCATCTTCATACTCTCTCAGGTATCTGCGGATCAGGTTGAGGGACTTGTCCTCTGGAAGGGCCAGAGATCGGGCGACATCGAAACACTGTGTCAGCTCGATTATTCTCTTCGGCAACTCTACTGTTTCACCGGTCTTGAAGCTCTCGACGAAGGCCATCATCCCGCCGTCGTGCAGCGTGAGCAGGGTCAGGCAACCGCCAAGCATGGGGTGCGCCCCCTCGCTGAACGGGAGCACTTGAATCGTGGAGTGGACGCGTTCGGCTGCTTTCAGCAGGTGATTGAGCTGCCTCGACATCAGCGTCGCGCTCTTCATGGGGCGTCTCAGGGCCGCTTCGTCCAGGATCGCCCAATAGAGGAGCGGCTCCGCGCGGTCGAAGATGGCCTTCCGGCGCATACGAATGGCTACGAGGTCATTCACCCTTCCCTCGGAGGCGCCTGGAAGAGACGTGCGGAACAGTTCGCGCGCGTACTCTTCGGTTTGCAGAAGCCCTGGAATGAGGCTGCTCGTGAAAACTTGGATCCGTTCGGCCTCGACCTCCTTGCTCACAACCACCCTCCCGTAGTCGGGAATTGGACTGTCGTGAGCCAGTTCCAACAGATCGGCCAACACTCCATCGGCGTCAAAGAACGCGTCCAGCGAGTTCACCAACGCCTCGGATGGTAGCTGATCCCCCAGTTCCACTCGGCCGAGATAGCTGTGCGAGTAGCCACCCACCTGTTCGGACAGCTGACGGATCGACAGCCCTCTCCCTTCTCGCAGGCGACGGACCCGCCTTCCCAGTCTCAACCGTGCTGTGAGCTTGCCTGATTCGTTGTTGAACTCCACCTCGATCGAACCTTCTTTCGCCCAACCCGCCGTCCACCGACGATTTTTGGTGACGGCTCGGATATGTCTCCAGTGTGCCCGATAGGGGATCGTAATGGCCACCCCTTCCCGACATTCAGACCGCCGAAGCGTGGCTATTCCGTTGGGAATTCAATTGACGCCATGGGGTCTATTCCGCATGGCCGAAACGGAAAGGTGCTCAGCATGGTGATGGAAGGCCGGCCGGACATCAGCCATCCCAACTCCCCCTACTACGGCTCCGTCGTACTGCGGTGGAGCCGTCATCCGAGTTGTGTCGGGCTCGCGCGGCTTGAGTTGCGTAAAGCGCTTGCCGGATGGGGGCTTTCCGCGCTGGAGGATTCGGCCGTGCTGATTCTTTCCGAGCTGCTCACCAATGCCGCCCGGCACGCTCGTGTATCTCCCGGGCGCGAGATCGAGACCCGCTACGTACCGCGTCCCGACGGGCTCCGGATCGAGGTGCATGACGCGTCGTACGAGCAGCCGAGGCCACGGGTGCCCGCGCCCGACGCCTGTGACGGGCGGGGGCTCGTCCTCGTGGAGGCGTTGGCCGATGTCTGGGGGGTCAGCGAGCGGAACGGGCCCGGGAAGATGGTCTGGGCGCATCTGTCGCTCCCGCCGGGGGCCTCGTAGACCCTCCCCGGTCCGGCTCAGCGGTCGGTGAGCAGCTCCGCGTCGTGCGCCAGGACCGCCGCCTGAACGCGGTTGGCGCAGCCCGTGCTCGTCAGGATCCGGCTGATGTGCGCCTTGACCGTACCGGCGCTCAGATAGAGCTGATCGGCGATCTCCGCGTTCGACAGGCCCGTCCCGACCAGCCGCAGGACTTCCCGCTCGGCGACGGTCAGTTTCTCCGTTCGGCGCCGGGCGTCCTGGGTGTCCTGCGTGGACCGTACGTGCTGTTCCATCAGCTGCCGGGTGATCCGGGGCGCCAGGACCGGTTCGCCGGTCGCCGCGCGCCGTACCGAGTGGATCAGTTCGGTGGGGCCGGTGTCCTTGAGCAGGAAGCCGTTCGCGCCGACCCGCAGGGAGCGCGTCACGCTCTGTTCCTCGCCGAAGGCCGTGAGCATCACCACGTGCGTGGCGGGCGAGATACGGGCGATCTCCTCCGCCGCGGCGATTCCGTCCCTGCCCGGCATCTGGATGTCGAGCAGCGCCACGTCGATGGTCCGCTCGCGACAGGCCGCGACGGCCTCGCGGCCGTCGGACGCTTCCGCCACCACCTCGATGTCGTCCGCGTTCTCCAGGATCAGCCGGATGCCGGCGCGCATCAACGTCTCGTCGTCGGCAATCAGGACTCGAATCACCTGTTCATCTTAGGACGGCCATGGTCAGGAGAAATATCAGGAACGCGGCCGTCGGCAGTACGACGAACGCCGCCGCGCAGCCCGCGCCCAACACCCTCGGCCAGGTCAGGACTTCCGACGACAGGGGAGGGCGGGTTCCCGCGCGGAGCGCTCCCCGCCCCGTTGTCCCCGGCCCGCTCGTCGCGGGCGGGGGGACGGCGGTCTGGGGCATGCCGTTCGGACGGGACGGCAGCAGGGCGGCCACCCGGAATCCGCCGCCCCACAGCGGTCCCGCCGTGAACGACCCCCCGAGCAGGGCGATCCGTTCCTCCAGACCCACCAGCCCGCTGCGGTTGCCGGGCTGCGGGTGGCGGCCCTCGCGCGGCGCCTCGTTGGTGACGGCGACCTCAATCCCGCCGTCCCTGTTCCCGATCTCCACGCGCGTGGGCGCCCCGGACGCGTGCTTCAGTACGTTCGTCAGCCCCTCGCGGACCACGCGGTGTATCGACTGGCGTGTGCGCGGGCTCGGATCAGCGGTGTCGGGGACCGACCAGTCCAGTTCCACCGTGACACCCGCCCGCCGGGACTCGGCCACCAGGGCGCTGATGTCCTCGCGCGTCCCCCGGTCCCTGTCGGACTGCGACGCCGCGTCCTCGCGCCGCAACAGGCCCAGGATGTCGCGGAGTTCCTCCATCGCCGTACCGGCCGTCGTACGCAACAGCTCGGCCTGGCCCGCCAGCGGCGGTGCCTGGCGCGCGGCAGCCATTTCCAGCGCCCCGGCGTGCACCGAGATCAGGCTGAGCCGGTGGCCGAGGAGGTCGTGCATCTCACCGGCGATACGGGTACGTTCCTCCATCCGCGCCGCCGCCGCCGTCAGTGAACGGGCCTGCTCCAGATAGGCGTTGCGTTCCCGCAGCAGGCTGACCAGGGGGCGGCGCCGCCCGAGCAGTGTCCCGGCGAGCGCGGGGAGCACGACGAGGAGAACGGCCGAGGCGGCGTTCCCCGCCAGATGCTCCACCCAGGCGCCGGGCACGATCAGGCTTCCGGTGACCGTCAGTACGACGCACACCGCGCAGGCGATGCCCGCCGCGCGCCAGGCCCGGGGCGGCGCGATGCGGCGGGTGGCGGACAGCACGATCAGCGGTACCACCGCCAGCACCCAGACATTGGGGCCCACCAGCAACGGCCCTGTCCCCAGCACCGCCTGTACCGGACGGTGTCGCCGCAGCGGCATCAGGCACGCCGCGTAGAGCGCCTCCAGTACGGCCAGTACCGGCCGGTCGGGCCGCAACAGCAGCAGGGGGACCAGTCCGAGGGCGCCTGTCAGTACGACGGTCAGCGTCTCGGCGACGACGGTACGGCGCGGGGCCCGGCGCACGGCGGACCACGCTCCCGCCGCCTCGCGCCGTACCGACCGTACGACGTGCGCCGTCCCGGACCTCGCGCGCGCCCGGGCCGCCGGCGCCGAGGCCGCCCGCGCGGGTGTCGGTGTCGGCCGCGTCATGTCCATCCCTGCTCTCGCCCCTCGTTCAGACGTGGGTCCTGAGGACCTCCGGGCCCCGCAACGGTAGCCCCGGCCGGGACCGCCTCTCACACGCGCAGTCGCGGAGCCAGATCCGCCTTCAGCGCGGTCGGGTCCACACCGTGCGCGCGCAGCAGCCGGGGGACCGAGTCCGCGTCGTCGTCCGCCGCGTCGTCGAGGAGCGCGGCCAGGAGGTGCACCGTGCCGGCCGAGGGGGCCTGGTGCTCGGCCGCGATGAGCCGGGCCGAGGCGAGGGTCCGCTCGGCGGCGGCGGAGGGCCGCACCTCATCGGGTACGGGAGAGGGGTCGGCGGCGAGGGCGGACAGGGCCAGCTCCTCCAGCCGTACTCCATGTGTACGGAGCAGAGCGGCGGCCCCGTTGACGGCCGCGACCTCCGGCGCAAGCGACCGTCCCGCGACGGACAGCGCCCGGTCCAGGGCCAGGACGGCGAGCAGCAGATGCACCGGCTCCGCCGCATTCCGTCCGCACCGTACGGCCTGGCGACTCGCCTCGACGGTCACCGCGAACAGCATGGACGTGCCGTCGCCGGGGTGCTGGGTCGTCCATGCCATCACCTTGCGCGCCAGCCAGTTGCTCCGGTCCTCCAGCAGCCCGGCCCGGCGCAGGACGGTGGCGGCGTGGGAGAGCGGGCGGTCGGTCGCGGGCGGGGCGGATGACTCCCGCGAGGAGCGTGCGTCCAGCGCGTCCAGCGCGGCGTACGCGGCGGTCCGGTCCAGCCGCCGCAGCGCGTACGCTTCCCGCGCCCTGCTGTGGGGGAGGTCCAGCAGGGCACGGGCCACATGCCGGGCGTACACACCGGGGGACGCCTCCAGACGGGCGAGCCCGAGGGCGAGGAACAGGCAGGCGCGCAGGGCGCCGGACGGCTCGGGCCACTCCTGGTCGCCGGGGGAGCGCGTCTCTGCCCGCTCCCGCGGCTCTACCGCCTCTGCCGCTTCTGCCGCCTCTTTCGTCTCCGCCGCCTTCGCCGACTCGGGGGCCTTCGCCGTCTTCCGGGCGCGCAACGCGGTCTGCCACTGCGCGACGCGCCACGCGGCGGCGACCTCGTGCTCATCGGCGGGTTCGCCCGACGTCTCGTCGTCGTGGTCGTCGCTCGCCCAGCCGTTCCCCGCCCGGCCCCGGATCAGTCCGCTCAGCGAGCCGGAGTCGCGCATGCCGGGGGCGATCGCTTCGCCGGCCGCCGAATCGCCCATGACCAGGGCGGCGAGCAGGTCCTCCGTGCCCACGGTCCGCGACTCGCACTTCACCGCGCGCTGAAGCGTCTCCACGAGAAGTTCGCTGACATCGGTCTCGAACTCCGTGCTCAGGAAGGTGAGTTGCGGGTGATTCTCCATCGGGCGATTCCCTTCGGGGTCCCGGGTGCCGGGGGTGGTGGCTGATCCGAGAACGACGCTAGGTGTCCGGCCCGTACCGGCGCATCGGCCGACCGGCCACGCTCACGGTCCGACCGGCCACAGTCGGCGTCCGACCGGCAACCCTCCCTAAACTTCCCTAAGAGTGTCAGTGAAGTGTTAGTTTAAGTGCCGATAGGGAAGAGAGGCTGGCGGCGTTGGCACAGCGGTACTACTCGGTGGACCAGGTGGCGGAGCTGCTGGACCTGCACGTACGAACGGTGCGCGGCTACGTACGGGACGGCCGGCTGAAGGCGGCCCGGATCGGCAAGCAGTACCGGATCGCGCGCGAGGACCTGGAGGCGTTCACCGGCCATCCGGCGCCCGCTTCCGCGCCCTCGGCCGGCCGGGGCGGGCGGCATGCCGAGGCATCCGTCGTCGTACGGATCGACGAGATCGGACCCGAGGCGACCATCCGTCTGACGAACACGGTCATGGCCGCCATCGCGCACGGGGGCGGCCAGGACGGCGGGGAACGTCTGCGCGTCGAGACCGTCTACGACGAGGAACGGGCCGTGCTGAAGGTCATCATCCTGGGCGGCCTGGACAGCACGGCCGAACTGCTCAAGATCGTCAACGCCCTGACCGAGCAACCGGAATGAGCCGGAAATGAACCGGAGTGAACCGGAGTGAACCGGAGTGAAACAGAATGAACAGGAAGCCGGAATGATCGAAGAACCGGACAGAAGCGACCCCGCCGAAGCCCCCCAGGCCCTCCGTCACCTTCACGGCGTACCCGTCTTCCTCTGTGCTCCCGACGGTGATCCGGTGCGCGGCGAGCGCGAGGCGCTCGACCTCATCGGTGACGCGTTCCACCTCGGCGCCACCTGGGTCGTCATCCCGGCCGGCCGGTTCGAGGACGCCTTCTTCGAGCTGCGCACCCGCGTCGCCGGTGACATCGTCCAGAAGTTCGCCAACTACCGGCTGCGCCTCGCCGTCGTCGGCGATATCGCGCGGCACACGGCCGACAGCGCCGCGCTGCGGGACTTCGTCCGGGAGAGCAACCGTGGCACACAGCTCTGGTTCGTCCCCGACATGGAGACCCTGAGCGCCCGCCTCGGCCCGTAACGCCCTCCTCGGCCCCCCCGCCCCGTACCACCCGCCTCGATCCGTCAGCGCCGCTCAGACGGCGTGACCCCCGCCCGGCGCGGACGGTGGTCTGCGCAGCAGCCACTGCCCGAACGTCCGGCGTGGGGGCCGCACCACGACCCGGCCGAAGCTCTTGTCGCCGACCAGCTCCACCCGCAGCGTGACCGGCGTACCAGGGGCCCGGGTCTGCCGGATCCTGATCCTGCTGTGCTCCAGCCGCAGGGCATCGGCGTCGACCACGATGCCCGGCGTCGTCACCAGCGTCAGGTTCTTGCCCCGCATGGCCACGTCGATCCGCACGGTGTCCTGCGTGATCACCGCCTGAGTGAAGTCGAGCGTCACGTCGCACCACTCCGCCGCGAGCTCCAGCCGTCGTGGCACCACCCACTGCCCGGCGCGTTCGACCGCGCTGAACCGCTGCTCGATCCGGAGTACGTCCTTGACCTCCGCCACGGCCGCGCCGGTCGAGGCCGATACGGACGGCAGATCGGTGGTGAGCGCGGCGAGTTCGCCCAGGGTCCGCGCCGACAGGGCGGCCTCCAGGCGCTCGTCCAGCTCGTCCGAGGTCAGCCGGCCGTCTCCCGCCGCGATGCGCAGCACGTCCACCACGCGGTCCCGGTCCGCGTGCGAGGCGCGCAGCTCGGGCGGCGAGCCGGGGCCGGAGCCCTTCCCGGTGGGCGAGATCTCCTGCGACATGCTTCCGTCCTGGTCCGTCGAAAGGTCTTCGCGTGCGGGGCTTCGCGTGCGGGGCTTCGTCTGTGGGGCTTCGTCTGTGGGGGCGGCTTCGCGTGATGCGGCCGGCGGCGCGGCCGGAGCACTAACGCTATATCGCGACATGGGTCGCGGCCAACCCCTGTCGAGGCCGTGGCCTCCGGCCGCGGCACTCGGTCGCTCGTGCCGCGTTGCCCGTGGCGCCCGGCCGCGAAAGGCGTCGCGGGCCGTAAAAGACGACAGAAGATGTCCGGTATCCCGTGTTGGCTGGACGCATGACATTCACCTGGGCCGATTTCGTCTCGGCGGAGCCGCGCTTCGCCGAGACCGTTCAGCGCCGATTCGAGACACACGTCCACCATGTCCTCGCCACCCTCCGCAAGGACGGCTCCCCGCGTGTGACGGGGCTCGAAGTAACCTTCAGATTCGGGGAGTTGTGGCTCGGCATGATGCCGAATTCGCTCAAGGCGCTCGATCTGGCGCGCGACCCGCGCTTCGCCCTGCACGCGAATCCGGGCGAGGGCAGCGAGATGGCGGACGGCGACGCGAAAATCGCCGGACGGGCGGTCGAGATCACGGACGAGGAGACGCTCGTCCGGTTCGCGGCGGAGGTGGAACCTCCACTTCCGTTCCATCTCTTCCGGGTGGATCTCGGTGAGGTGGTGTGGACCGGGCTCGACGGTGACGACCTGGTCATGCGGATCTGGCGGCCGGACCGGCCGCTGCGCACCGTACGGCGCGGGGGCGGCGAGGGTCCGCCCCGCGAGGATCAGGGGTGATCGCAAGGGTGATCGTCGCGCGGGCGCCGGGGCGTGCTAGGCTGACAGCGTTGCAGTTTTGGTACCCATGAACTTTATGTGCGCCTGACGGGAATGTTCCTCAGGCGCATTATTGTTTTTGCCGGCTTCTCCGGATGGGGCTCAATGCGGCGACGAGGAATCCGTAAAGTGCGGATTTCCGGCTCTGCACCTGTTTTAGGAGAATGACATGGCTACTGGCACCGTGAAGTGGTTCAACTCGGAAAAGGGCTTCGGCTTCATTGAGCAGGACGGCGGCGGCGCCGACGTCTTCGCCCACTACTCGAACATCGCCACCCAGGGCTTCCGTGAGCTCCAGGAGGGCCAGAAGGTCTCGTTCGACGTCACGCAGGGCCAGAAGGGCCCGCAGGCGGAGAACATCGTCCCGGCCTAATTTCCGGACGTGTACCTCGCAGCCGGGGCCCGCACCGTGCAGGTGCGGGTCCCGGCTCGCGCTGTTCTCAGGCCCAGGAAGGCTTTTTCCCGAATGACTCGATCCGAACGCCCGGCTCGCGCTGCCCGCCCCGCCGGCAAGCGCCCGGTGAACTCCCGCGCGAAGGCGCCCGCGAAGGGCTCGGCGAGGCCCGCCGCCCGCCGCCCCGCCGCGCGCCCGCAGGAGTTCACGCTGCCGGAGACCCTGACCCCCGCGCTGCCCGCCGTCGAGGCGTTCGACGAGCTGGACATGCCCGCAGGGCTGCTCAAGACGCTCACCGCCCAGGGCGTGACCACCCCGTTCCCCATCCAGGGAGCGACGCTTCCCAACTCCCTCGCGGGCCGCGACATTCTGGGCCGCGGCCGTACCGGCTCCGGCAAGACCCTCGCCTTCGGGCTGGCGCTGCTCGCCCGTACGGCCGGCCGGCGTGCCGAACCGCGCGCCCCGCTCGCGCTGGTGCTCGTTCCCACGCGTGAGCTGGCGCAGCAGGTGACCGACGCGCTGACCCCGTACGCCACCGCCGTCAATCTGAAGCTGACGACGGTCGTCGGCGGGCTCTCGATCAGCAAGCAGGCGGGGTCGCTGCGGCGTGGCGCCGAGGTGCTCGTCGCGACCCCGGGCCGGCTGAAGGACCTGATCGAGCGCGGCGACTGCCGGCTCGACCAGGTGTCGATCACCGTGCTCGACGAGGCCGACCAGATGGCCGACATGGGCTTCATGCCGCAGGTCACCGCGCTGCTCAAGCAGGTCGAGCCGGACGGGCAGCGGATGCTGTTCTCGGCGACGCTGGACAAGAACATCGACCGGCTCGTACGGCAGTACCTGACGGACCCGGTCGTGCACTCCGTCGACCCGTCGCAGGGCGCGGTCACGACGATGGAGCACCATGTGCTCTACGTCCTGGACGAGACGGACAAGAAGGAGGTCACCACGCGGATCGCGGCGCGTGACGGCCGTGTGCTGCTCTTCCTGGACACCAAGCGGTCGGTTGACCGGCTGGTCAAGCGGCTTCTGGCGAGCGGCGTACGGGCCTCGGGGCTGCACGGCGGCCGTTCGCAGCCGCAGCGCAACCGGACGCTGGAACAGTTCAAGAACGGACTGGTCACCTGCCTCGTCGCGACGAACGTCGCGGCCCGCGGCATCCACGTCGACGATCTCGACCTGGTCGTGAACGTGGACCCGCCGGTCGACCACAAGGACTATCTGCACCGCGGCGGACGCACCGCGAGGGCGGGTGAGTCCGGCAGTGTCGTGACGCTCGTACTGCCCGAGCAGCGGCGCGAGATGACCCGGCTGATGTCGGACGCGGGGATCGCTCCCCGGTCCGCGCGGATCAAGTCCACGGACGAGGAACTGGCGACGCTCACCGGCGCGCGGGTGCCCTCCGGGGTGGCCGTCACCATCGAGGTGCCGCAGCAGCCGGCCCAGGCCAAGCCGAAGACGCGCGCGTCCCGTCCGGCCAGGAAGAACACCGGCGGGGGCGCGGGCGGCGGCACGGCCGCCGGCTCGGGCGCCGGGGGCGGCTCGGCCCGCTCGGGCGCCGGGGGCGGTGCGGCCCGTCTCGGCGGTGCCACGCGTGGCAGCCGTGGCAGCCGGGGGCGGCGCGGCCGTCCCGACCGCGGCGCCGAGGGTGGCCGCCGCACCGCCGCCTGACCTGACGCGGAGGCACGCGGGACGCTCGGCGGGCCCGCTTACGACGAGGTCCACGTACGAAGAACGGAAGCCCGGTACCGCGCTCGGCGCGCCGCCGGGCTTCCGCGCGTCCGGGCCCGTGCGGGGTGTACGGAGTGCTACGGAGACGGGTTGGTTGGTTAACTTCCCGGAAACTCCACACAGTTGGCATTGACGTGTACGCGTCTACGCGCGTCATCATGGGGCCATGCGAATTCCCCCACGGATCGCCACCCTCGGTGGCATCGCCGCTCTGGTCTCGACCCTCCTCGTCGGCGGAGTCACCGCCACCGCCACCGCGGCCCCCTCCGCGGTCGGCAGCATCTGCTACTCCAGGCTGCCTGTTCAGGCCCACGACACCCTCAACCTCATCGACCGGGGCGGGCCGTACCCGTACCCGCAGGACGGTGGCGTCTTCCAGAACCGGGAAGGCATCCTGCCGAGCCAGTCGAACGGCTACTACCACGAGTACACCGTCAAGACGCCCGGCTCCTCGACCCGCGGCGCGCGCCGCATCGTCACGGGCAACCGGAACAACGAGGACTACTACACCGCCGACCACTACGCGTCGTTCTCCCTCGTCAACTACAGCTGCTGACCGGCCGTCGACCGGAACCGGAAGGTAACCTCCGTCCCATGACGGTGACATATGTGATCGACGGGGCGGAGGTCACCGGCCTCGAACGCTTCTGGCAGGTGATCGGCGCGGCCGTGAACGGGCCGGGCGGGTACTTCGGGAGCAATCTCGACGCGCTCGCCGACTGCCTGCACGGCGGGTACGGAACGCCGGACGACGGCGACTTCGTCATCGAATGGCGCCGGCACGAACTCTCGCGCCGCGCACTCGGCCAGGAGGAGACCGTGCGTACGCTCCAGCGGCGGCTGGAGCGTACGCACCCCGACAACAGGGCAGCCGTCCAGGCGCGGCTGGACACTGTACGGGCGGGCGGCGGCCCGACCGTCTTCGATGAACTGGTGCGACTGATCGAGGAAGAGGCGCCCGGGGTGCTCCGGCTCCTCTGACGCCGGCTTCTCCGGCTCCGGGCCGTCCGGCCGCGATTCATCTCGCTCCGGGCCGTCCGGCTCCGGTCCTTCCGACTCCGGCTTCCCCGGTCGTTCTCAGCGGCGGCGCGGGAGCGTCCGCTCCAGACGCCGTCGCTCCGGGCCGTGCGGTACGTACCGCACGGCCTCCACCGCTGTCCTGCGCGCGTATCCCTCCGGGTCCCCGTCGCCGAGGATCCGGGCCAGCGCCCCGACCGCGCGCGGATCGCGGCGGACCGCCAGCGCCTTGGCCGACTCGGCCGCCGTGTGCGCGTCCGGGTCGTCCAGCCGGGCCGCCAGCGCCTCGCGCAGCTCGGGCGTGTCCGCGTCCAGGCCCGCCAGCGCCACGACCGCGCGGTGTCTGACCGACGCGTCCGCGTCCCTGCTCAGCAGCGTCAGCGCCCATGCCGCGTCGTGGTCGTCGCCCGGTACGAGCCCGGTCAGCGCGAGAGCCGCCCGGCGCCGTACCCCGGCGTCCTGATGGCCGGTGTGGCGCAGGATCTCGGGGAGCGCGGCCGGGTCGCCGTACTGGCCGAGCGCCACCACGACCGCGCGGACCAGCTCGGGCTCCTCGGCCCGCCGGGACAGGTCGCGCAGCAGGGGCACCGCGCGGGCGGCGAACGGACTCTCTCCGTCCGCCGCGCCCAGCCGCGCCAGCACATCGGCGGCGAAGGCCCGCCGCAGCGGCTCGTCGGCCGCGCACCACGCGGCGGCGGCCTGGAACGTCTCCTCGTCACCGCGCCGCCACAGCGCGGACACCGACTCCGTCCAGTCGTCCCTGCCGGGGTCCCCGCGGCGCAGCGCCCGCGCCGCCAGCTCTTCGTACGGCGTCGGAATGCCCAGCTCCGCTTCGAGTATCGTCGCGACGGCCGCGTGCCCTGTCTGCTGCTCGCGGCCGGCCACCGGCTCGCCGTCCCTGAGCAGTTCGACGACGACGGTCTCCGAGCCGTCCTCCGCGATCCGGCGCACCACCGTCTCGTAACCGCCGCCGTACGCGCTCAGCAGCCCGGTCCGCAGCTCCTGTTCCACATCGCGGGTGAGCCAGCGCCGCGCCTCGGCGAGCGCCGCGTCGCGCGTCCGCGCGTACACGCCGTCGGGCGCGCCCGCGCCGTAGCGCAGCAGGACCCGTACGGCGGGCGCGGAACCTCGGCGGGCGGCGAGCAGCAGCGGCGGCTCGCCGCCGGGGCCCGGCAGATCGGGGTCGGCGCCGTACTCCAGCAGCGCTTCGACCGTGTCCGCGAAGCCCTGCACGACCGCCCAGGCGATCGCGGTGAAGCCGAAATCCTCGCGGCCGTCGGGCGGGGCACCGGCGGCGAGCAGCGCGCGGACGACCTCGGTGTGCCCGCCGCAGGCCGCCCCGCACAGCGGCAGGTCCCCGCCGTCCCGGCCGCCGGCCCTGCGGGGGTCGGCGCCCGCCGTGAGCAGCAGGCGTACGAGCCCCGGTTCGTCGCTGACCGCCGCGCGGTAGAGGATCGTTTCGCCGTCCCCGTCGGTCGACTCGGCGGAGACACCGGCGCGGAGCAGCCGTACCACCGAGTCGTCGGCGCCACCGCCCACCGCCGCGAACAGTTCGTCGACGCCCGTGCCCGCTGTCGGCTCATTCGTCATGCTTCGACCCTACGTTCGCGCGGGATCCGCCGTCGCCCGGGATACCCGGCGGCCCGGAACCGGGGCCCGGGATCCGGTGGCAGGGGGGCGCGGAGACGGCGCCCGTCCGCTCAGGTGTCGCAGTCCAGCACGCTCGCGCACAGTCCGCACCGCGCCCGCACCCGGCCGCGGACCGGCACCCGGACGCGTTGCAGGCACGTGGGGCAGGGGAACGAGACACGCAGCCCGTCCGCCAGATGCTCGAAGGCGTACGGCGCGTACGGCGCGACGGGGGCGGCCGCGGCGCCCGGGTTGTCCAGCGCGTAGCGGCGGTCCTTGGCGTAGCGGTGCCGGCCCGACCAGCCGGCGGTGGTCAGCGGCGGCTGCTGCTCGTCACGCAGCGACTGCGCCCGGCCTTTCGTATACGACGTGTAGCCCTGCGGGCTGGTGAACCAGATCCGCGGGTCCTCGTCGAAGACGAGCGCGCGCTTGGCCAGGACGTAACCGAACTCCTCGGGGGTGAGATAGCCGAGTTTCTGGCTGGAATCGCGGTCTTCGCGGTAGGCGTCCAGAAGGAGCCAGCCCGCGCCCAGGTAGGTCGTCGCGGTGTCGGTGAGGATCTCGTTGTCGTGGGTGCCGGGGAAGGTGAGACCGAGGCGATGCAGCAGGACATGGGTGATCTCGTGGGCGAGCGCGGCGCCGATGTCCCTGCGGTGGGTACGGAAGCGGTTGTTCAGCTCGATGAAGTACTCAGGACCCGCGGTCAGCTCGACATTCGCCGCCTGCTCCATGTCGCGGAAGCTCACGATCACGCGCGCGTCCGGCAGCCGCAGCTGCTGGACCAGGGCGTGGGCCACGCGCTGGGTGCCCAGATAGAGATCGTCCACGTCGGAGAAGGCCACATCGGCCGGGGCGACGCTGGCGGCGTACGCGCGGATTCCGGCGGCCGAGAGCCGCCGGTAGAGCGCCGTGATGGCCGCGCGCGCCGTGTCGAGGTGCGGATAGCCGTGCTGGACCTCGCCGCCGTTCGTCACGTCCGTACCCCCTGCGTCCCGCGGTCCCGCGTCCGAGTCCTCCGGCGCGGGACGGCCGAGCCCGCTCGCGTCAACTCTACGTGGACACGCCGGGCGCCGGAGGGGCGCGCCCGGCGGGTGCGTCCGATCAGCGGACGGCGCGTCTGACGGGCGGACGGCGCGTCTGATCGGTGGACGGCGCGTCCGGTCAGGGAACGCGCCGTCCGGTCGGCAGACAGTGGCCGATGTGTGACCCTGTCGCGTGGCTGAAAGCAGGTTCTTGTGGCGTGGCTTATCCCCTCCGCATAATCCGGATCACGCCTTCTTGTCGGGCCCATGTCAGCGCCTCGCAACGCGCGTTGATCCAAGCCCGCCTTGAGCGCGAATCCCTCAAGCCCCCCATGAAAGGCAGACCGTTGAGCATTCTGGGTGTCCTCAAGAGAACCGCCGCCGCCGGCGCGGTCGTGCTCGCCGCCATCAGCCTCCAGCCGTCCTCCGCTTCCGCCGCGCCCGCGCCGGTCGCGCCCAAGACCCAGGCCGCGGCGCCGCTCGCACCTCCCGTCGTCGGCGGCACCCGCGCCGCCCAGGGCGAATTCCCCTTCATGGTCCGGCTCTCCATGGGCTGTGGTGGCGCGCTGTACTCGCCGACCGTCGTGCTGACCGCCGCGCACTGTGTGAGCGGATCCGGCAACAACACCAGCATCACCGCCACCGCCGGTGTCGTCGACCTCCAGAGCGCCAGCGCCATCAAGGTCAAGTCCACCAAGGTGCTCCAGGCCCCCGGCTACAACGGCGCGGGCAAGGACTGGGCGCTGATCAAGCTCGCCGCGCCCATCAACCTGCCGACCCTGAAGATCGCCACCACCACGCAGTACAACACCGGCAACTTCACCGTCGCCGGCTGGGGTGCGGCCACCGAGGGCGGCGCCCAGCAGCGCTACCTCCTCAAGGCCACCGTCCCGTTCGTCTCCGACGCCAGCTGCAACTCGTCGTACGGCGGCGAGATCATAACGGGCGAGGAGATCTGCGCCGGGTTCCCCCAGGGCGGCACGGACACCTGCCAGGGCGACTCGGGCGGTCCGATGTTCCGCAAGGACAACGCCGGAGCCTTCATCCAGGTCGGCATCGTGAGCTGGGGCAACGGCTGCGCCCGGCCCAACTACCCCGGTGTCTACACCGAGGTCTCGACCTTCGCCTCCCAGATCGCCTCGGCCGCGTCGACTCTCTGACGTGACGTCGTAGGACCTCGGGGCGGGGCGGATCGCCGGACGCGTTAGTCCAACATCTGCCCCGCCTTTGTCCATGGGCGCGCTCGCACCTCCCGACGGAGATTGACGTGCACGGATCCCCGCATCCGTATGTCGAATCCGTGAACGAAGAGGAGCGAGCGTGTACGTCAACGCAGCAGACCGAGGCCCCCGCCGCAGAACCGTCGTCGCCGCCACCGCACTCGCGGGCGCCGGCGTCGCTCTCGGCGCCTCCCCCAGCCTGGCTTCCGGCCCGTCGTCCGCCGGCGGGGCGCGGGAGACCGTGCTGCGCTCCCGGGAACTGGAGGTACGGGTCGACAGCGGCTTCCCGCGCGTCGTCTCGTACACCGACCGGGCGACCGGCGCCCTGCTGTACGGGCAGCGCGACGCGGTCACCTCCGTACGGATCGACGGTACGGACCACACCCCGGCGGTCCGCACCCGGAACGGGCGCAAGGGGAGCGGCCGGATCGCGTACACCCTCGCCTTCGACGGCGGCACCGAGATCGACGTCGAGATCGCGGTCTCCGGATGGCGCGTCGACTGGCGGGTCACCCGGATCGCCGACACCCCGGCCCTGCGCGTCGGCACCCTCGAACTGCCCGGACTGGCGCTGCTGTCCGTACGCTCCGACCAGCCCGGCGCCGTACTGCTCACCGCGCGTATCGAACTGGACAAGGCCACGAGCGGCGACACACTGACCGCGATCACCGCCGGCACCCCGGAACGCGCCCCGGCGGGCTGTGCCTACGCCGTCGTCGTGCACGACCGGCTCGGCGGCGCCGTCGAGACCAACACCGTCTACGACCGGCCCGCCGACACGCCGGGCGCCGCCTGGGACAACGGCCGGCTGTGGCATCGCGTCGTCCGCGCCGACGACGGCGTGACGGAAGGACGGCTGCGGTGCGGGCAGTGGACCCACCGCGCGGCGAACTCCCCGGTGGAGGCCACGGAACCGCTGCCGTACGCCACGGTCATCGTCACCGGGACACGTGACGACGCGGGCGCGGGCGCGGCCGGCCGCGCCGTCGACTGGCAGGACGCGGCCGCCGCCTTCCGCGACATCATGGTCAGCCCGCTCGGCGCCGAGCGGCAGCATCTGCGGGTCGTCCCGCACATCCCGTTCAACTTCGCCAGCCAGGCCACCAACCCGTTCCTCGCCACCCTCGACCAGGTCAAGCGGATCTCGCTGGCCACGGCCGGGCTGCGGCAGTACACCCTGCTCAAGGGCTATCAGTCGGAGGGCCACGACTCGGCGCACCCCGACTACGCGGGCAACTACAACCGGCGCGCCGGCGGCCTCGACGACCTCAACACCCTGGTCAGGGAGGGCAGGAAGTGGCAGTGCGACTTCGGGGTGCACGTCAACGCCACCGAGTCCTACCCCGTCGCCCACGCCTTCTCCGAGACGCTCGTCGACAAGAACGACGCGCAGTGGGACTGGCTCGACCAGAGCTACCGCATCGACGCCCGCCGCGATCTCGTCTCCGGTGACATCATCAAGCGCTTCCAGGACCTGCGCGACCAGGCCGACCCCGCGCTGAACACCCTCTACATCGACGTCTTCAAGGAGTCCGGCTGGAACTCCGACCGGCTCCAGCGCGCGCTGCGCGAACAGGGCTGGCAGATCACCACCGAATACGGCCACGGCCTGGAGCGCTCGTCGCTCTGGACGCACTGGGCGACCGAGACCGACTACGGCTCCGCCGACACCTCGCGGGGCATCAACTCCCAGCTGATCCGGTTCATCCGCAACCACCAGAAGGACGTCTTCGCCGACAAGTGGCCCACGCTGCTCGGCATCCCGCGGATGGGCGGCTTCGAAGGCTGGGTCGGAAAGACCGACTGGACGGCCTTCTACCGGCTGATCTGGACCCACTCCCTCGCCGCGAAGTACCTCCAGGCGTATCCGATCGCGCGCTGGACCGAGCACGAGATCCGTCTCTCGGGACCGACGCGGACGGTCGTGTCCGACGCGGACGGCACCCGCCGCATCACGACCGACGGGCGGGTCGTGTACGAGGGCGGACGCTATCTGCTGCCCTGGGAACCGCGCCGGGCGACCGACCCGGACAAGCTCTACCACTACAACCCGGAGGGCGGCGGCAGCGATTGGCGGCTGCCGCGCGGCTGGGCGGGGCTGTCGGAAGTGGCCCTCTACCGGCTCACCGACCAGGGCCGGGTCCATGTGCGCGACGTGCCGGTACGCGGCGGCCGGGTCACGCTCGACGCCGAGGCGGGACAGCCGTACGTGCTGTACCGGAGCCGGGCCGGGCGCAAACCCGCGGACCCGGACTGGGGCCAGGCCACCCCGCTGCACGACCCGGGCTTCCACTCCGGCTCACTGGACGGCTGGACGGTCAGCGGCCCGGCGACCGTGGAACGCAGCGCCCTCGGCGACTACGAACTGGTGATCGGCGCGGGCGCGCGGGCGGCGGTCGGCCAGCGGCTTGAGCGGCTCGCGCCCGGCACGTACGCGGCGTCCGTGCAGGTCGAGGTCGGTGAGACGGCCGGGCTCCGGCGCCGGGCCGCCCTGGAGGTCCGTACCGCCGACGGCGTCACGGCCGCGAACTGGACCGACGCCTCCACCGCGGCGAACTACGTCGCCGCCGACCGCAAGCACGGCACCCGCTTCCAGCGGATGTTCACCCACTTCACCGTGCCGGAGGGCGGCGGCCAGGTCCGGCTCACGCTGCGGGCGGCGGCGGGCGACGCGCGGGTGCGGTTCGACAACGTACGGATCGTCCGCGCGCGGCCGACCGTCAAGCCGGGCACGCTGGCCTTCGAGGACTTCCAGAACGTGCCGCAGGGCTGGGGCGTCTTCGTGAAGGGCGACGCGGGCGCCGTCACCGACCCGCGTACGCATATCGCCCAGCGGCACGCGCCGTTCACCCAGCGGGGCTGGAACGGCAAGGCGATCGACGACGTCATCGACGGCACCGAATCGCTCAAGTCGCGCGGCGAGAACGGGGGAGTGGTCTACCGGACCGTCCAGCACACCGTCCGCTTCGAGCCGGGGCGGCGCTACCGGGTCTCGTTCCGGTACGAGAACGAGAAAGCGGGCCAGTACGCCTGGGTCACGGCCGTGGACGAGCCGGCGGCGCGGGAGCTGACGCGCGAGGAACTGCCCGTCGCGACCGAACCGACCGTGCTGAGCTACGAGTTCACCGCGCCGCAGCGGGGCGAGGCGTGGGTGGGGCTGCGCAAGACGGGCGACGACAGGAAGGCGGAGTTCGTACTCGACGCGTTCGAGGTGCGGGAGGCGTAGGGAGCGCGGAAGGGGCCGGTCCCGGACAGTCTCGCCGGGACCGGCCCCTCGCCGTCTCGTGCGCGTCGCCGTCTCGTACGCCTCGCCGTCTCGTGCGCGTCGTACGTGGCTTGTACGCGTCTCGTATCTCGTACGCGGCTAGTACGCCGCGAGCTGTACGTACGGGGCGCCCGCGGCCTCCAGCTCCAGCACCCACACCTCGTTGCCGCCCTCGCGCAGCACCGGGCCCGGCACATACAGCGACTCCTGCGGGCCCCGCGACCAGTAGCGGCCCAGGCAGTGGCCGTTCACCCAGACGAAGCCACGGGTCCAGGAGGGGAGCGTGAGCCGGGCGTCGCCCGCGCCCGCGACCTCGAAGGCGGCGCGGTAGAGCCCACGCCCCGCGTCGGGCCCCCGTCCCGCCTCGCCGCCGGGTGCGCGGAACGGGACCGTCGCCACCGCCCGCGGGTCGTCGAAGGCGTCGAGACGCAGCCCCCGGGCCCGTACCCCGTGCAGATACTGCCGTTCGTGCAGCACCCCGCCCGTGATGCCCTTGGACTCGCCGAGCCGCCGCCCGTAGTTGACCCGGCCCAGCGACTCGACCCAGATCTCGACGGACGCGGGCCCGGCCACCGGCTTCGCCAGCGCCGAGGTCTCGCCGTCGAGCACCTCCGCGCGCACCCCGTCCACGTACACCACGGCCAGATCGCGCAGCCCGGCCAGGGTGAGCGTCCGGGGCGTCCGGGGGCCCGGGACCTCCAGCCGGTAGCGCACCAGACCCCGGTCCACCCCCAGCTCCTCGAAGGTGGGCGGCAGCGCCGTCTCCGACTCCGGTCCGCCGAGGCGCTCCACGACCTCGTCCAGCGGCGCCCACGCGGTGAACTCCGCGCGGACGGGACCGGCCAGGGCGGGCGGCGGCTGCGGCGGTTCGGGCAGCGGGCCGCTCCCGTACTCCGCCAGCACCTCGCGGAACCGCCAGAACTTCTCCGTCGGCCGGCCCGCCTCGTCGACCGGCGCGTCGTAGTCGTACGAGGTGACGTCCGGGGAGAGCGCGCCGTCGGCCAGCTCGCCGGTCCGGTTGGCGCCCGCCCAGCCCGCGATGTTCGTACCGCCGTGCGCCATGTACACATTGACCGAGGCGCCGGACTCCAGGATCTCGCGCAGCGCGCCCGCCGCGTCCGCCGGATCGCGTACGACATGCTCACCGCCCCAGTGGTCGAACCAGCCGCACCAGAACTCCATGCACATCAGCGGCCCTTCGGGGCGGTGCCCGCGCAGGGTCTCGAAGGCGGCGCGGGCACCCGAGCCGAAGTTGACCGTCGCCGCCAGCCCGGGGACCGAACCGCCGGTGAGCATATGGTCCTCGGGGCCGTCCGAGGTGACCAGCGGTACGGAGATCCCGCAGGCGCGGGTCAGCTCGGTCAGCCGGGCCAGATACACCTGGTCGGAGCCGTAACTCCCGTACTCGTTCTCGACCTGCACCATGATCACAGGACCGCCCCGGCCGAGCTGGCGCTCGGCGACCTGGGGGAGCAGCTCGCGGTACCACCGCTCCACACGCGCCAGATACGCGGCGTCCCTGGTCCGCACCCGCGCGCCCAGCGGACCGGTCAGCCAGTGCGGCAGCCCGCCGTTGTCCCACTCGGCGCAGATGTACGGGCCCGGCCGCACGATCGCCCACAGCCCCGCCTCGCGCACGGCGTCCAGGAACCGGCCGAGCGCGGCCACGTCGTGGTAGCGGCCGGGCTCCGGCTCGTGCAGATTCCACGGGACGTACGTCTCGACGCAGTTGAGGCCCATCGCGCGCAGCATCCCGAGCCGGTGGTCCCACAGCTCCTCATGGACCCGGAAGTAGTGCAGCGCCCCGGAAAGCAGCCGCACCGGCCGTCCGTCCAGCAGAAAGTCCTCGTCCCCCACCATGAACTCAGCCACCGACTCAGTCACCGTCCCCGCTCTCCCGTCCCGCGTTCGTCGTGTCTTCTTCGTGTGTTCTTCGTCCGGTTTCCGGACCGCGATCCACCCTCTCCCTCTGGCGGCGGCACGGTCCATGGACAAAGATCACCTCTGGTTGGACGCATGGGACGCCCGCCCGGGGCGCCACCGGACGACCGCACGACCGCACGACCGCACGACCGCACGACCGGGCGAACGGACCGACGGACTGGTGAGGTGGGAGCGGATGTATCACACCTGGATGCGGTACTTCACCCCTGGCCCGGTCCACCACCGGCTCGGGCTCGTCTGCCTCGGCGTCGGGCTCCAGCACGGCCGCCTGCCGACGGTCGGACCACGCACCCTCGACCACCATGTGGCCGTGGTGATCAGCGCGGGCAGCGGCTGGTTCCGCGCGGCCGACGGGCGGCGCACCCCCGTCACCGCGCCCGCGCTGCTCTGGCTGACCCCCGGCACCGCCCACCACTACGGGTCCGACGAGGAGCACGGCTGGGACGAGAGCTTCGTCGACTTCACCGGTCCCGCCACCGCCACGTACACGGAGCTGGGCTATATCGAGCCGGCCCGGCCCGTCGTACCTCTCTCCGACGTGACGGGCGCGCGGGCGGCCATCGCGCGTATCGCCCGCGCCGCCCGCCGGGGCAATCCACTGCTCGAAGTGGAGACCGGCGCCGCCGTCCACGAACTGCTCGTCGCGCTGCGCCGCGCCCGCGCCGACACCGACGCCGAGGGCGACCCGGTCCTCAAGGCCCTGGCCCGCGACGCCTGCCGGACGCTCTCGGTCGCCGAGCACGCGGCCCGTCACGGCATGACCCCCGCCGAACTGCGCACGGCCGTACGCAGGGCCGCCGGGTGCAGCCCCAAGGACTATCTGCTGGGCATCCGCCTCGGCCGCGCCAAAGAACTGCTCGCCGGGACGGAACTGCCCATCGGGGCGGTCGCCCGGCGCGTCGGGTACGACGACCCGGCCTATTTCTCCCGGCTGTTCACCCGCCGTGTCGGTATCCCGCCCATCCGCTTCCGCGAGCGGCAGGGGCGCGCCGTACCCGGCGGCTGGAGCAACGAGATCCCGCATCCTGATCACCCGCCGACCATCGCGCCGCGCTCCTCTACGCTGCTGGACCATGACCACGAGTGACCCCGGTACCGACCACACCGAGACGGACCACACCGGCACGGACCACACCGGCACGGACCACACCGGCACGGCCGGCCCAGGAACCGACGGAACCGACGGAACCGGCCGGCCCGGCATCGACGAGGAGGTGCGGGCCGAGCTGAACCGCCTCCGCGAGTCCATCGACAACATCGACGCGGCCGTCGTCCATATGCTCGCCGAGCGCTTCAAATGCACCCAGCAGGTCGGCGTACTCAAAGCCCGGCACCGGCTGCCGGCCGCCGACCCGGCCCGCGAGGCCCGCCAGATCACCCGGCTCAGGGAACTCGCCGAGAGCGCCAGACTGGACCCGACCTTCGCCGAGAAGCTCCTCAACTTCATCATCGCCGAAGTGATCAGACACCACGAGACGATCGCGGGCGAGGCGCGCGGCGACACCGGCTGACGGCCCCCGCCGCACGTGCGCTCAGAGCGCAATGAACCGTGATGCGCCGCTCGCGGCACATCGGGCAGCATGGCCCCCATGTCCGTACTGACGCGCGACGAAGCGCAGACCCGAGCCCAGTTCCTCGACGTCCACCGGTACACGATCGCACTCGATCTGACCACCGGCGAGGACACCTTCGACTCCCGCACCGTCCTCACCTTCACGGCGCGGGCCGCCGGAGACACGTTCGTCGAACTCAAGCCCGCCACCCTGCGCTCCGTCACTCTCGACGGCCGGCCCCTGGACCCCGCCGCGCTCGTCGAGAACCGGCTCCCGCTCACCGGCCTGACCGCCGGGAAGCACGAGCTGCGCGTCGACGCCGCGATGCGGTACTCCCGTACCGGCGAGGGCATGCACCGGTTCACCGACCCCGCCGACGGCGAGACCTACGTCTACACCCAGCTGTTCATGAACGACGTCCAGCGGGTCTTCGCGGCCTTCGACCAGCCCGACCTCAAAGCCGTCTTCGAGCTGACCGTCACCGCGCCCGACGACTGGACCGTCCTCGGCAACGGCGTCGCCACCCGGACCGAAGGACGCCACTGGACGGTCGCCGCCACCCCGCTGATCTCCACCTATCTCGTCGCGGTCGCCGCCGGGCCCTGGCACTCCGTACGCACCGAACACGCCGGACTGCCCTTCGGCATCCACTGCCGGCGCTCCCTCGCGCCCCACCTCGACGCCGACGCCGACGAGATCCTCGACGTCACCCGCGCCTGCTACGACCGGTACCACGAGAAGTTCACCGAGCCGTACCCCTTCGACTCGTACGACCAGGCGTTCGTCCCCGAGTTCAACGCGGGCGCCATGGAGAACCCCGGACTCGTCACCTTCCGCGACGAGTTCGTCTACCGCTCCGCCGTCACCGACACCGAACGCCAGACCCGCGCCATGGTCATCGCCCACGAGATGGCCCACATGTGGTTCGGCGACCTCGTCACCCTCGCCTGGTGGGACGACATCTGGCTGAACGAGTCCTTCGCCGAGTACATGGGCTACCAGACCCTCACCGAAACCGACCGCTTCACCGACACCTGGGTCGACTTCGGCATCAGCCGCAAATCCTGGGGATACGACGCCGACCAGCGGCCCTCCACCCACCCCGTCGCCCCCGACCCCGACGCCGTCCCCGACACCGCCTCAGCGCTGCTCAACTTCGACGGCATCTCCTACGCCAAGGGCGCCTCCGCACTGCGCCAGCTCGTCGCCTGGCTCGGCGAGAAGGACTTCCTCGCCGGCATCAACACCCACTTCGCCCGGCACAGATTCGCCAACGCCACCCTCGCCGACTTCATCGACTCCCTCGCCCACACCACCGACCGCGACGTACACGCCTGGGCCGAGCGGTGGCTGCGCACCACCGGCGTCGACACGCTCACCCCCCGGATCTCCGGCACCGACACCGGCTGGACCCTCGATGTCGTACGCGACGGGAGCCGCCCGCACCACATCACCGCCGGCGCGTACGACCTCGATCCCGCCGACCCGGCCCGGCTGACCCGGCGCGACCTCCTCGCACTCGACCTGCCGCTGACCGCGCCCGTCACCGCGCCCGGCCGCCGCCCCGCCCTCGTCGTCCTCAACGACGGCGACCTGACCTACGCCAAGGTCCGGCTCGACGCCGCGTCCTGGGACACCGCCCTGCGCGCCCTGTCCGGCATCCCCGACCCGCTGACCCGCGCCGTCATCTGGAACGCCGCCCGCGACATGGTCCGCGACGGCGACCTCGCCGCCACCGCCTACCTGGACGCCGCCCGCGCCCAGCTGCCGCGCGAGACGGACCTCGCACTCGTCCAGGGCGTCCTGGCCTTCGCCGCCGCCCAGATCACCGACCGCTATCTGGCCGCCACGGACCGCCCGGCCGCGCTCGCCACCCTCACCGCGATCTCCCGCGACCTGATCCGCCGCACGGAGGACGGCGAGAACCCCGGGCTGCGCCTCACCGCCGTACGCCACTTCATCGACGCCGCCACCCAGCCCGACGCCCTCCAGGAGTGGCTGGAATCCGGCGGTGTCCCCGGCGGTCCCGAGCTCGACCCCGAACTCCGCTGGCGCGTCCTCACCCGGCTCGCCGTCCTCGGCGCCGTCGACCCCGCAGCCATCGACGCCGAACTGGCCCGCGACCCCAGCGCCACCGGCCAGGAAGGCGCGGCCCGCTGCCACGCCGCGCTGCCCGACCCCGGTGCCAAGGCCCGCGCCTGGGCCCGTCTCTTCGAGTCGGACGACCTCTCCAACTACCTCTTCACCGCCACCGCCCAGGGTTTCTGGCAGCCCGAACAGGCCACGCTGGTACGGGAGTACGTACCCCGCTACTACACCGACGCCGTCGCACTCGCCGACCGGCGAGGGCCCGCCATCGCCGAAGCGGCGGGCCGCTACGCCTTCCCGCTGTACGCGGTCGACGAGGAGTCGCTGCGCCTCGGCCGGAAGTGCCTGGACGGCGCGGAGATGATCCCGGCGCTGCGCCGCAAACTCGTCGACCAGCTCGACGACCTGCACCGGGCGCTGCGGGTCCGTACCGCCTCCTGACCCTCCGGCTCCACCCGGCCGGCCACCCGGCCGGCCACCCGGCCGGCCACCCGGCCGGCCACCCGGTCGGCCACCCGGCCGCCGGCGCCGGGCCAGGACCGGTGCTGAATCCGCCCGTGATCCGGCGTACGCCTACACGCTCACACGCGTCGCGCACGCCGGATCCACGAGCGTTTTCAGCCGACTTCGCGCGTCCTTCGCCGGGCGCCAATACCCCTCGCGGGCGGGCTCGTTGTGCTCCGTAGGCACCACCTCCGACCCCCGGACCTCCGGGTGCCCGACTCGTGGAAGGCAGCACCCGCCGATGATCGCCCAGCCAACCGACCTCAACCAGCCCTGCGACCTGGTGGGTGTCGGCATCGGCCCGTTCAATCTCTCCCTGGCCGCCCTCGCCGACGGAATCCGCGGCGGACTCGCCACCACCTTCTTCGACCAGAACCCGTTCTTCCGCTGGCACCCCGGCCTGCTCATCGACGGCGCCAGCCTCCAGGTCCCGTTCCTCGCCGACCTGGTCACCCTCGCCAACCCCGCCAGCCCCTGGTCCTTCCTCAGCTACCTCCGGGCCCGCGACCGGCTCTTCCCCTTCTACTTCGCCGAGCGCTTCCACATCCAGCGCGCCGAGTACGACGCGTACTGCCGCTGGGTCAGCGAGCAGCTCCCCGGACTCCACTTCGGCCATCAGGTCGACGCCGTCCGCTGGAACCCCGAACGCGACCTGTTCGAGATCGACTTCACCCAGCTCGACCAGGACGGCGAGGCCGAAGCACTCGGCCGCGCCCACGCCCGCCACATCGCCCTCGGCATCGGCACCGAGCCGTACATCCCCGAGCCGCTCAAACCGCTCGTCGAGACCCCCGCCGCGCCGGTCATCCACTCGGCCGACTATCTCGACCACCGCGACCGGCTGCTCGCCGCGGGACACGTCACCGTCATCGGATCAGGACAGTCCGGCGCGGAGATCTTCCTCGACCTGCTGCGCGCCAGGCCCACCGGAGCCGAGAAGATCCACTGGCTGGCCCGGACCGAGGCCTTCGCGCCCATGGAGTACTCCAAGCTCGGCCTGGAGCACTTCACCCCCGACTACACCCGCTACTTCCACGCCCTGCCCGAGCACGTACGCGACGACCTGATCCCCCGGCAGTGGCAGCTCCACAAGGGCATCGACGCCGCCACCATCGCCGCCATCCACGACGAGCTGTACCGGCGCACCCTGCACGGCGGCTGGCCCGACGCCGTCCTCACCCCCGGCGTCTCCGTCCGCACAGCGGGGCGCGTCGCCACGACGAAGATCGAACTCCATCTGGAACACGCCCAGCAGGCATCCAGGTCCCGGCTCACCACCGACGCCGTCGTCCTCGCCACCGGCTACCGGGAGCGCCCCCTCGACCGGATCCTCGCCGGACTCGACCCGTACATGCGCCGGGACAGCTCGGGGCGCCCCCGGATCGACCAGTACCACCGGATCACCCTGGACCCCGGAGTCACCGGCTCCGTCTACGTCCAGAACGGCGAACGGCACACCCACGGCGTCGGCGCGCCCGACCTCGGGCTCGCGGCCTGGCGCAGTGCCACCATCCTCAACCACCTCACCGGCAAGGAGTCCTACCACCTCCCCCGGCGCACCGCGTTCACCAGCTTCGGACTCGACGGACGGGACCGGACCCGCACGGTGCCCGCACCGAGGGGTCTGGTCCCGCTCACCGAAGTACGCTGACGGAAGCCGCCGCCGCGCGCGGTCAGAAGACCGGCGTGCCGTCCCGCGTCAGCTTCCAGTCCACCGAGGCGAACGCCGCCGGGTCGACCGTGCCCGTCGACTGCACCCACCCGATGATCGTGTTGCGGATCTCGTCCGAATTGGCCCACAGCTGCTGCGCGGCGGCCACATGCGGGAAGTTCCCGCCGCCGCTCGCCCGGTAGTTGTTGACCGCCAGCACGAACTTCGCCGCCGGGTCCAGATCCTTGCCCTCGAACCTGAGGTTCACGATCCGCGACCCGGCCGGCTTCGCTATGTCGATCTCGTACGTCAGACCGGACACCACGTCGTAGTTGTAGTCCGGCGTGTTGCCGGCGTTCGTCAGCTTCGACGTGTCCACCGGCGCACCCGCCGCCGTCTGCACGTAGTACCGCGCCGAGAACTCCAGATACGCCTTGAGCTGCGCGCCGGTCAGCAGCCGCGCCTCCATCGTGTTCTCGAACGGGTACAGCCCCGCAGCGTCCTTGATGGTCACATCGCCGGCCGGGATGGCCGCCGTACGCGAGAAGCACGACGCCTGCGACAGCACCGGCAGCGCCGCCCACTCGCCGCCCGCCAGCGCCGCCTTCACCGTCACCGTCTGGACGTGATTGATCAGATCGATGATCGGCTCGTCCTTCCACGGCGCGTCGACCGTGGACATGGCGGCCGTGGACGTACCGATCACCTGGTTGACATACGACACGACCTTGCGGTGCTCATCGGAGAGCAGCCGGGTGATCTTCTTGTCCTCGGGGACCGTATTGGAGTTGAGGACCCGCGAGCCGACCTTCTCGACCGTCCAGGAGCCCCGCTCCCACACCAGGTCGAAATCGAAGAGCGTCAGCCGCTGGCCCCACTTGAGCGGCTCGGACAGGACGACGTCCTTGCCCGTCTTCTTGTTGACCACCCGGCGCTCCGGGATCTCGGCGTGCGCGTGGCCGACCAGGATCGCGTCGATCCCCGGCACCTGCTCGGCCACCAGCGTCGCGGCGTTCTCCACGTACGGCACCTGATCGCCGTACGACGACGTCCCGCTCGTACCGGAGTGCGCGGAGACGATGACGACATCCGCGCCCATCGAACGCAGCTTCGGCACCCACTTCGCGGCCTGCTCCTCCAGACCCGGGAACGTCATCTTGCCCTGCACGTTCGCCTTGTCCCAGATCGCGATGCCAGGGTTCGTCAGCCCGAGGATCGCCACCCGTACATCACGGCCGTGCGGCGTCCGCAGCTTCTTGATCACATACGGCGCGAAAGCCGGCTTCAGCGTCTTCGCGTCCAGTGCGTTGGCACCGAGCAGCGGGAAATCACACTGCTCCTCGAACTTACGCAGCACGGGAATGCCGTAATTGAACTCATGGTTGCCGAGCGCCGCCGCGTCATAGCCGATCGCGTTCATCGCCTGCGCCATCGGATGCACCGGACCGCGCTTCGCGGTGATCGGGTCGATCTTGGCGTAGTAGTACGACAACTGGGTGCCCTGAATGGTGTCACCCGCGTCGATCAGCAGTGTGTTGTGGCGGCCCTTCTCCTCGCGGATCCGGTCGACCAGCGTGGAGATCTTCGCCAGCCCGACGTCATTGTGCGCGGAGTCGTCGAACTCCTTGTCGGTGAAGTAGTCCCAGTTGAAGACATTGCCATGCAGATCGGTGGTCCCCAGCACGGTGAACGAGTACCGCTTGCGCGGACGTCCAGCGACGGGACCATGAGCGTGGCCGGTGGCCTCCGCCGGGACCGTCGCCCCGCCCACCAGCGCCACACCCGCGCCGGCGACAGCCGAACTGCCCAGGAACGTCCTACGGTTCAGCGGCATTTCCTTCTCTTCTCCCTCGAACTGTTTCTCTCTGGCACGTTGCAACAACGCGCGTAGATTCTGGCCCAAACGAGACGTCGGCAACACCCCCACAGGGTTTCGATCAGATGACCGCCGGTTGTCGTACGGCGTTACAGCACCCGGCTGTCGTACCCGGATGCGAGAGTGGAGACGTGGCCGTGCGGCCGCAGTCGCAGTCGTAGCCGCGGTCGCAGCCGCGGTCGCAGCCGTCCAACGAGGGAGCCGCCCGTGACCACCGCCGACGCACCGACCCCCGCCGCGCCCTACGGCACGCCCGAGACACCGAGGGTCGCCGTCCGCGGCGAAGCACGGCTGGAGGTCGACCCGGAGATCGCCAGAATCGGCATCGCGGTCAGCGCGCGCGGCACCGACCGGCGTACCGCCCTCGACGACCTCACCCGCCGCAACGGAGACGTCCTCGCACTCGTCAAGTCCTACGGCGACGCCGTCGAGAAGCTGGAGACCGGAGCGTTCTCCATCAGCCCCGAACTCACCAAGCACGGCCGCGCCGAACGCATCCGCGCGTACCACGGCCGGGTCCATCTCACCGCCGAACTGTCCGACTTCACCGCTCTGGGTGAACTCACCACGCGCCTCGCCGACCTCGAACTGACCCAGGTAAGCGGCCCCTGGTGGGCCCTGCGCCCCGACTCGCCGGCCCACGGCGACGCCCGGCGCCAGGCCGTACGGGAAGCCGTCCAGCGCGCCCGCGAATACGCCGAGGCCCTCGGCGCCCGGCTCGCCGCCCTGGTCGAGCTGGCGGACCTCGGCGCGGAGAACACCGCCGCGTACGGAGTACCGCCCGCGCCCGGCGGCCTGCGCAGCCGCAGCGGCTACGGGGGCGCGGAATCCGCCGAGGCGGCGCCCGTCCTCGACCTCGAACCACAGCGCCAGACCGTCTACGCGCAGGTGAACGCGCGCTTCACGATGACCCCGCCCGATCTGGCGCCAAATTAAGCCGATGTAATGCTCATAGGAGCGGCACCCCGCCCATTCAACACTTGTCAATAACCTTTCACGCAAAGGTTGTTGGGTAGTCATGCATCACCAATTCCCTACCGGTCGGTAAGCCCTAGGCTCGATATATGCGCAGAGCAAAGATCGTCTGTACCCTGGGGCCCGCCACCGACTCGTACGACCAGATCAAGGCGCTGGTCGAAGCCGGAATGGACGTCGCCCGACTCAACCTCAGCCACGGCACCTACGCCGAGCACGAGGAGCGCTACCAGCGCGTACGGGAAGCCGCGGAAGAAGTCGGCCGCAGCGTCGGAATCCTCGCCGACCTTCAAGGCCCGAAGATCCGCCTCGGCCGGTTCCGCGAAGGCCCGGTACTCCTTGAACGCGGCGACGAATTCACCATCACCGTCGAACCCCTCGAAGGCGACCGGCACACCTGCGGCACCACCTACGAAGGACTCGCCGCCGACGTCACCACCGGGGAGCGCATCCTCGTGGACGACGGCAAAGTCACCCTTGAGGTCACCTCCGTCGAAGGACCCCGCGTCCACACCCTCGTCATCGAGGGCGGCATGGTCTCCGACAACAAGGGCCTCAACCTCCCCGGCGTGGCCGTCTCCGTCCCCGCGCTCTCGGACAAGGACGTCGAGGACCTGCGCTGGGCGCTGCGCGTCGGCGCCGACGCCATCGCGCTCTCCTTCGTACGCAGCGGGGACGACATCAACGACGTCCACCGCGTCATGGACGAGGAGCGCCGCCGGATCCCCGTCATCGCCAAGGTGGAGAAGCCGCAGGCCGTCGAGAACATCGACAGCATCGTCGCCGCCTTCGACGGCATCATGGTCGCGCGCGGCGACCTCGGCGTCGAAATGCCCCTGGAACAGGTGCCGATCGTCCAGAAGCGCGCCATCAAACTGGCCAGACGCAACGCCAAGCCGGTCATCGTCGCCACCCAGATGCTTGACTCGATGATCGACAACTCCCGCCCCACCCGCGCCGAGGCCTCCGACGTCGCCAACGCGGTGATCGACGGCACGGACGCGGTGATGCTCTCGGGCGAGACCAGCGTCGGCAAATACCCCATCGAGACGGTCAAGACCATGGGCCGCATCGTCGAGGCCGCCGAGGAAGACCTCCTCGCCAAGGGCCTCCCCCCGATCACGGAGAGCAGCAAGCCCCGCACCCAGGGCGGCGCGGTGGCCCGCGCGGCGGCCGAGATGGGCGACTTCCTGGGCGCGAAGTTCCTGGTCGCCTTCACCCAGTCCGGCGACACGGTCAAGCGCCTCTCCCGCTACCGCTCCCCGATCCCGCTGCTCGCCTTCACCCCGGACCCGGCCACGCGCGCCCAGCTGAACCTCACCTGGGGCGTGGAAGCCTTCCTCGGCCCGCACGTCGACTCGACGGACGCGATGGTCGCCCAGGTGGACGACCAGCTCCTGAAGATCGGCCGCTGCGACAAGGGCGACATCGTCGTCATCACGGCGGGCTCGCCGCCGGGGGTCGCCGGTTCCACGAACCTGGTGCGCGTCCACCACATCGGCGAGGACGACAGCCCGAAGTAGCCGGAGCCCGGGGCTCAGTACGTGGGTCCGATGCGCGCGTCCATGAGGGCGACGGACGCGCGCTTGGCGATGGAGATGTTCTGGACGCTACGGCGCTGGTTGGCCGGCTTCCATTCGACGCCGACCGCGTCGAGGGTGTCGGTGAAGAGCCGCAGGATGTCGGCGGAGGCATTGGAGAAGAAGTAGCGCGGGTACTCGTACCGCTTGCGTTCGCCGCCGATGATCTTCTCGGTCCAGTTGGTGATGCGGCAGCCGTCGGAGTGGATCAGGCCGCGTATGAACTCCCATGGGTGTGCGTCGACGATGTCCTGCTGCCAGGCCACGAGTTCGATCTTCCGCTCGTGCTTCTTGCCAGGGCCGTGCTGGGGGAACAGGCAGGGAAGGTGCTTGAAGTAGACCTTGATGTTCTGGCGGCCTTCGCGCCGCTGACGGCAGATGGCGTTGTCCGGGAACACAGCCTTCAGGGCTGCTTCTGCCGTGTCCTGTAATCCCGGCCATGCGTCGTCCATGGTGACCAGCAGGCTGGGGACCCTGTGCTTCGCGTAGTGGCTGATGTGGCCGTCGCCGAGGTACAGCCCCAGCAGGTACGAATAAGCGACTCTGTCGAGCGGGCGGTCATCGCAGATCGGGCAGAGCAGGGAACGGCGTGGCGCCACGGGCTCCTGGCGCTTCCTACGGTCTTCGTGGCGCCACCAACCGCGGTTTCATGGCGAGAGTTTCGCCGGATCTCGGCCCTCCGTGCGGGGGCTCAGGACGCGTTCACCATGAAGAGTGAAGATCGACAGTCCGGTGATCCACCTTGGAATCAAAGGAAAAGTGCCCCGGGTGGGACTCGAACCCACACTGAATGCTGTTTGAGAGCATTGCCTGCTGCCGATTGGGCTACCGGGGCTCACGGAATCAAAGGTTTTGCCAGACCCGCTGCACGACCACAATACCGTAGCTCGGTAGGCTCGTGGGGAGCAGCACCCTGTCTGGAACGAGGAGCCCCCGTGACCGCCCCCGAGTCGCCCCAGCCCGTCGACGATGACGACAAGTCGCATGTTCCGCCGCTGACGACGCGTGTCGTCATCGCCGAGGACGAGGCCCTGATCCGTCTCGATCTCAAGGAGATGCTTGAGGAAGAGGGATATTCGGTCGTCGGCGAGGCCGGTGACGGCGAGCGAGCCGTGGAGCTCGCGCGCGAGCATCGGCCGGATCTGGTGATCCTGGATGTGAAGATGCCCGTCCTGGACGGAATCTCCGCGGCCGAGCGGATCGCGGAGGAGTCCATCGCGCCGGTGCTGATGCTGACCGCGTTCTCGCAGCGCGATCTGGTGGAGCGGGCGCGGGACGCGGGGGCGATGGCGTATCTCGTGAAGCCGTTCAGCAAGAGCGATGTGGTGCCGGCCATCGAGATGGCGGTGTCGCGGTTCACGGAGCTGAAGACGCTGGAGCAGGAGGTCGCGGACCTCACGCTGCGGCTGGAGACGCGGAAGCTGGTGGACCGGGCGAAGTCGGTGCTGCAGACGCAGTACGGGCTGACGGAACCGGCGGCGTTCCGGTGGATCCAGAAGACGTCGATGGACCGCCGGATGTCGATGCAGCAGGTCGCGGAGGCGGTCATCGAGGACGCGGCGGAGAAGAAGGCGGCCAAGGGCGGCCAGTAGGCCGCGTAGCCGGGCCCCCGCGGCTCGTACGGTACGTACATCAGGACGTCAGGAAGCCCGCCCCGAGCGAATCGGGGCGGGCTTCCCGCTCGTGTACGTCCGGTGCCCGGGGTCAGTCCTCGCCCAGGTAGGCCTTGCGTACGGACTCGTCGTGCAGCAGGTCCTGTCCGGTGCCGGAGAGGACGATCTTGCCGATCTCCATGACATGGCCCTGGTCGGCGAGGGAGAGCGCCGCCTGGGCGTTCTGTTCGACGAGCAGGATCGTCGTGCCCTGCTGGCGCAGCTCGACGATGGTCTCCATGATCTTCTGCATCATGATCGGGGAGAGCCCCATGGAGGGCTCGTCGAGCATGAGCAGCTTGGGCTGGGACATCAGGGCGCGTCCCATGGCGAGCATCTGCTGTTCGCCGCCGGAGAGGGTGCCCGCGGCCTGCTTCCGTCGTTCGCCCAGGATGGGGAAGAGGTCGTAGGCGCGCTGGATGTCCTTCTCGATACCGGCTTTGTCGGTCCTGAGGAACGCTCCGAGCTGGAGGTTCTCCGTGATGGTGAGCCGGGGGAAGATGTGCCGGCCTTCGGGGGAGTGGGCGAGGCCCAGCGCGACGATCTTGTGCGCGGGGATTCCCGAGAGGGGCTTCCCGTCGAAGGTGATGCGCCCGCCGGACGGCTTGAGGAGCCCGGAGAGGGTGCGCAGGGTGGTGGTCTTGCCCGCACCGTTGGTGCCGATGAGGGTGACGACCTGGCCGGCCTCGACGCTGAAGGAGATCCCCTTGACCGCCTCGATCTTGCCGTAGGCGACTTTGAGGTCCTCGACCTCCAGGAGTGCGGTCACTTCGCGTCCCCTTCCGAACCGGTGGTGCTGGTGTCGCGGTGCGCGTCCGCTTCGGCCGCCTCGACCGCGGCGACCTCCTCGGCGCCGGGGGCGCCTTCGAAGGGGGTGCCGAGGTAGGCGGCGATGACGCGTTCGTCGCCCTGGACGACTTCCGCGGTGCCTTCGACGAGCTTCTCGCCCTGGACGAGACAGGCGACGCGGTCGCAGAGGTTGAAGATGAAGCGCATGTCGTGCTCGATGACGAGTACGGCGATGCCCTGGTCGCGGATGGCGAAGACGAGGTCTTCGGTGACGCGGGTTTCCTGCGGGTTCATTCCGGCGGTGGGCTCGTCGAGGAGCAGCAGGCCGGGGTCGCTGGCGAGGGCGCGCGCGATTTCGAGCTTGCGCTGTTCGCCGTAGGGGAGGTTGCGGGCGAGGTGGTCGGCCTTGTGCTGGAGGCCGATGAATTCGAGGAGCTCCATCGCGCGCTCGTGTGAGGCGGCTTCGGCCTTCTTGAAGCCGGGGCCGCGCAGGAGTGCGGACCAGAGGCCTTCCTTGGTCCTGGTGTGGCGTCCGACGAGGACGTTCTCCAGGACGGTCATGTTGGAGAAGAGCCTGATGTTCTGGAAGGTGCGCGCGATGCCCGCCTGGGTGACCAGGTGGGGTTTGGGCGGCAGGACGGTGCCCTTGTAGCTGACCTTGCCCTCGGTGGGTACGTAGAGCCCGGTCAGGCAGTTGAAGAAGGTGGTCTTGCCGGCGCCGTTGGGGCCGATGAGACCGACGATCTCGCCGCTGCTGACCTGGAGGTCGACGGAGCGTACGGCGGTGAGACCGCCGAAGCGCATGGTGACGCCGCTGGCGTCGAGCACGGTGGTCCGGGTGCTCGTGGTCGTGGTGGTCATGTCGTTCACGCCCCCGCCTTGGCGGTGCTGACGCCCGCGCCGGGTTTGTCGTCGGGTACGTCGAGCTGGTCGGTCTCGTGGAATTCGAGCTGTGCGCGCCGGTTGGCGATGAGCCCTTCGGGGCGGAAGCGCATGAGAAGGATCAGCGCGATTCCGAAGCCGAGGAGCTGGTAGTCCTGGAGGAACTGGAGCTTCGCCGGGATGAGGTAGAGCAGCGAGGCGCCGATGAGGGGACCGCTGATGGTGCCCATACCGCCGAGGATGACGGCGGCGAGCAGGAAGGCGGAGTTGGGCGGCACGGGTCCGGCGAAGACGTACATCTCGGGGACCACGGTGTGCTGGACGTGCGCCTGTACGGTGCCGGCGAGGCCGGCGAGGGTGGCGCCGAGGGCGAAGGCGATGAGTTTGACGCGGAAGCCGTTGATGCCCATGGCGGTGGCGGCGGTCTCGTCCTCGCGGATGGCGACCCAGGCGCGGCCGATGCGGGAGTTGCCCGCCCGGCTGAAGACGATCACCACGAGGACCATGGCGAGCAGCATCAGCAGGTAGTAGTTGGCGTAGGAGCCGAGTTCGATGCCGAGAACGGTGTGGGATTCGCCGAAGTTGTACCCGAAGAAGTTGAGGTCGGGGATGTTCGGGACACCGTTGGGGCCGTTGGTGATGCGCGGGCCGGAGACTCCGTCGAGGTTGCCGACGGCGATACGGAAGATCTCTCCGAAGCCGAGGGTGACGATGGCGAGGTAGTCGCCGCGCAGTCGCAGGGTGGGCGCGCCGATGACGACGCCGAAGACCAGCGAGACGACGGCGCCGGTGAGGACGGCGGCCCAGAAGGGGAAGTGCACGTCGAAGACGGACGCGGTGGTTCCGGAGACGAGGGCGGCGGTGTACGCGCCGACGCCGAGGAACGCGACGTATCCGAGGTCGAGCAGGCCCGCGAGGCCGACGACGATGTTCAGTCCGAGGGCGACGGTCGCGAAGATGAGGATGTTGACCGCGATCAGGGTGAACTGGTCGGTGCTCTGGGTGAAGGGGAAGGCCGCGGCGGCGACGAACGCGGCCGAGACGGCGATGAGCCGGTACTTGGTGGTGAGCCCGTTGAGGCGGGCGATGAGACCGGCCTTGAAGAGCGCGGTGGCGGCGAATCCGACGGTGAGGAGGTAGCCGGTGAAGAGTTCGGCGTACTCGGTGTCGATGCCGTAGGTGAAGACGAAGAGCCCGATGGCGAACGCGGCGACGATGATCAGGATCTCTGCCCAGGAGGGGAGTTCCCTGGGCCGCGTGGCCTTGCGGGTGTCGTCGGGCAGCAGGAAGGCCGCGACGGCGGGGATGACGGTGACGACCGCCGCGACGAACCCGCCGGGTTCGAGGTTGACGACTCCGCCGAGTTCGACCGCGATCGCGATGACCGTGAACCAGGTGGTGGCCAGGCCGCCGAGTGCGAGCAGCTGGAGGGCCTTGGTGGAGCCGGCGGGGGTGAGCCAGCGCAGGCCCTTGACGCCGAGTGCGGAGAGCGCGAAGAGCGCGGTGAGCAGTCCGGCGGTGAGGGTGAGGACCTGGAGACCGCCCGGGTAGCCGTAGACGGTGAGGTCGCCGGGGAACTCGGTGGTGTAGGTCCAGGAGAGGAAGGTGCTGGCCACGGTGGCGATGCCGCCGGCGAGGGCGAGCACGCGCAGCCGCGTGGTGCGGGAGGAGGCTGTGTCGGTCATAGTTCTCACGCCCGATCCGCGACGCGCTCACCGAGCAGGCCCTGTGGCCTGACGAGAAGCACGACGATGAGAAGTACGAACGCCCAGACGTTGGCCCAGGCGCCGCCGCCGAGCTGCTGCATGCCGGGGATTTCCTCGATGTAGGCGATCGACATGGCCTCGGCGAGGCCGAGGACGATGCCGCCGACCATCGCTCCGTAGATGTTGCCGATGCCTCCGAGGACGGCGGCGGTGAACGCCTTGAGTCCGAGGAGGAAGCCCATCTCGAAGTTGATCTGGCCCTTGTCGAGTCCGTAGGCGACCGCGGCGACCGCGGCGAAGGCGGCGCCGATGGCGAAGGCCATCACGATGATGCGGTCGGTGTTGATGCCCATGAGCTTGGCGGTGTCCCGGTCCTGGGACGTGGCCTGCATGGCGCGTCCGCTGCGGCTCTTGGAGACGAACAGGCCGAGGGCGAGCATGCACAGGGGGGCGAGGACGAAGATGAACGCGTCGGCCCGCTGGATGTAGAGGTTGTCTGTCAGCTGGAAGGACTCACCCTTGAACTCGGGGAAGCTGACGGCCTTCTTGGCGTCGGGGTAGAAGGCCCAGATGAGCTGCTGCAGTGTGATGGACAGGCCGATCGCGGTGATCAGCGGCGCGAGCCTGGGTGCTCCGCGCAGGGGGCGGTAGGCGAAGCGTTCGGCGGCGGTGGCCACGGCCACCGCGGCTATGGCGCCGCCTACGATCATGAGCGGGATCGCCACCAGCAGGGAGGTTCCGCCGGGGAGCAAGGTGTAGGTGGTGAGGGCACCGAAGCCCCCGATCATGAAGATCTCGCCATGGGCGAAGTTGATGAGCTGGACGATGCCGTAGACCATGGTGTACCCGATGGCGATCAAGCCGTAAAGGGCACCGAGGGCAAGGCCGTTGGCCAGCTGTTGCGGCAGTTCGTTCACCGCAGGGCCTCCGATGAGCGTGTCGGATATGACACCGCGCGAGGGCGCTGTTGCGCCCTCGCGCGGTCCGGTCGTGGTGTGGGGCTGTGTCCGGGTGGGTCAGTCCTCGAACGTGGCGCTCTTGACGTCCTTCCAGGTGCCGCCTTCGACCTTGTACACGGTGAGCTGCTTGTTGGTCGTGTCGCCGTACTCGTCGAAGGAGACCTTGCCGGTCACTCCGTCGAAGCTGACCTTGCTGGTGGCCTCGACGACCTTTTCGCGGGCGTCGTCGGGGAGCTTGCCGTCGTTGGCGGCGACGACGGCCTTGACGGCCTGGATGATCGTCCAGCCGGCGTCGTACGAGTAGCCGCCGTAGGCCGCGTACGGGTCCTTGTAGTTCTCGGCCGCGTAGTCGGCGATGAACTTCTTGGCGGTGTCGAGCTTCTCCACGGGGTAGCCGATGGAGGTGGCGAAGTCACCGTCGTTGGACTCACCGGAGGCCGAGATGAAGTTCGGGTCGTAGATGCCGTCGCCACCCATGGTGGGGACCTTGGCGCCCGTCTTCTTGATCTGGTCGGAGAGCAGTCCGCCCTCGGGGTACTGGCCGCCGAAGTAGACGGAGTCGGCGCCCGCGGCCTTGACCTTGTCGGCGGTGGAGGAGAAGTCGGTCTCCTTGACCGTGACGTGGTCGGTGCCGACGACGGTGCCGCCGAGGCGCTTGAACTCTTCGGAGAAGATCGCGGCGAGGCCGGCGCCGTAGGTCTGCTTGTCGTCGACGACGAAGACCTTCCGCTTCTTGGCGTCGTTGTAGTAGTACTGCGCGGCGAATTTGCCCTGGACGACGTCCGTGGCGGCCGTGCGGAAGTACGACGCGAAGGGGCGCTTGAGGTCGCCCTTGGCCCAGTTGTCGCCCTGGCTCAGCGCCGGGTTGGTGTTGGCGGGGGAGACCTGGACGAGCTTGGCCGTGTTGAACACGCCCTGCATCGACTGCGCGACGCCGGAGTTGAGCGGGCCGACGACGCCGAGGACGTCCTTGTTGCCGACGAGCTTGGTGGCGTTCGCCTGGCCGGAGGCCGGGACGGCCTGGTCGTCGAGGGCCTCGATCTTGAACTCGACGCCCGGGACCTCGTTGGTCTTGTTCGCGGTCTTGGCAGCGAGGTCGACGGAGTTCTTGATGCCCTGGCCGAGCGCGGAGAGCGATCCGGTGAGCGGCGCGTCGACACCGATGACGACGGTTATCTTGTCGCTATCCCCGGTGCTCTTGCCTTCGTCGCGAGAACCACAAGCGGTGAGTGTCAGTGCTCCCGTGGTGATCACGGTGGTGAGGATGAGCAAGGAACGGTGTCGCACGATGAATCCTTTCCCTGGCGCGGCCTCCTCTGCTGAGGTGCCGTTCGCGTTTCGCCGGGCCGCTCTGGCGGGTAGGTGGAGCGAGCCGAGTGTGTGTCCGGCGGCGCGGTGACTGGCCGTGACTCTAAGCGCAGGTAAGGGGGTCGTGGAGTGGTGCGCGAAGGATGTGACTGTCTTGTTATGCCGGGGCCAACGCTTGGCGGTCACAGTCTGGGCGAATAGGGCGTTTCCTGGCCTTCTCGAAATGACCACATGGTGAGAACGTGCAGTTCCGCTAAGGTACTTGGGCCCATTTTGGTGCTGACTGCCCAATCGGGCACGAGTGGACGGGAAAGCGGGCGGCGGGGGTGCGCGTGCGGGCAGTGGAAGCGCCCTCGTTCACCCGGTTGTTACACAGCGTGATGTCGGACGGGGGTTCCGGGGGCGGTGTCCCGTCGCTGCCCCGCCGTTGTCCAGTCCGGTTCGCGCCAGTTTTCCGAACTGCCGGTGGCGCCGTTCGCGGCGGCGCACCGTTCCGCGGTCCTGCGGTCGATCAGAGCCTCCGCCGCCGCGCGGCCGTGCTCCGCCCGCTCGGCGCGCGCCGCGGCCACGACCTCTTCGTGGATGGCGTACTGCTCGTTGGACAGCCCCTTCTGTTCCCAGTCGAGCCCTGCCCACTCGGAGCCCTTGAGGGCTTCCTTCGCCCAGTACGAGACGAGCGCGGTGCAGAGCTCGGCGGGGGTGGTGCGGTGTGCCTCGGGGGTGGCGCCCGGATCGGGCGCGGCGGACCCGCCACCGCCGCAACCGGTCAGCGCGCCGCCGAGGAGGGCGGTGCAGAGCGCGAGCGCGCATCGGGCGGCCGGGCGGAACCCGCGCTGTCCGGCCGTCGTCATGGGCGAAGGGTAGGTGGTGCTCCGGGCACCCACAAGGGCGCGTACGGGCATCCCGTACGCGCCCTTGTGGGTGCTCATGGTCTCGGTGAAGGGGCGGGTGGGTGGAGCGCCGCGGCCGCCACGTCGGCGCGGCGACTCCATGGACTACATGGACGCGGTGTCCGTGCCGGTGCCGGTGTCGGTTCCGGTGTCGGTTCCGGCGTCGCGCAGCAGGCAGGTCAGCCGGGCGCTGCAGACCCGCATGTCCCGCTCGTCGGTGATGGCGATCTCGTAGGTCGCGGTGGAGCGGCCGCGGTGGACGGGGGTGGCGACGCCCGTGACCAGTCCGCTCCGTACGCCCCGGTGGTGGGTGCAGTTGAGGTCCACGCCCACGGCGACCTTGCCCGCGCCGCCGTGCAGCATGGCGCCGACCGAGCCGAGGGTCTCGGCGAGTACGGCGGAGGCGCCGCCGTGCAGCAGCCCGTACGGCTGGGTATTGCCCTCCACCGGCATGGTGCCGACGACGCGTTCCGCGGAGGCCTCGACGATCCGTACCTCCATGCGCGTGCCGAGATGACCCGCGGAGAAGAGCGCGGGCAGGTCGACGCCGAGCACGGCGTATTCGTCGATGATCTCCTGCGGGAACTTCGTGGAGGGCTGCTCACCCATGGGCCCGGCTCCGATCGGCTGCGGTGGTGGCGTACGGGACTGCGTGGCGTACGTACGTGCGTGGTCCACGCGCGTACGTGCTCGGTGCACCGTCTTGCATATCAGACGACTGAGCAAACGCTTAGCCCCGCCCGTTCATTCCGCCGCCCGGAGCGCGGGACCGCCCGGAGCGCGGGACCGCCCGGAGCGCACGACTGGTCACAGCGCATGACCACACGACTGGTCACAGCGCATGACTATTCGAAGCGCACGACGACGGACTTGCTCGTCGGGGTGTTGCTCGTGTCGGCCGTGGCGTCGAGCGGCACCAGCACATTGGTCTCCGGGTAGTAGGCGGCCGCGCAGCCCCGGGCGGTCGGGTAGTACACCACCCGGAAGCCCGGGGCCCGGCGCTCCACACCGTCCTTCCACTCACTGACGATGTCGGTGAACGCGCCGTCGACGAGGCCGAGTTCGCGCGCGTCGTCGGGGTTGACCATGACGATGCGGCGGCCGCCCTTGATGCCGCGGTAGCGGTCGTCCAGCCCGTAGATGGTGGTGTTGTACTGGTCGTGCGAGCGCATCGTCTGCAGCAGCAGCCGGCCCTCGGGCAGCCTGGGGTACTCCACGGGCGCGGCAGTGAAGTTGGCCTTGCCCGTGGCGGTGGGGAAGCGGCGCTCGTCGCGCGGCGCGTGCGGCAGTTCGAAGCCGCCGGGACGGGCGACCCGCGCGTTGAAGTCCTCGAAGCCGGGGATGACGCGCGCGATCCGGTCGCGGATGTTCGCGTAGTCCTTCTCGAAGTCCTCCCAGGGCGTCACCGAGGAGGGGCCGAGGACGGCACGCGCCATGTTGGTGATGATGGCGGGCTCGGAGAGCAGATGGGGGCTTGCGGGCGGCAGGTTGCCCCGCGAGGCGTGCACCATGCCCATGGAGTCCTCGACGGTGACGATCTGCTTGACGCCGGCCTGGATGTCCTTGTCGGTGCGGCCGAGGGTGGGCAGGATCAGCGCGCGTACACCGGTGACGACATGCGAGCGGTTGAGCTTGGTGGACACGTGCACCGTCAGCCGGGTGTTGCGCATCGCGGCCTCGGTGACCTCGGTGTCGGGCGTCGCTCCGACGAAGTTGCCGCCCATGGCGAAGAAGACCTTGGCGTCTCCGTCGCGCATCGCCTCGATCGAGCGCACCACGTCGTAGCCGTGGTGGCGGGGCGAGGTGATGGAGAACTCCCGGTCCAGGGCGTCGAGGAAGGCCGGACTGGGCCGCTCGAAGATGCCCATCGTGCGGTCGCCCTGCACATTGGAGTGTCCGCGCACCGGGCAGACGCCGGCGCCGGGACGGCCGATGTTGCCCCGCAGCAGCAGGAAGTTGACGACCTCGCGGATGGTCGGCACGGAGTGCTTGTGCTGGGTCAGGCCCATCGCCCAGCAGACGATGGTCCGCTTCGAGGCGAGGGCCATCTCGGCGGCTTTCTCTATCTCGGCGCGCTGGAGGCCCGTGGCGACGAGGGTCTCGTCCCAGTCGGCGGCGAGCGCGGCGGCCCTGAACTCCTCGTACCCGTGGGTGTGTTCCTCGATGAACGCGTCGTCGACGGCGCCCGGGGTCTCCAGGACGAGTCTGTTGAGCAGCCGGAACAGCGCCTGGTCGCCGCCGATGCGGATCTGCAGGAAGAGATCGGTGAGGGCGGCGCCCCTGACCATGCCGAGCGGGGTCTGCGGGTTCTTGAACCGCTCCAGACCGGCCTCGGGCAGCGGGTTCACCGAGATGATCTTCGCGCCCGCGGCCTTGGCCTTTTCCAGCGCGGAGAGCATACGGGGGTGGTTCGTGCCCGGGTTCTGGCCGGCGACGATGATCAGGTCGGCCTTGTGCATGTCTTCGAGGGAGACGCTGCCCTTGCCGATGCCGATGGTCTCCGAGAGGGCGGAGCCGGAGGACTCGTGGCACATGTTCGAGCAGTCCGGCAGGTTGTTCGTGCCGAACTCGCGCGCGAAGAGCTGGAGGAGGAACGCGGCCTCGTTGCTGGTGCGCCCCGAGGTGTAGAAGCAGGCCTCGTCGGGTGATCCGAGGGCGTTGAGCTCCTCGGCGATGATCGCGAAGGCCCGCTCCCAGCTGATGGGTTCGTACTGGTCGGCGCCCTCGGGCAGATACATCGGGTGGGTGATCCGGCCCTGCTGGCCGAGCCAGTAGCCGCTTCGCTCGAAGAGGTCGGAGACCGGGTGCTCGGCGAAGAACTCCGGCGTGACCCTGCGTACGGTCGCCTCTTCCGCGACGGCCTTGGCGCCGTTCTCGCAGAACTCCGCGGTGTGCCGGTGGTCGCCCTCGGGCCAGGCGCAGCCGGGACAGTCGAAACCGTTCTTCTGGTTGACCTTCAGCAGCGTCCGCGCGGTCCGGCGGGTGCCCATCTGCTGGTGCGAGATGAGCAGGGAATGCGCGACCGCGGGGATTCCCGCAGCGGCGTGCTTGGGGGCCTTTACCTGCGGCGAATCCTGTACCGGATCACCTGCCGGCGGCTTGCTGGCCATCACGCTCTCCTTGAGCTCAGTGAGGCTGAATCCGATTGTCTACAGTAGACAATCCTCTCACGGGTCTGTGGCCACGATACGTCCGGCCCATGTCGGGCTCGTCACGCGTGGAGAACGGATGGGGAGGGGGCGAGGCGGGTATCGCGGCCGGGCCGGGACGGGTGCGCGGCCCGGCGGGACGGGTGCGCGGCGGCCGGGACGGGACAGGTGCGCGGCCGGGGCGGCGTGGGTACGCGGCCGGGGCGGGGCGTCCGGGCGGCCGGGATTGTCAGTGCGACGTGGCAGGATCGGGTGCGTGGCTGAGACAGCATCGAAGAAGACCGCAGACAACCGTCCACGCCTGCTCCTCATGGACGGGCACTCCCTGGCGTACCGGGCGTTCTTCGCGCTGCCCGCGGAGAATTTCACGACCGCGACCGGCCAGCCGACGAACGCCATCTACGGCTTCGCGTCGATGCTGGCGAACACGCTGCGTGACGAGTCGCCCACGCATTTCGCCGTCGCTTTCGACGTGTCCCGCAAGACCTGGCGCTCCGAGGAGTTCCCGGAGTACAAGGCCAACCGCTCCAAGACGCCCGACGAGTTCAAGGGGCAGGTCGAGCTGATCGGCGAGCTGCTGGACGCGATGCACGCGGACCGGTTCGCGATCGAGGGGTTCGAGGCGGACGACGTCATCGCGACGCTCGCCCGCCAGGCCGAGGCGGCGGGCTTCGAGGTGCTGATCGTCACCGGCGACCGGGACTCGTTCCAGCTGATCAGCGAGCACACGACGGTGCTGTACCCCACCAAGGGCGTCTCCGAGCTGACCCGCTTCACCCCGGAGAAGGTCCAGGAGAAGTACGGACTGACGCCGTCGCAGTACCCGGACTTCGCGGCCCTGCGCGGCGACCCGTCCGACAACCTCCCCGGAATCCCCGGCGTCGGCGAGAAGACCGCCGCGAAGTGGATCAACCAGTTCGGCTCGTTCGACGAACTGGTCGCGCGCGCCGACGAGGTGAAGGGCAAGGCCGGGCAGAACTTCCGGGACCATCTGGAGTCGGTCAAGCTCAACCGCAGGCTCACGGAGCTGTCGTGCGATGTCGAGCTGCCCAAGACCCCGCAGGAGCTGGAGCGCGCTCCGTACGACCGCACGGCCCTGATCGGGGTGCTGGAGGTCCTGGAGATCCGTAACCCCAGCCTGCGCGAGCGGCTGCTCGCGGTGGATCCCGGCGCCGCCGAGGACGAGGCCCCGGCGCCGGCCGCCGGGGTGGAGCTGGACGGCTCGGTGCTGGCCTCCGGCGAGCTGGCGCCCTGGCTCGCGGAGCACGGCGCGCAGCCGCTCGGGGTCGCCACGGCCGACACCTGGTCGCTCGGCACGGGCAGCGTCAGTGAGGTCGCGCTCGCCGCGGCCGGCGGCGCCGCGGCCTGGTTCGACCCGACGCAGCTGGACGAGGCGGACGAGCGGGCCTTCGCGGCCTGGCTCGCCGACGAGGCCCGGCCCAAGGTCATGCACAACGCGAAGGGCGCGATGCGCGTCGCCCCCGAGCACGGCTGGGGGGTCGGCGGCGTCAGGATGGACACCGCCCTGGCCGCCTATCTGGTCAAGCCGGGCCGCCGCTCCTTCGCGCTGGACGCCCTCGCCATCGAATACCTGGGCCGGGAGCTGGCCCCGGCCACCGCCGACGGACAGCTGGCCTTCGGGGCCGACGAACAGGCCGAGGCCGAGGCGCTGATGGCACAGGCCCGCGCCGTCCTCGACCTGGGCGACGCCTTCACCGAGCGGCTGGGCGAGGTCGGTGCCACCGGACTGCTCCTGGACGTGGAGCTGCCCACCTCCGAGCTGCTCGCCCGGCTGGAGCGGCACGGCATCGCCGCCGACCGCGCCCATCTGGAAGCCATGGAGCAGCAGTTCGCGGGCGCCGTGCAGCAGGCCGTGAAGGAGGCGCACGCCGCCGTCGGCCATGAGTTCAACCTCGGCTCGCCCAAGCAGCTCCAGGAAGTCCTCTTCGGCGAGCTGGGTCTGCCCAAGACGAAGAAGACCAAGACCGGTTATACGACGGACGCCGACGCGCTCGCCTGGCTGGCCGCCCAGACCGAGCACGAACTGCCGGTCATCATGCTGCGCCACCGCGAGCAGGCGAAGCTGCGGGTCACGGTCGAGGGGCTGATCAAGTCGATCGCGGCCGACGGCCGGATCCACACGACCTTCAACCAGACGGTGGCGGCGACCGGCCGGCTCTCCTCCACCGACCCCAATCTGCAGAACATCCCGGTCCGCACCGACGAGGGCCGGGCGATCCGCCGCGGCTTCGTCGTCGGTGAGGGCTATGAGTCGCTGATGACGGCCGACTACAGCCAGATCGAACTGCGCGTGATGGCGCACCTCTCCGAGGACGCCGGGCTGATCGAGGCGTTCACCTCGGGCGAGGACCTGCACACGACGGTCGCCTCCCAGGTGTTCGGGGTGAAGAAGTCCGCCGTCGACCCCGAGATGCGCCGCAAGATCAAGGCGATGTCGTACGGACTGGCCTACGGACTCTCGGCGTTCGGGCTCTCGCAGCAGCTGAACATCGAGGCGGCCGAGGCGCGCGCCCTGATGGACACGTTCTTCGAGCGCTTCGGGGGCGTGCGGGACTATCTGCAGCGCGCCGTCGTGGAGGCCAGGGCCACCGGCTATACGGAGACGATGCTCGGCCGCCGCCGCTACCTCCCGGACCTCAACAGCGACAACAGGCAGCGCAGGGAGATGGCCGAGCGGATGGCGCTCAACGCCCCCATCCAGGGCACCGCGGCCGACATCGTCAAGGTCGCCATGCTCAACGTCGACCGCGCGATGGCCGAGGCGGGTCTCACGTCCCGGATGCTGCTCCAGGTCCATGACGAAATCGTCCTGGAGATCGCGCCCGGCGAGCGCGAGCCGGTGGAGGAGCTGCTGCGCCGCGAGATGTCGACGGCCGTCGAACTGCGCGCGCCGCTGGATGTGTCGGTGGGTGTGGGCAGGGACTGGGAGTCGGCGGCCCACTGAGCGGCGGCGCACTGAGCGGCGGCGCACTGCGCGGTGGCGCTCCGGGCTGGAGGGCCGGCCGGGCTCGCGAGGTCCGAAGGAAGCTGACGGAAGATGTCCGAGGTGCCTCTGAGGGGAGGCACTTCGGACAACTGGCCGACTCACAGGTGGCGAACTGGTGAAAAGCGGTCACTGACCGGTGTGCTGGGGCGAGGAGTTGACATAGGGTCGCCTGAGTCCTCGCGCGGGGAGCGCGAACAGTCGTCCACCGGGAGGGGCCAGACATATGTCCGCGCTATTCGGCAGGCGCTTGCGCAGAGGAGCGACCACCACCGCGGTGGCCGCCGCCGCGATCGCGGCCCTCTCCGCTTCCCAGGCACCGGGCGCCATCCCGTCCGGCGCGGGCGGCGCCCAGGCGGCCGCCGACGCGAACCCGCCCGCCGAATCGTCGGCCACCGGTAACTCCCCGTACTACACCGAGCTTCCGCCGCTCACCACGCCCGACAAGCCCGGCGCCTCGGTCGACCTGCCGGCCATCGGCACCGGCCCGGCGGAAGCGGGCATACCGGCCTCGGTGCTGGCCGCGTACAAGCAGGCGGAGCAGGCGCTCGCCGAGACCAAGCCCGGCTGCAACCTGCCGTGGCAGCTGCTCGCCGCCATCGGGAAGGTCGAGTCCGGCCAGGCGCGCGGCGGCCGGGTGGACGCCAACGGCACCACGCTGTCGCCGATCCTCGGCCCGGTGCTCAACGGCATCGGCTTCGCGAACATCTCCGACACCGACGGCGGCGCGTACGACGGCGACTCCACGCACGACCGCGCGGTCGGCCCGATGCAGTTCATCCCCTCCACCTGGGCGACCTGGGGCCAGGACGCCAACGGCGACGGCCGCAAGGACCCCAACAACATCTACGACGCGGCGCTCGCGGCGGGGGAGTACCTCTGCCACGCGGACCGCGATCTGTCCGTCGACGCCGATCTCCGTCAGGCGATCCTCAGTTACAACCGCTCGCAGGAGTATCTGGACACCGTCCTGACCTGGTTCGAGTACTACAACAAGGGCACACACGAGGTCCCGGACGGCACGGGCGTGCTGCCCGCCGGCACCGGCCCCGTCGACCCGGGCCCCTCACCGAGCCCGACGCCGACGCCGACCCCGCCCCCGTCGTCGAAGCCCGGCCCCAAGCCCTCGAAGCCGGGCGACCCCAGCACCGAGCCGTCCCCTCCAGGGTCCGGCGGCCCGGAGGAGCCGTCCACCCCGGGCGGCGGAGGCTCGACACCTCCCTCCACGGGCGAACCCGGCACCCCCGCCCCGAAGCCCGTCGTCAAGCGGATCGAGAAGACCGGTACGGGCACGCACACGGCCATGGCGGGCAGCGAGTTCACCGAGCGGGCTTCGGTACGCGCCGTGGACGCGGCGGGCAAGCCCGTCGAGGACGTCACGGTGCGCTTCGAGATCGTCGGCGACACCGATGCCCGCTTCACCTCCGGCACGTCCGTGCTGACCCGCACCACGGGCGAGGACGGCACGGCGACCGCCCCGGCCGTCCAGGCGGGCGAGCAGACCGGCGAGTTCACGATCCGGGCCAGTGTGGACGTGAAGAATGTCGCGGGCGTCGAGTACACCGCGTCGGTCACGGCCCGCCAGGCGGACGGACTCACCGGGACCGGCGACAAGGAGCTGACGGCCGAGTCCGGCACGGAGTTCGCGGACCAGGTCTCGGTCAAGGCCACCTACAAGGGAGCGGTCGCGCCGGGTGTCGCGGCGACCGCCACCATGATCACGTCCGCGGACGGCTCCGCCCCGCGCACCGACGGGCCCTACTTCAAGGACGCGGACGGCAATCCGCTCCGTGAGCTGAAGGACCTGGAGACCGACGCCAACGGCGTTCTCCAGCTCCCGAAGATCTACGCGGACGACACGGCAGGCACGTTCCTGCTCCGTATCGAGACCGAGGGCGGCGCGACGCTGACCGTCGAACTGAAGGTCACCGCTCCGCCGTCGGCGTAACCCCGTCGGCCCTGCTGAACCAGAGGCCCTGAACGCCGCCGCCCTCCGCGTGCTCCGCCGGAGGGCGGCGGCGTGTCGGCGCGTCCGCGCTCAGCGCCTCTGGTTCAGACGCCGCGTGGGCACCGCCGTCGAGGGGTCCTCCGGCCACGGATGGCGCGGGTAGCGGCCCCTCAGCTCCGCCCGCACCGCGCGATAGCCCTCGCGCCAGAAAGACGCCAGGTCCGCCGTCACCGCCGCCGGCCTGCCCGCCGGGGACAGCAGATGCACCAGCACCGGCACCCCCGCGACCTTCGGGGTCTCGCGCAGACCGAACAACTCCTGGAGCTTCACGGCCAGTACGGGCTGCGGCCCGCCGTACTCCACCCGGACCCGTGACCCGCTCGGCACCTCGACGCGCTCCGGCGCCAGCTCGTCCAGCCGTGCCGCCTCGCCCGTCGTCCAGGGCAGCAGCCTGCGCAGTGCCTGTCCCGCGTCCAGCCGTCCGAGGTCCGACCGGCGCCGGGCCCTGGAGAGTTCCGGTTCCAGCCACTCGTCCGCGCGTGCCAGCAGAGCCACGTCCGAGACATCGGGCCAGCCGCCGCCCACCTCCCGGTGCAGGAAGTCCAGCCGGTCGCGCAGCCCCTGCGCGTCGCGTGTCCAGCGCAGCAGCCCGAGCCCCTCGCGGCGCAGCCCGTCCAGCAGCGCCGCGCGCACCAGCCGGCCGTCCGGCGCCCGCAGGGCACGTACGGACAGCTCGACCGCGCCGAGCCGCTCCACCTCCCGGGCGACGACATCGCCGTCCTCCCAGCGCACCTCCTCGCCCGCCACCAGCAGCCGGCCGGCCGCGGCCCGCGCGGTGTCCTCGTCGATCACCGCGGCGAGCCGTACCCGCGCGGAGGCGGCCGTGGCGGGACGGTCCGCGACCGCCACCGCCAGCCAGGGCGCACCGCGCAGCCGGGAGCCCTCGCCCAGCTCACCGCCCGTGCCCGACACCATGAGACAGGCGCCCTCACCGCGGGCCCGCGCCACGCGCTCGGGAAAGGCGAGCGCGGCGATCAGCCCGGCGACGGCGTCATCGGACCCGGACCCGGACATGGACCCGGACCCGGACCGGGGGCTGGAACCGGAAGTTTCCCCGGCACCGGACACGGCACCGGACACGGCACCGGACACGGCACCGGACACGGCACCGGACACGGCACCGGACACGGCACCGGACACGGCACCGGCACCGGCACTCACGGAACCCCGGCTTCCGGTGGACGAGCTCAGCTCCGGAGCCCGCTCCAGCCGCCGTACCTCCTGGCGCCAGCGCGCCGCGTAGCCGTCCTCGCCCCGGCGGGCCGTACGCCACGCCGCCGCGAGATCGTCCCCGTACGCCCTCGGCGGCTCCTCGCTCAGCAGGGCCACCACCTCGGCCGCCCGCCGCGTACCCACCTCGGGCCCGCCGTCCAGCAGGGCGCGGGCCAGCCGGGGGTGCAGCCCGAGCCTGGCCATCCGTACGCCCCGCTCGGTGACCCGCCCGCCCCCGCCCCCGTCCGTGTCCCCTTCTCCTTGCCCCGCTTCCACCGCTTCCACGGCGCCGATCGCGGCCAGCACGGACCGCGCCGCCGCCAGCGCCCCGGCCGGCGGCGGGTCCAGGAGCGCGAGGCCCGCCGCGGACGGGTCGCCCCAGCACGCGGCCTGGAGCGCGAACGCCGCCAGATCCGCGACCTTGATCTCGGGGGAGGGGAAGCGGGCCAGCCGGCTGTCCTCGGCCTCCGTCCAGCAGCGGTAGACCACGCCGGGCGCCTCCCGCCCGGCCCGTCCCGCCCGCTGCCGCGCGCCCGCCTGCGACACCCGTACGGTCGTGAGCGCGCTCAGCCCGCGCGCGTGGTCGGTACGAGGCTCGCGCGCCAGCCCCGCGTCCACGACGATCCGTACGCCCGGCACCGTCAGGCTCGACTCGGCCACCGCCGTGGCCAGGACGACGCGACGGCCGCCCGCCGATCCCGCCGGTCCTGGCGATCCCGCGGAGCCCGCCGAGCCCGCCAGGACCGCGTCCTGCACGGCCGCCGGCGCCCGGCCGTGCACCTGGAGGACCTCGGCCCCGGCAGCGTCCCCCAGCAGCCCCGCCACCCGGCCGATCTCCCCCACGCCCGGCAGGAAGCAGAGCACGTCGCCGTCCCGCTCCGCCAGCGCCCGCCGCACCACCGACGCCACATGCGCGAGCAGCGCCGGATCGACCCGCATCCCGTGCGGCGGCCGTACGGGCTTGACCGGCGGCGCCCAGACCACCTCCACCGGGTACGACACGCCCCGCGCCTCCACCACAGGCGCGTCCCCCAGCAGCCGCGCCCACCCGGCCGCGTCGGTCGTCGCCGACGCCGCGACGAGCCGCAGCCCGGGCCGTAGCGCGGCCCTTACGTCCAGCAGGAACGCCGCCACCGTGTCCGCGTCCAGATGCCGTTCGTGGCACTCGTCGAGGATCACCACATCGACCCCGGCCAGTTCCTGGTCGCGCTGGAGCCGCTGGAGCAGCACACCGGTGGTCACCACCTCCACCACCGTCGCGCGCCCCACCACGCGCTCCCCGCGCACCGTGAAACCGACGCGCTCCCCGACCCGCTCCCCGAGCAGCCAGGCCATCCGGCGCGCCGCCGCACGCGCGGCGATCCGGCGCGGCTCGGCGACGATCACCCGCCGTACCGGCCGTGCCACGGAGCCGTCCCCGAGCAGCCCTGCCAGCACCAGCGGCACCAGCGTCGTCTTGCCCGTCCCCGGCGGCGCGCACAACACCGCGCACCCGTGCGCGTCGAGGGCCCGTTCCAGGGCGGGGACGGCGGTGTGTACGGGCAGACTGCCGAGGATGTCGTCGCGGATCACCCGCACAGTGTCGTACGGGGCCGTACGCGCGGACGACCCCGTACGGCCTCCGCCCCGTCCCCGCGCGGACCAGCCCGGTACGCGGGCCGGTCCCGTACGCCGATCAGTCCCGTACGCGGATCAGTCCCGTACGCACACGAAGATCGCCGTGCCCGGGATCAGGCTCCCCCGCAGCGGGGACCAGCCGCCCCACTCCTGGGTGTTCCAGGCCGGCCACTCCGGCTCGACCAGATCGACCAGCCGGAATCCGGCGGCGACCACGTCCCGCACCCGGTCACCGACCGTCCTGTGGTGCTCCACGTAGACCGCGCGGCCCTCCTCGTCCTGCTCCACGTACGGCGTGCGGTCGAAGTACGAGGCCGCGACCGACAGACCCTCGGGCCCCGGCTCGTCGGGGAACGCCCAGCGGACCGGGTGCGTGACGGAGAAGACCCAGCGGCCGCCCGGCCGCAGCACCCGCCGCACCTCGCGGAACACGCCCACCGGATCCGCGACGAAGGGAATCGCGCCATAGGCGGAGCAGGCCAGGTCGAACGAGCCGTCCCGGAAGGGCAGCGTGCCCGCGTCCGCCTCCACCAGCGGGAAGCTCAGCGCGCGGCCCTCGCCGATCCGCAGCGCGTGCTGGAGCTGACGGTGGGAGAGATCCAGCGCCACCGGGCGCGCGCCCCGCGCCGCCAGCCAGCGCGAGCACTGCGCCGCGCCCGCGCCGATCTCCAGAATGTCCAGCCCGCGCAGGGACTCCTGAGGTCCCAGCAGGCCGGCCTCCACCTCGTCGAGCCCCTCGGGGCACCAGACGAAACGGTCGTCGCCGAGGAAGGTGCCGTGCTCGATCTGGTAGTCGTCCGCGTTCCGGTCCCACCAGCCGCGATTGGCCCGGCTGCTCTCCGTGGCACCGCTGTCGCGGCGTGTCGCCTCGGGTTCCGTTCCCGTGGGCTCCGTTCCGGTCTCGCCGCCGGGACTCTCCCCCGACTCGCCGGGCGGGGCTTCGGGAACGGTCTCGCAGGCGGTTTCGCGAACGGTTTCGGGTTCGTGCTCTTGGATCATCGTGTCCGTCGTCGTAGTGTGCGAGGAGTCGTCATGGGCCGTTCTGGCCTCATGGAACGCTGATTGTGCCGGGTATGGGATGTTCCGCCCCCGGTGGGGGCGTTCGCGCATTGACCGTGCCCGGCTGCCCCCGTATGCTAAAGGTTGCGCTGCGGGCCTGCGCGCCTCAGACGTAGCAGCCGCGCTCGCATCTGTATGCAAGTTCCCTCGGTTGTCGAGGCGCTTTCCCTCTTGTCCGGGGCCGGCGCTTCCTTGGCTGTCCGGCTTCTGCAGAGGCGATACAGGCTCTCGGCGTAGCAGTACCTACGACTCACTGTCCGCACCGGAGCCCTTTCCCACATGACGAGCAGCACCGAGACCACCGCCACCACCCCGCAGGTTGCGGTCAACGACATCGGTAACGAGGAAGCCTTCCTCGCCGCGATCGACGAGACGATCAAGTACTTCAACGACGGCGACATCGTCGACGGCGTCATCGTGAAGGTCGACCGGGACGAGGTCCTGCTCGACATCGGTTACAAGACCGAAGGCGTCATCCCCTCTCGCGAGCTTTCGATCAAGCACGACGTCGACCCCAATGAGGTCGTTGCCGTGGGCGATGAGATCGAGGCCCTGGTTCTCCAGAAGGAGGACAAGGAAGGCCGTCTCATCCTGTCCAAGAAGCGTGCGCAGTACGAGCGCGCCTGGGGCACGATCGAGAAGATCAAGGAAGAGGACGGCATCGTCACCGGCACCGTCATCGAGGTCGTCAAGGGTGGTCTCATCCTCGACATCGGCCTCCGTGGCTTCCTGCCTGCCTCCCTCGTCGAGATGCGCCGCGTCCGTGACCTCCAGCCCTACGTGGGCAAGGAGCTCGAAGCCAAGATCATCGAGCTGGACAAGAACCGCAACAACGTGGTCCTGTCCCGCCGTGCCTGGCTGGAGCAGACCCAGAGCGAGGTCCGCCAGACCTTCCTCACGACCCTGCAGAAGGGCCAGGTCCGCTCCGGCGTCGTTTCCTCGATCGTCAACTTCGGTGCGTTCGTGGACCTCGGCGGCGTCGACGGTCTCGTGCACGTCTCCGAGCTGTCCTGGAAGCACATCGACCACCCCTCCGAGGTTGTCGAGGTCGGCCAGGAAGTCACCGTCGAGGTTCTCGACGTGGACATGGACCGCGAGCGTGTCTCCCTGTCGCTCAAGGCGACGCAGGAAGACCCGTGGCAGCAGTTCGCCAGGACGCACCAGATCGGTCAGGTCGTCCCGGGCAAGGTCACCAAGCTCGTTCCGTTCGGCGCGTTCGTCCGTGTCGACGAGGGCATCGAGGGTCTGGTGCACATCTCCGAGCTGGCCGAGCGCCACGTGGAGATCCCGGAGCAGGTCGTCCAGGTCAACGACGAGATCTTCGTCAAGGTCATCGACATCGACCTGGAGCGCCGCCGCATCAGCCTCTCGCTGAAGCAGGCCAACGAGTCCTTCGGCAGCGACCCGGCCTCGGTCGAGTTCGACCCGACGCTCTACGGCATGGCCGCGTCCTACGACGACCAGGGCAACTACATCTACCCCGAGGGCTTCGACCCCGAGACCAACGACTGGCTCGAAGGCTTCGAGACCCAGCGCGAGGCGTGGGAGGGCCAGTACGCCGAGGCGCAGCAGCGCTTCGAGCAGCACCAGGCCCAGGTCATCAAGTCCCGCGAGGCCGACGAGGCCGCCGCTGCCGAGGGTGCTGCCGCGCCCGCCGGCGGGGGCAGCGCTCCGGCCGCCTCCGGTGGTGGCTCGTACTCCTCGGAGTCCGCGGACAACTCCGGCGCCCTGGCGTCGGACGAGGCGCTCGCCGCCCTCCGCGAGAAGCTGGCCGGTGGCCAGAGCTGACGCTCCGGTCTCCTGTTCGTAGGTAGCTGAACGTAAGGCCCGTTCCCCCTCGGGGGAGCGGGCCTTACGCGTGCGTGAATTGAGGCGGAGCCCCGGAGCCCGGGGCGGTGGGATCGGTGGGATCAGGGGGTGACGGTGATGTTCGTCAGGCCCTTGCCGCCGGTCACGGTGTTGCTGCCGTAGACGGTGGTGCGGCAGCTCGAACTGTTGTTGGTGACGTTGACGGCGAGCTGGTTGGCGCCCGTGGAGCCGCGCAGATCCGAGGTGTTGGAGCGGAAGACCGTGCCGCAGCCCCAGCCGCTCTGCTGGGTGTGGGTCTCGTAGCCGTTGTTGGTGGTGTTCTTGCCGGTGTTGCCCTCGACGAGGACGTTGTTGCCCTTGACGTCCACCCAGGAGTCGTCGTAGTTGGCGCCGGTGAGGCCGCCGCCGTCGAAGGTGTTGCCGATGATGCGCGCGCCGGTGGTGCCTTCCTTGATGTCGATGTTCTCGCCGCCGACATCCGGGCCGATGGTGTTGTTGAGGATCTGCGCGTTGTCGCTGCGGTCGGACAGCGTGTTGGCGCTGCCGACGTACACGCCCTCACCCATGCCGCGGCCGTCGTTGCCGGTGTCGTAGATCCGTGAGTTCCGCAGGACGCCGTCGCTGCTGGACTGCCGGAAGTGCACGCCCTCCATGTCCAGGTTGTGCACCGTCACGGAGTCGATGACGACCCCGTTGGCCCCGTCCGCCACGATGCCCTTCTGGGCGTCGGTGATGGTGAGGCCCTTGACGGTCCAGTACGCGGCCCCGTTGAGGTGCAGGCCGTAACCCCCGCCACCCGTGGTGAGGATCGCGGCGGACGAACCGGTGAGGGTGATGCGGGAGCCGGCCGTGCCGGGCGTCGTCGCCTTGAAGTTCCCCTTGTACGTGCCATTGGCGAGCTGGATCGTATCGCCGGGACGCGCCGCGGTGAGGGCCGACTTGAGCTGGGCGGCGGTCGAGACCTGGATGACCGCGGCGGCTCCGGCGGGCGCGGACGCGGTGGGTGCGGACGCGGTGGCGGCGGCCGTGGTGGAGGCGGCTCCCGCGGTCGGGGCGACGAGCAGGGACAGCGCGCCGGTGGCGAGCAGAGGGGCCAGCAGAGCAGGAAGCAGCGTGCGGATGCGCATGGGGGGCCTTCCCGTTGAGGTCCGTGAATCGTTCTCTTATGTGGACGATGGTCGTGTTCGTGAACGCGACCATTGCCCCGTGACGGTAGGGACGCGTCCTGGGCATGTCAAGGTCTGGACCAATACCCGTCAGGCAGGTGCGCGATCCCGCCCGGCCCGCGCGCTGTTCGGTGGCGCTCGCGGGGTTAGTCCCCCCTGGTGTGGGGAATGCCCGCGCCCTGTGGGGCGTTCTTCGTTACGAACACGAGGAGGAGCGGTAATCGTGCTTGATCCGCAGGGTTTGTACGAATGGGAGCCCAAGGGCCTCGCCGTCGTCGACATGGCACTGGCGCAGGAGTCGGCGGGCTTGGTCATGCTGTACCACTTCGACGGCTACATCGACGCGGGGGAGACCGGCGACCAGATCGTCGAGAACCTGCTGGAATCGCTGCCCCACCAGGTGGTGGCCCGATTCGATCACGACAGGCTGGTCGACTACCGCGCACGGCGCCCGCTGCTGACCTTCCGGCGCGACCGCTGGGCCGACTACGAGACGCCGACGCTCGACGTACGGCTCGTACAGGACGCCACCGGCGCCCCGTTCCTGCTGCTGTCCGGCCCCGAGCCGGATGTGGAGTGGGAGCGCTTCGCGATGGCCGTACGGCAGATCGTGGAGCGCCTGGGGGTACGCCTCTCGGTCAACTTCCACGGCATCCCGATGGGCGTTCCGCATACTCGCCCCGTGGGTGTGACCCCGCACGGCAACCGCACCGACCTCATGCCCGGCCACCGCAGCCCCTTCGACGAGGCGCAGGTACCGGGCAGCGCCGAGTCGTTGGTCGAGTACCGGCTGATGCAGGCGGACCACGACGTACTCGGCGTCGCCGCGCACGTACCGCACTATGTCGCCAGATCCTCGTACCCCGACGCGGCGCTGACCGCTCTGGAGGCGATCACGGCCGCGACCGGCCTGGTGCTGCCGAGCGTCGCGCACTCGCTCCGTACGGAGGCGCAGCGCACCCAGACCGAGATCGAGCGTCAACTGGGCGAGGGAGACGAGGAACTGGTCACGATGGTGCAGGGGCTTGAGCACCAGTACGACGCGATCGCGGGCGCGGAGAGCCGCGGGAATCTGGTCGCCGAGCCCGCGGAACTGCCGTCGGCCGACGAGATCGGCCGCGAGTTCGAGAAGTTCCTCGCGGAGCGGGAAGGCGAGGGCGGCGCGTAACCGTACCCGGGCCGGATGCTCGGCCGGCCTGAGTCGGGGGCACGGCGGCCGTACGGAGTCCCTCGGGATCCGTACGGCCGCTCGTTGTTGTCCGGGCTCGCCCCCGTACAGGTACGCCCCGTCCGTACAGGTACACCCCGTCCGTGCGGGCCCGCCCCGTCCGGGGCGGTCTTCTCGTCCCGTCTAGGCTGGCCGCATGCTGAGGTTGGGACTCACCGGCGGAATCGGTTCGGGCAAGAGCGAGGTCTCGCGTCTGCTGACCAGTTACGGAGCCGTTTTGATCGACTCCGACCGGATAGCGCGGGAAGTGGTGGAGCCGGGGACGCCCGGTCTGGCGGCCGTGGTGGCCGAATTCGGACCGGACGTACTGACTCCGGACGGCGGTCTCGACCGGCCGAAACTGGGCGGGATCGTCTTCGGCGATCCGGACCGGCTGCGGGCACTGAACGCGATCGTGCACCCGCTGGTCCGCGCACGCTCGGCCGAACTGGAGGCGGCGGCGGGACCGGACGCGATCGTCGTGCACGATGTGCCGCTGCTCGTCGAGAACGGCATGGAGGCGCTGTACGACCTGGTCGTCGTCGTGGACGCCTCGCCCGAGACCCAGCTCGACCGGCTCGTACGACTGCGGGGAATGGCCGAATCCGAGGCACGCAAGCGGATGGAGGCCCAGGCGGGCCGCGAACGCCGCCGTGCCGCCGCGGATGTCGTCATCGACAACGACGGTCCGCTGGAGCAACTGGAACCGCAGGTCAGACGGGTATGGCAGACACTGGAGGACCGCGCCGCGGCCGGGCGCTGAGGGCCGGCGCGGGCAGATGCGAGGAATAGCGTCGTCATACGCGGCGTTGAACGCGCGCAGCTAGGGAAGGATGCGACCGTGTCGGAGAGTCCGGAAACCCACGTCATCGACTATCGCGCGGCGGAGCAACTCCTGGCCGCGCGGGATCCGCGCGGGGCCGTGAAGCTGCTCGATTCGGTGATCGCGGCGCATCCGGAGAACACCGCGGCCCGGCTGCTGCGTGCCCGCGCGTTCTTCGCCGCCGCCCAATTGCGCCCCGCCGAGCTGGAATTCGAGCTGGTGCTGGAGCGGGAGCCCGACAACGCGTTCGCCCATTTCGCGCTGGCCCGCACCTATGAGCGCGCAGGCCGCCCCGAGCAGGCGAAACGCCACTTCAGACTGGCGGCGGCGCTGGATCCCAAGCCGGAGTATGTGAAGGCGGCCCAGTTCGACGCCGACCCGCGCGCGGGCGACTGACTGGCGCCGACGGCTGGACGGCTGGACAACTGGACCGCTGGACGGCTGGCGGGCTGAACGACCGGCTGGACGGCTGGCGGGCTGAACGACCTGGCTGTACGGAGCCGGTGGCCCGTATGCGGCCGGCGCCACCGGCCACCGGCCACCGCGCGGGGCCGGTCAGGGGTGGTGTCCGTGCACGCTGCGATGCCGGATGCGGCCACCGCGCTGCGCCGGGTCCGGCTCGCGCATCCACTCGCGGACACGAGTGCCGAGATCATGGTCGAGACTCCGCTCGCGGTCCGGATCCGAGCCATGGGTCCCCGGCTCGTACGGGGGGACGTCTCTTCCGGGCTGATAGCCCGACCCCTGCCGGCGGTGCCGCACGACCAGGACCAGATCCGTGGCCACGATCAGCATCAGCACACCGCAGGCGAGTGCCCACCCGAAGCGCCCGGTGAACGCGAACGCCGCCGTGCCGAACGCGGTCCAGATCAGACCCCATACGCTCAGCCAGAACCGCATGCGCAGCGGACTGCGCGCGGTGACCGGCTCATTTCCGGTGCGCATGACTCCTGCACCTCCCATATCCCCGTCCCCCCAGTGCCCCCTACCCGCGTTCGCGGCTTTTGACCCGCTACGGGGGCGGTGAGGGCGGGCCCGTGCCGGACTCCGTGCCGGGGTCAGTGCGCGATGGTGTAGCTGCGCCACGGCCCTTCGCCGGGGGCGATCACATCGGACAGGGTGGTGGCGATATACGTCGTGCCCTTGCCCGTGCAGTCGGGCGTCCCGTACATCACGAAGTCGACCAGGGTGCGGTTCGTGAGCGCGACGGCACCACCGGGCGCGAGCCGGTGGCAGCCCGTGACCAGAGGGTTGGAGACCTGGACGTGCCGGCCGCGCGGGGTGTCGTACGCGACGGTCCCCGCCGCGTTCCGGCCGAGGCCCGAGCAGCCCGCGACAGTGACGGTCAGGAACGCGGCCCCGGCAGCGATGCCGAGGCGCCGGTGATGGGTCACGGACATGAGCGGGTCCTCGTCTCTGCGGAGTGCCCGGCCACGGGGCCGCCACGGCCACCGGCCACAGTGGCGGGTGCCGGCGGTGGTGGCGGGTGCCGGCGGTGCCGGTGCTGGTGGCGGGTGGCGGGTGGCGGTGGTGGCGGGCGGTGCCAGTGCCGGTGTGGGTGCGGGTGCCGGTGTGCTGGTCGGTGCGGGTGAGTCTGCTGGTCACACTGCCGGATCCCCGAGATGGCGGCACCAGATACGCGGCCGGGCGGGCTATGGCCGGGGTGTACACGATCGTGTCTACGGCCCGGTAATTTCCCCGCCGCACGCTTCTCGACCGCCGGTCATACAAGGCATACCGTAGTTATTAGCACCTCGGTCCGGCGTCGTCAGGGGGCCCAAGATGGTCGAGGAACTGGTCATTGCTGTCATAGCGGCGGTATGCGCGTGCGGGCTGTACGCGATGGCGGCCGCGCGGGTCGTCAGGCAGTACGAACGGGGCGTGGTCTTCCGCCTCGGCAGGCTGCAGGAAGGAATCCGCGGACCCGGATTCACCACGATCCTTCCCTTCGTGGACAAGCTGCACAAAGTCAATTTGCAGATCGTGACGATGCCCGTACCGGCCCAGGACGGCATCACGCGGGACAACGTGACCGTGCGCGTGGACGCCGTGATCTATTTCAAGGTGGTCGACGCGGCGGAGGCGCTGGTCCGGGTCGAGGACTACCGGTTCGCCGTGTCGCAGATGGCGCAGACGTCTCTGCGGTCGATCATCGGCAAGAGCGATCTGGACGATCTGCTCTCCAACCGGGAGAAGCTCAATCAAGGCCTGGAGCTGATGATCGACAGCCCGGCGATCGGCTGGGGCGTGCAGATCGACCGTGTCGAGATCAAGGACGTGTCACTGCCGGAGACCATGAAGCGGTCGATGGCGCGCCAGGCGGAGGCCGACCGGGAACGCCGCGCCCGAGTGATCAACGCGGACGCGGAGCTGCAGGCGTCGAAGAAGCTCGCCGAGGCGGCCAAGGAGATGTCCGGCCAGCCGGCCGCGCTTCAGCTGCGGCTGTTGCAGACGGTCGTGGCGGTCGCCGCCGAGAAGAACTCGACACTCGTGCTGCCCTTCCCCGTCGAACTGCTCCGCTTCCTCGAACGCGCCACACCGGCCGAGGCGGTACAGGCCGTGCAGGCGGTCTCGGGAGCCGTGCAGGCGGCCCCGTCGCCTCCCGCCGACAAGTCGCCCGCTGCCGCCGCCACCGACGGAGCCCACGCGGCCGACGCGGCCGACGCGGTCGAACCCGGCGCGCCCGATCTCGCGGTGCCCGGCCTCACCACGCGGCCCAAGGTGTCGTCCGTACCCACGACGTCGTCGCCCATGCCGGCGCCACCGCTGGAGGAGGAGCCACAGAAGCGGCAGGACGCGCAGCCGGTCTGAGCCCCTTCCTCGCGGACGGTTCCCCATCGACCGTCTCGCCGTCCGTTCCGCACCGAGCAGTCATGCGTCCGTACGTCCTGTCCGCTGTCTTCCCTCCCACCTCGGACCATGCTCTGAGCTGCGGAAACAGCGATTGGAGATCGACTGTCAGACCCCCGGCCTAGACTCGCAGAGGAATCAGATCCTGAGGTGATCCCGGGCCGGGAGGGAGGCGGTGACCATGACGCAATCCGTGCATCACCCCACGTCTCTGTCCGCGAATGCCGCGACGGCGGCCCTGACCCGCTGCGCCGCCGTCTTCCTGCCCGCCGGGCTGCCGCGGGAGGGGCGGGTCGCCTTCTGGTCCCCGGAGGGGGAGCTGCCCGCCGATGCTCTCGGCGCAGCCGGTACGGCACCGGGCGCGTCGGGTGATCCGGGGGCGACGGGGCTCGGACCGAGCCCGCTGACGGTCGTACGGCGTCGGGACGACGGCGCGGTCGGCGGGGATGGTGGCGCAGGCGGCCGGGGCGAGGGCGATGTCCATACGCGCTCCGTCCCCGCCGTGCTGCTGTCCGTCGCCGACGCCATCCCGCTGCTGGTGCGCGCCCGGCGCGACAGGGCCGCGCATCCCGCCGCCGCGTGCTGGGGCGCCGCCGCGCTGCACGCGCTCCAGCTGGCCGGGCGCGGCAGACTGCTGCCAGGTCTCACCGCGTCCGACCACGACGCCTGGCGCGCCGGGCCGCTGGACGCCGATGACATCGCGCAGTTGAGAGCGATCGCCGCGGCCATGCCCCCCGAGGCACATGCCGTGCCGGTCCCGGATCTGAGCCCGCTCCAGCTGCCCGATCCGGAAGCGCTGGTACGGGCGTTCCTCGACGCGGTGGCGGACTCCCTGCCGCGTACGCCCGCCGCCGCCTACGCCGCGGGCGCGCCGTTCGCCGCCCAGGAGGCGCAGCATCTGCCGGGCGCCCGGACCTGGGCCGCGGAGGCGGCGGCCGGTATGGACGCGGGGGTACGGGTCTCGCTGCGCCTCGACCTCTCCGCGTACGACCTCTTCGATCAGGCGGATCAGGTGGATCGGGTGGGTCGGGCGGAGACGGCCCCGGCCGAAGGCACCGCCTCGGATCCGGAGACGGATTCCGGCCGGGCGGGACGTCCTCCCGGTACCGGCAGGGACATCGGGCCCGGCGCCGAGGAGGCCCAGGTCGCCCGGCGGGCCGGGGCCGCCCTCGTCCAGATCCACAGCCTGGCCGACCCGACCCTGGTCATCGACGCCTCGGGGCTCTGGGCGGGCCATGGCGACGAGAGCTTCGGCCCGCGCGCCCGGATCGACGCGATGCTCGCCCTGCGCCGCGCGGCCCGCGTCTGGACCCCGCTCGCCCGGCTGCTGGAGCGGGACGTCCCCGACGCGCTGTCACTCTCCGAGGACGAGCTGTACGAACTGCTCGGACCGGGCGCGGCCCGTCTCGCCGCCGCGGGGGTCGCCGTCCACTGGCCGAGGGAGCTGGCGCGTACGCTCACCGCCGCGGCGGTCGTCCGCCCCGCGCCCGGCTCGGCCACCGACGGCACCCCGTTCTTCGACAGCGCCGAACTGCTCACGTTCAACTGGCAGCTGGCGCTCGACGGCGATCCCCTCAGCGAGCGGGAGATGGACGCGCTCGCCGAGTCGCACCGCCCGATCGTCCGGCTGCGCGACCAGTGGGTCGTCGTCGACCCGGCCCTCGTACGGAAGGCGCGCAAGCGGGAGCTGGGCCTGCTGGAGCCGGTCGACGCGCTCGGCGTCGCCCTGACCGGCACCGCCGAGGTGGACGGCGAGACGGTGGAAGCGGTTCCGACCGGTGCGCTGGCCGCGCTGCGCGACCGTCTCACCACCGGCCCGGCCGCGATCGCCCAGCCACCCGCCCTCGCGGCCACCCTGCGCGACTACCAACTGCGCGGTCTCGCCTGGCTGGACCTCATGACCTCGCTCGGTCTCGGCGGCTGTCTCGCGGACGACATGGGTCTCGGCAAGACGGTCACCGTCATCGCCCTGCATCTGCACCGGGCCCGCACCGCCCCCACCCTCGTCGTCTGCCCCGCCTCCCTCCTGGGCAACTGGCAGCGTGAGATCACCCGCTTCGCGCCCGGCGTCCCCGTACACCGCTTCCACGGCGCCGGGCGGAGCCTGGCCGGGCTCTCGGAAGCGGGGACCCCGGGCGGGTTCGTGCTCACCACGTACGGCACGATGCGCGGCAGCGCCGACGCGCTGGCCGCGCACGGCTGGGGGATGGTCGTCGCCGACGAGGCCCAGCACGTCAAGAACCCCTTCTCGTCCACGGCCAAGGCGCTCCGTACGATCCCGGCGCCGGCCAGGGTCGCGCTGACCGGCACGCCCGTCGAGAACAACCTCTCCGAGCTGTGGGCGCTGCTCGACTGGACCACCCCCGGTCTGCTCGGCCCGCTGAAGGCGTTCCGGGCCCGGCACGCGCGCATCGTGGAGAACGTCGAGAACGCGAAGAGCGCCGACATCAAGGACGCGGACAACGCGGAGGCGGTGGAGCGGCTGTCCCGGCTGGTCCGGCCGTTCCTGCTGCGCAGGAAGAAGTCCGACCCCGGCATCGTGCCCGAGCTGCCGCCCAAGACGGAGAGCGATCACCCCGTCGCGCTCACCCGTGAACAGGCATCGCTCTACGAGGCCGTCGTCCGCGAGACGATGGCCGCCATCGAGGCGGCCGAGGGCATCGCGCGCCGCGGCCTCGTCATGAAGCTGCTCACCTCCCTCAAACAGATCTGCAACCACCCCGCGCAGTATCTGAAGGAGGACGCGGCCCGGCTCACCGGCCGGTCAGGCAAGCTCGCCCTCCTCGACGAGCTGCTCGACACGATCCTCGCGGAGGACGGCTCGGTCCTGCTCTTCACCCAGTACGTATCGATGGCGCGGCTGCTCTCCGCGCATCTCGCCGCCCGCGCCGTCCCGTCCCAGCTTCTGCACGGCGGTACGCCCGTCGCCGAGCGCGAACGCATGGTGGACCGGTTCCAGTCCGGGGAGGTCCCGGTCTTCGTCCTCTCCCTGAAAGCGGCCGGCACCGGTCTCAATCTGACCAGGGCCGGCCATGTCATCCACTTCGACCGCTGGTGGAACCCGGCCGTGGAGGAGCAGGCCACGGACCGCGCGTACCGCATCGGCCAGACCCAGCCCGTACAGGTCCACCGGCTGATCGCGGAGGGCACGGTCGAGGACAGGATCGCCGAGATGCTCTCGTCCAAGCGGGCGCTGGCCGACGCCGTCCTCGGCTCGGGCGAGGCGGCCCTCACCGAGCTGACCGACCGTGACCTCGCGGATCTGGTCTCCCTGCGGAGGCTGTCATGACCCCCCGCCGCGCCCCCGCCCCACGGCACGACGACCGTCGGCGCACGTTCCCCGCGCTGCCCCCACGACCGGCGGCCGCGGGCGACTTCGCCAGCACCTGGTGGGGCAACGCGTGGGTGGAGTCCATGGAGGACACCGCGCTCGACGCGGCCCGCCTGGAGCGCGGCCGTGCCTACGCGGGCAGCGGCCATGTCGACGCGATCACCGTCACGCCCGGCCGGGTCATGGCGTACGTCCACGGTTCGAGGCCCCGCCCGTACCGTACGGAGATCCGTCTGCGTACCCTCGACGACACCGGCTGGGAGGATCTTCTCGACGCCGCGGCGGCCCGTCCGGACCACATCGCCGCCCTGCTCGACAAGGACATGCCGCACACCCTCGCGGCCTCGGCCGATCTCCTCCCCACCGGGCGCGATCTGACCCCCGACTGCTCCTGCCCGGACGACGGTTACCCGTGCAAGCACGCCGCCGCCCTCTGCTACCAGACGGCGCGGCTCCTCGACGAGGACCCGTTCGTGCTGTTCCTGATGCGCGGTCGCGGTGAACACGAAGTGCTGGCCGATCTCACCCGGCGCAACGCCACCCGTTCCGCGGCCGAACGGACCACCGCCGCGCCGCCCATGCCCACGGTCGAGGCGCGCGTCGCCCTCGCGCCCCGTACCCGCCCGGTGCTTCCGCCGCCGTTCCCCGTGCCCGCGCAGCCGGGCCGGCCCCCCGTCTATCCGCAGACCCCCGGAGCGCCCGACCCGCTCGCTCTCGACCTGCTCGCCACCGAGGCGGCGGCCCGCGCCCATACGTTCCTGACCACCGGCCTCGACCCCATCGGCGCCCTCACGCCCTGGCAGGACGCGGTACGGCTGGCCGCCGCCCACCCCGGCTCCGGGCTGACCGCCTCCACCCGTGCCCTCTACCGGGACCTGGCCACCGCGCTCGACCGCACCCCCACCGACCTGGCCCGTGCCGTGGCGGCCTGGCGGCAGGGCGGTCTGGCGGGCCTCGCCGTACTGGAAGAGCCCTGGGATCCGCCGGCCGGCCCCTTCGACCGTGCCCGCCCCGCCCTGGCGGCCGCCGACTTCCCCCACTTCCGCCCCTGGCGCAACCACCTCTCCACCCCGTCCCTCCAGCTCCGCTTCGGCCGCGATGCCCTCTGGTACGGCTATGAGTCGGACCGGGACCGCGAGGACTGGTGGCCGAGGGGCACCCCCGACACCGACCCGGTGGGCGCCCTGACGGCCCTCCTCGGCCGGTGACGCGAGGCGGTGAGGCGAGAGGGGTGACGGGGCGACGGTGGCGCGGAGGGGCGCAGGGGGCTCGGTCAGCGGGAATGACCGAAGCCGGGAGTACGGGACGAGCGCGCCGTACCGCTGCGCGCGCTCTCCGTACCCCCGGCCTCGTCAACCACTCCGCCGGCCTGCCCCGCAAGGGTGGCCCCCGAAAGGGCTACCCCCGAAAGGGATGACCTCCCCGAAGGACTGATCTCCCCGCGAGCGAGGCAGACGCCGTTGCGGGTCGGACGGTGTCGTGGGTCAGGCGGTGTGAAGGGTCAGGCCGTAACGGCCCAGGATTTCGTTGATCGGCTGGTACCAGGTCTCGCCGCCGCTGCTGCAGTTGCCCCAGCCGCCCGAGGTCACGCCCTGGGCCTGGTCGCCGCTGATGAAGGAGCCGCCCGAGTCGCCGCCCTCGGCGCAGACGCTGGTCTTGGTCATCTGGTGGACGGCGCCCTGGCTGTAGTTGACGGTCTCGTTCTTGGCCAGGAGGTTGCCGCAGCGCCAGTGGGTCGTGGAGCCGGAGCGGCAGATCGAGGCGCCGATCGGGGCCTCGTTGGAGCCGCGGACCAGCTGGTCGGAGACGGAGCCCCAGCCGAGGACCACCGGGACGGTCCACCAGCCGCTGCCGACATTGACCCACGCGTAGTCGTTGTCGGGGAAGGAAGAGCCCTGGAAGTTGCCGATGTACGAGCCGTCCCAGCCGCTCACCGAGGCGCCGGCCTGGCCGCAGTGGCCGGCTGTGACGAAGCCGCCGTGTACGGAGAAGCCGATGGAACAGCGGACGTTGCCCGTGTAGTACGGGTCGCCGCCGACGGTGCCCGCGGCGAAGGTCTGCGGAGCCTGGGCGGTCTCCTCGACCGTGACGGGGCCGGCCTGCCGGGCGCGGTCGAGGAAGTCACGGACATCGTTGTCGTTCTTCTGCGCCGCGACGACATTGACCACGACACGGTTGGCCTTGGGGTCGACATGCCAGCTGCTGACACCGGCCGGCGCGGAGAGCGCGTCGATCCGCTCCTTGGCCGCGTCGAGCTGCCGGGCGCTGTGCTCGACGAGCTGTACGGTCGCGCCGGTCGCCCGTACGGCGTCGGCCTTCTGGGCGCTGGTGACCGTGACGGTCAGCGTGCCGCTGTCCGCGTTGAACCAGGAGCCCCCGTACGAGGCTCCCGCCGCGCGCTTCGCCTTGCCCTCGACAGCCGTCGCTGTCTTCTCCGCGGCCAGACGCGCCTTGGCCTGACTTGCCGTCAGGCCGAGGTCCTTCTGCATGGCGGTGAGCAGACCGGTGGACGCCGGTGCCTCGGAGGCGGGGGAGGGCGCCGCGGCGGCCGGCGCGAGACCGGCGGCGGCCCACGTGCCGAGGAGGAGGAGTGCGGACAGACCGGTGCGTATCACTGTCGTACGTCTCAAGGGATGTGGCCCTTCTGTGTTCCAGCATGGTGGGGGTGGAACAGCAGGCGCCTGAGAGCGCTCTCAGGCGGTGCCAGCCGGAGCGTAGCCGAGGATTCTGAACAGGTCCATGCCAACGGGCGGCGTCCGGTGAACCCGCCGGTCAGGGCTTCGGTCATCTCGGTACAGGTGTGCGGGCACCGGCCGCCGCCGTCAACAGCCGCCTCCGCCCGGCCTCTTAGGATGGGATCATGGCCATCACGGAACCCGGCGCGTCAGCACGATCGCTCTACGATCCGACGAGCGAGCTGCTGGCGGATCCGTACGAGGTGTACGCGCGGCTGCGTGAGACCGCGCCCGTTCGGCGGATCGTCGGGCCCGACGGACGGCCCGCCTGGATCGTCACGCGCTACGAGGACGTACGGACGTCGCTCGCCGATCCCCGGCTCTCCCTCGACAAGAGCCGCGCGCTGCCCGGTGGTTACCGGGGCTTCGGGCTGCCGCCCGCCCTCGACGCCAACCTCCTCAACATGGATCCGCCGGACCACACCCGTATCCGGCGCTTCGTCGCGCGGGCGTTCACCACGCGGCGGATCGAGGAGCTGCGGGGGCCGGTCAGGCGCACCGCCGACGAACTGCTCGACGCCCTCGAACCCGGCGGTCGCGCTGATCTGATCGCCTCGTACGCCGCGCCGCTGCCCATCGTCGTCATCTGCGAACTGCTGGGCGTACCCGCGCGCGACCGGCGTGACTTCCGGGAGTGGACGGACGCCCTGATCGCCCCCGATCCCGCGCGGCCCGAGCGGATGAGGGAGGCGATCGCCGCCATGCTCGCCTTCTTCACCGGACTGCTCGCCCATAAGCGGGCCGAGCCCGGGGAGGATCTCCTGTCGGCGCTGATCGCGGTGCGCGACGAGGGTGAGGAGGCCGGCGACGGCACGCCGCCCGGCGCGGGAGCGTCACGTGGCGACGGCGGCGACCGGCTCAGTGAGGACGAGCTGATGTCGCTGGCCTTCCTCATCCTCTTCGCCGGGTACGAGAACACCGTCCAGCTCATCGGCAACTCCGTCCTCGCCCTGCTCCAGCACCCCGAGCAGCTGGCGGCCCTGCGCGCCGAGCCCGGCAGGACGGCCGCGGCGGTCGGGGAGTTCGCGCGGTACGAGGGGCCCGCGCTGCTGGCGATCCGGCGCTTCGCGGTGGAGGATCTGACGATCGGCGGGGTGGCCGTGCCGGCGGGGGAGACCGTCATGCTGTCCCTCGCCGCCGCCAATCGCGACCCGCGCCGCTTCACCGACCCCGACCGGCTCGACCTCGACCGCGATACGGCGGGGCAGGTGGCCCTCGGGCACGGCATCCACTACTGCCTCGGCGCGCCGCTCGCCCGGCTGGAGACGGAGATCGCGCTCAACGCGCTGCTGGAGCGGTTCCCGCGGCCGGCGCTCGACGTCCCGTACGAGGACCTGCGGTGGCGCCCCTCGACCCGTGCCCGGGGCCTGATCGAGCTGCCCGTACGGCTCTGAGCCGCCGGGGGCCGGAGCCGCCCGGGGCGCGCGGGTCATTGGCGGTAGCCGCTCAGGAAGCGGCCGATCCGGCTGATGGCCGCGTCGAGATCGTCCGCGTACGGAAGCGTCAGGATCCGGAAGTGGTCGGGACGCGGCCAGTTGAACCCCGTACCCTGCACGACCTGGATCTTCTCCCGCAGCAGCAGGTCCAGCACGAACCTCTCGTCGTCGTGGATCCTGTGCACCTTGGGATCCAGCCGGGGAAAGGCGTACAGCGCGCCCTTCGGCTTCACGCACGAGACCCCGGGGATCTCGTTGAGCTTCTCCCAGGCGCGGTCGCGCTGTTCGTACAGCCTGCCTCCCGGCGCGATCAGCTCCTTGATGGACTGCCGGCCGCCGAGCGCGGCCTGAATGGCGTACTGCGCGGGCGCGTTGGGGCAGAGCCGCATCGAGGCGAGCATCGTGAGGCCTTCGAGGTAGCTGCGGGCATGCTGCTTGGGGCCGGTGACCACGAGCCAGCCGGAGCGGAAACCCGCCACGCGGTACGTCTTCGACAGCCCGCTGAAGGTGAGGACCACCAGATCGGGGGCGAGGGCCGCGGCGGTGTGGTGGACCGCGTCGTCGTAGACGATCTGGTCGTAGATCTCGTCCGCGAACACCATGAGCTGGTGACGGCGGGCGAGATCGAGGATGCCCTCGACGATCTCGCGCGGATAGACCGCGCCGGTGGGGTTGTTGGGGTTGATGATCACGACGGCCTTCGTACGGTCGGTGATCTTCGACGCCATGTCGTCCAGGTCCGGGTACCACTCCGCGGACTCGTCACAGAGATAGTGCACGGGACGGCCGCCCGCCAGCGTCGTGACAGCGGTCCAGAGCGGGAAGTCGGGGGCCGGGATCAGGACTTCGTCACCGTCCTCCAGAAGCGCCTGGACAGCCATCGAGACCAGCTCGGAGACGCCGTTGCCGAGGAAGACGTCATCGACCGTGACCTCGGGCAGCCCCATGGTCTGGTAGCGCTGCGCCACGGCGCGGCGCGCGGAGAGGACACCGCGCGAGTCCGTGTAGCCGTGTGCCCGGGGCAGCATCCGGATCATGTCCTGGAGGACTTCTTCCGGCGCCTCGAACCCGAAGAGGGCGGGGTTGCCGGTGTTGAGGCGCAGGACGCTGTGGCCCGCCTCCTCCAGGGCGTCGGCGTGCTCGATCACCGGGCCGCGGATCTCGTAGCAGACCTCGCTGAGCTTGCTCGACTGCCGGAATTCCATGCGGTGGCCTCCCAGACCTTGGTGCGATACTTGGTTTTACCAAGTCCGAGCTTGGAAAGTCCAACAACATGTCTGGAATCCGTCACATGTCACGTCGCCGAAGCTACGACCAGTACTGCGCCACCGCCCGTGCCCTCGACTCCGTGGGTGACCGCTGGACCCTGCTGATCGTCCGGGAGCTGCTGGCGGGCCCCCGCCGGTACACCGATCTGCACGCCGATCTGCCGGGTGTCAGCACGGATGTGCTCGCCTCCCGGCTCAAGGACATGGAGCGCGATGACCTGGCCCTGCGCCGCAAGCTGCCGCCCCCGGCCGCGGCGTATGTGTACGAGCTGACCGAGCGGGGGCGGGGGCTGCTGCCGGTTCTCACGGCTCTGGCGGAGTGGGGCGCGCCGGCGCTGGAGGAGCGCAGGCCCACCGACGCCGTACGGGCGCACTGGTTCGCCGTGCCGCTGCTTCCGGTGCTGGACGGGCTGTCGGGCCCGGCGGGCCCGGGAGCGGACGGCGGGACGGGGGCGGGCGTGGTGGAAGTCCGGCTGGACGAAGGGGCGTTCCATGTGCGGCTCGGGGAGGGTGATCCGGTGTACGGCGACGGGCCGGTGGAGAGCCCGGACGCCCGCCTCGTGCTCGACGCCGACACCTGCCGCGCGTTGAGCGGGGGCGCGCTGACGGTGGGCGACGGGGTGCGTGACGGACGGATCGAGGTGTCGGGCGACGGGCCGCTGGCCAAGGTGCTGCGAGGGGAGTGAGCGAGGCGACCGCCGCGGCCGCGCCCGGTGACGTTCCGTCGCCCCGTCGCCGACGTTCCGTTGGCGTATCGCCAAAGGTGACAGAAATAGCCGTATTCGTCACTGATGTCATACTTGGAGGCGTCAGTAGCCACTGGAGGTCCGCCGGGGCCGGGATCTCTTCCCCGGCGGTCGGGGGCAGGCAGGGTGAGATGAGCGACGATGAGGCGACCGGACTCCGCGCGGGACGACCAGCCCGTCCGGTCGAACGATCCCGACACGACCGATCCCGACGCGACCGATCGCCACGACGAGCCGCCCGATCCGTTTGACGAGGCGGCCACGGCCAGGGTGGTCATCGACGCGCGGGGCACCGTGACGGACTGGAGCGAGGGCGCCCGCAGGCTCCTCGGCCACCGGCCGTCGGAGATCATCGGCCGGCCGGCCGCCGGGCTGCTCGCGGACGGTGCGATGGCGCGGTCCCGCTCCGGCACGCCCGATCCGGTGGAGCTGGACCCGGCGGCGCTGGACCCGGCCGCCCTGCCGGACCGATGGAGCGGGACGGTGACGCTGCTGCACCGCAACGGCGAGCGTCTGGACGTACGGCTGCTGGCACACCGCCGTACGACGGACGACGGCGCCACCGAGTGGTTTCTCGTCTCCCCGCTGACGGGGACGGCCCCGCGCTCCGAGGACCCGGATTCCGAGGACCCGGATTCCGAGGACCCGGATTCCGAGGATCCGCGCCTGCTCGAACTGGTCTTCATGCAGTCGCCCTGTCCGATGGCCGTCTACGACGCGCGGCTGCGGCTGCGGCACGTGAGCGAAGACATGGAACGACTGCTGGGCCTCGCCGAGGACGACGTACGCGGGCTGCGGCTGCCCGAGGCCATGCCCGCCCCGGAGATCGACAACACCGAACGGCACATGCTGCGGGCGCTGGAGACCGGCGAATCGCAACGCCTCGAATTCTCGCTGCGCCTGCCGGGCCGCGACCAGGAGTTCGCCTGGTCGGTGTCCATCGCCCCGCTGCGCGACGGCGACGGCCGGACCTGCGGTGTCGTCGTGGCGGTACACGACATGACCAAGCAGAACCGGGCCCAGCAGCGGCTGCTTCTCGTGAACGAGGCAAGTACCCGTATCGGCAGCGCCCTCGACGTCGCGAGCACCGCGCAGGAACTGGCCGATGTCGCGGTCCCCGTCCTCGCCGACTACGTCACGGTCGATTTGCTCCCCGAGGTCAGCGGGGGCAGCCGCGAGACCCCCGCGGGACCGCTGCCCGGCCACATCAGGCTGCGGCGCGTGGCCCTCCGGTCCGTCCTCGATGGGGCCCCCGAAGCCGCGGTCGAGCTCGGGGACACCTCCTTCTACCCCGACAGCTCACCCGCCGCCGAGTCCCTGCTCACCCAGCGGGGCGTCATGAAGAGGGTGACGGACTCCTCCGTGGCCATCTGGGAGCTCACCGACCCGGTGCGCGCCGCCAAACTGCGCGCGTTCAAGTTCCACTCGAACATGGCCGTACCCCTGCGTGCCCGCGGCGCCATCCTCGGTGTGGCCACCTTCTCCCGGCACCGGAGCCCGGCCCCCTTCGAACTGGACGATCTGCTGCTCGCCGAGGAGATCACGGCGCGGGCGGCCGTCTGTATCGACAACGCCCGCCGGTACACGCGCGAACGAGAAACGGCGCTCGCCCTCCAGCGCAGCCTGCTGCCGCGCGCGCTGCCCGACCACGCGGCGGTCGAGTTCGCCTTCCGCTACCTCCCCGCGGACACGGGAGCCGGGGTCGGCGGCGACTGGTTCGACGTGATCCCGCTGTCCAGCTCGCGGGTGGCCCTGGTCGTGGGCGACGTGGTCGGCCACGGCGTCCAGGCGTCGGCCACGATGGGCCGGCTGCGTACGGCCGTCCGTACCCTCGCCGATGTCGATCTGCCGCCCGACGAACTGCTCACCCACCTCGACGACCTCGTCAACCATCTGGCCGCGGAGGCGTCGAGCGGACAGAACGCGGGTGCCGCGGCCGAGGGCGCCGGGGATGTCGGCGCCACCTGCCTCTACGCGGTCTACGACCCGGTGTCCCGGCGCTGTTCCCTCGCACGCGCCGGACACCCGCAGCCCGCGATGGTCACCCCGGACGGCACCGTCGACTTCCTCGACCTGCCCGCGGGGCCCCCGCTCGGTCTGGGCAATCTGCCCTTCGAATCCGTCGAGGTGGAGCTGCGCGAGGGCAGCGTGCTCGCGCTGTTCACCAACGGGCTCGTCGAATCACGCGAGCGCGGTATCGACGAATCGTTCGCCGCGCTGCGCACCGCCCTCGCACAGCCCGCCGCGCCGCTGGAGGACACCTGCGACAACGTACTGAAGGCGCTGCTCCCCAGCCGCCCGGCCGATGACGTCGCGCTGCTCCTCGCCCGTACCCGCGCTCTCGACGCGAACCAGGTCGCGACGTGGGAGCTGGACTGCGATCCCGCCGGGGTGGCCCAGGCGCGCAGGGACGTCGCCGGACAACTGGCCGCCTGGGGGCTGGAAGAGGCCGTCTTCACCACGGAACTGGTGGTCAGCGAACTGGTCACCAACGCCATCCGATACGCCGAGGCACCCATTCAGCTGCGCCTCATCCATGACCGCAGCCTCATCTGTGAGGTCTCGGACGGGAGCAACACCGCCCCGCATCTGCGCCGGGCCCGGGTGTTCGACGAGGGGGGCCGCGGCCTCCTGCTCGTCGCTCAGCTCACCCAGAGCTGGGGCACCCGCCAGGGCACGGCCGGCAAGACCATCTGGGCCGAACAGGCGCTTCCCGTGGCCGGGATCTGAGACGGGCCGGGACCTGAGACTGGTCGGGATCTGAGACGGGCCGGGACCTGAGACTGGTCGGGATCTGAGACCTGCCGACCGGAGGCCGGTGGGGGCGACGCGCGGTGAGTGAGCGGTGCTGGACGATGATGGGCTGGTGCGACTCGAAGCGATCACGTGGGAGCGGCTGACCGAGGCCGTCGCCGACCGGGTGCTGGAGACCGGGGCGGCGGACGGCGGTCCCTGGCTCCGTGTCGCCATCGACGGCGCACCGGCCGCCGGGACCGGCGAGCGGGCCGCCGCGCTCGCGGAGGCGCTGCGCGTACGAGGCCGGTCCGTACTGGTCGTCGGGACCTCCGGATTCCTGCGGCCGGCGTCGCTGCGGTACGAGTACGGGCGCGAGGACCCGGAGTCGTACTACAGCGGCTGGTTCGACACCGGGGCGCTGTGGCGGGAGGTCTTCGGGCCGCTGGAGCCCGGCGGTACCGGGCGGGTGCTGCCCGACCTCTGGGACCCGGCCACCGACCGGGCGACCCGCAGCCCGCACCGCGAACTCGCGCCCGGCGGTGTGCTGGTGCTGCACGGACCGCTGCTGCTGGGGCACTGGTTCCCGTTCGACCTCACGGTGCATCTGAGGCTGTCGCCGGCCGCGCTCCGGCGCCGTACCGACGAGCGCGAACGCTGGACGCTTCCCGCTTTCGAGCGGTATGAGCGGGAGACGGACCCGGCCGGGGCCGCCGATGTGGTCGTACGGACGGACGATCCGCGCCATCCGGCGTGGGGCGGCCTCGGCTGAACGGCCGTGCCGGGGCGACCTCGGACCTGGGCTGACGGCTGCGGACCGACGGTTTCGGACGGCGTGGGGCTCCGCTGCTGCCCCCCGCGTCAGGGTCGGCCACCCACTGTCGCCACCGCTCGCGCCCCCGCCCCGCAGCCCGCCGCCGCGGCCGCCACCGGGTCCGCCCCCGCGAGCCGGGCAGCGAGGAACGCGCCAGTGAAGGCGTCGCCCGCACCCGTCGAGTCCACGGCACGCGCCGGGACCGGCGGGACCCGGGCCGTGACGGTCCCCGCCTCCGCCACCAGCGCGCCGTCCCCGCCCAGGGTCACCACCGCCACCCCCGCCCGCCGGCTCAGCGCGGCGGCCGCGTCCGCCACGCTCGTCAGCCCGGTGAGGAGCCTGGCCTCGTCCGCGTTCGGGAGCAGCGTCTCCACGTCCTTCGCCGACGCCAGAAAACGGTCCGCGCCCAGCTCCTTGATGAACCCCGCGGAGGCGGGGTCCACACTCACCGGGATGCCGCGCTCCCCGGCTGATTCCATTGCGGCGAGGGCCAGTTGCCGGCTCGCCCCCGCGAAGAAGAGATAGCCGGAGAGATGCATCCGGCCGACCCCGTCCAGCAGGGAAGGCGACCAGTCGGCGGGAGACAGCCGCAGCGCGGCGCCGCTGTCGGTGAGCAGGGTGCGCTCGGCGGACGCGTCGACCAGACAGATCACCGTCGCGGTCGGCACCCGGTCGTCGACGACGAGACGTGGACGTACCCCCGCCTGTCGCAGCCGCTCCTCGTGCCACTCCCGCGCCTCCGTCCCCACCCGCGCCAGGAGCCGTACGTCCGCGCACCCGGAGCGCGCCGCCCAGCAGGCCGCGTTGGCCCCGGCGCCGCCCGGCAGCGTACGGATCTCGGCGGCCGTGTCCGTGCCGTGCGCGAGCGGGGTGCGGTAGCGGGCCACCACATCGGTGACCACGTCCCCGATCACCAGCAGCCCACCGCCCGTGGCACCGGCGCTCATCCGCCCGCCGCGGTCCGCGCCGCCGTGGTCCGTGCCACCGCGATGCGCGCCGCGAGCCACACATTGCCGCGCACCGCCGCGAGATTGGCCTCCAGCGACGCGCCGCCCGTCCGCCGCATCAGCTGGTCCAGCAGGAACGGAGTGACGGCCTGGCCGCTGATACCCCGCTCATGACACTCCGTCAGCGCCTCCGCGAGCACCGCGTCGTGCAGCCTCGGATCCAGCTGCTCCGCTTCCGGTACGGGGTTGGCGACGATGAGTGCCGCCTCCGGCCCGCCGAGCGCGTCCTGAGCGTCCATCACCGCCGCGACCTCCTCGGGCGTACGGACCGTCCAGTCGACCGGCTCGCCGGACGAGGCCAGATAGAAGCCGGGGAACCGGTCGGTCCCGTAGCCGAGCACGCCGACGCCCAGCGTCTCCAGCCGCTGGAGCGTCGCCGGTACGTCGAGGATCGATTTGACGCCCGCGCACACCACGGTGATCCGGGTCCTGGCCAGCAGCCGCAGATCGGCCGACTCGTCCTGGGTGTCGGTCCAGCCGCGGTGGACCCCGCCGAGCCCGCCCGTCGCGAAGACCCGGATCCCGGCCCGCGCCGCCAGGAACGCCGTCGCGGACACGGTCGTCGCACCGCTCGCGCCCGCCGCGAGCGCGGGCGCCAGATCGCGCTGGCCCAGCTTCCGTACGGAGTCGTCCTGGGCGACCCGTTCCAACTGGTCCTTGGACAGGCCCACCTGGGGCCGGCCGTCCAGCACGGCGACCGTGGCGGGTACGGCGCCGCTGGACCGTACGAGCGCCTCCAGTTCCTCCGCGACCGCGAGATTGCGCGGGCGCGGCAGTCCGTGCGCGATGATCGTCGACTCCAGGGCGACCACGGGACGGTGCGCGGCGAGCGCCTCCCGTACCTCGGGGGAGAGCTGCGAAGTGATGTCTGGCATGTCCCCATCCATGGCACATCCCGCGCGGACGCAAACGTCGACGCGGGGAAACGCGCCGGGTGAACGCCCGCCCGATCCCTCGTGCCCCGATCCCCCGTGCCATGTGCCCCGTGCCATGTGCCCCGTGCCCGTGCCGGAGGGCGCGGTGCCGACCGCGCCCTCCACCGCTCGGGAATCACTCAGGCGGCCACCACCCCGTTCAGCGCGCCATGCGGATTGAGCACGTACTTCCGGCTCGCGCCGTGGTCGAACTCCTCGTAGCCGCGCGGGGCGTCCTCCAGCGAGATCACGGTGGCGTTGACGGCCTTCGCGATGTGGACCCGGCCGTGCAGGATCGCCATCGCCAGGCCGCGGTGATACTTCATCACCGGGCACTGTCCCGTGCTGAACGTGTGGCTCTTCGCCCAGCCCAGGCCCAGCCTGACCTTCAGCGTGCCGCTCTTGGCGTCGTCGTCGATACCGCCCGGGTCGTCGGTGACGTACAGCCCCGGGATACCGAGCGCGCCGCCCGCCCTGACCACACCCATAAGGGAGTTGAGGACGGTCGCGGGAGCCTCCTTGGAGTCCTTGCCGTGCGCGCGTGCCTCGAAGCCGACCGCGTCGACCGCGCAGTCCACCTCGGGCTCGCCCAGGATCTGGGCTATCTGGTCCTCGACCGATCCCTTGGTGAGATCCACGGTCTCACAGCCGAAACTGCGGGCCTGCGCGAGCCGTTCGGCGTTGAGATCGCCGACGATGACGACCGCGGCGCCGAGCAGCTGGGCCGAGGCCGCGGCGGCAAGACCGACAGGTCCCGCGCCCGCGACGTACACCGTGGAGCCGACGCCCGTGCCGGCCGTGACCGCGCCGTGGTAGCCGGTGGGGAAGATGTCCGACAGCATCGTCAGATCGAGCAGCTTCTCCAGCGCCGCGTCGCGGTCGGGGAAGCGCAGCAGGTTGAAGTCGGCGTACGGCACCATCACGTACTCCGCCTGTCCGCCGACCCAGCCGCCCATGTCGACGTAGCCGTACGCCGCGCCGGGACGGGCGGGATTGACGTTCAGACAGATACCGGTCTGGCGCTCCTTGCAGTTCCGGCAGCGGCCGCAGGCGATGTTGAAGGGCACCGACACGACATCGCCGACGTTGATGAACTCGACATCGGGGCCGCGCTCGATGACCTCACCGGTGATCTCGTGGCCGAGGACCAGACCTTCGGGTGCCGTGGTCCGGCCGCGCACCATGTGCTGGTCGCTGCCGCATATGTTGGTCGCGAGTACCTTGAGGATGACCCCGTGGCGGCATTTCCGGCCTACGTTCGCGGGGGCCACACCCGGCCCGTCCTGCAGTTCGAGCGTCGGGTATTCGGTGGTCCTCACATCCACCTCACCCGGCTTGATGTATGCGACTGCCTTGTTTCCTCCGCTCATCCTGACTCGCCGTCCCTTCGGCTCTCCTCGTCCAGCGGATGACTCGGCCTGTGTGCTGGAGACGGCCACCGTCCGGGCAGTGCGGCCGAGGTGCGTGCCGGTACGGGACGTGCCGGTACGGAACGTGTCCCTCCCCGGGGCAGGTCGCCCCGGGGAGACATCTGCGGCCCGCCGGGCTGTAAGCGCCGTGGTTCTCCACCGATAAGCCTAATCCCGGCACTGAAAGCGGACAAGTGGCGGTAAATGCGCATAATCCGGCCTGTTTCGGGTACGACAGGCGGCTCAGAAGAGTGGTTCCGGGAGCACGCCCTCCAGAGCCAGCAGCCGCCGCTTCGTCTCAAGGCCGCCCCCGAAGCCGCCGAGTCCGCCGTCGCTCTCCACCACGCGATGACACGGCACCACCACCGGCAGCGGGTTGGAACCCATCGCCGCGCCGACCGCCTGGGCGGCCGAGGGCCGGCCCACCCGCCTGGCCAGATCGCCGTAACCGACCACGGTGCCGTACGGGACGCCCGTCGCCAGCTCGCGCAGCACCTGCCGGTTGAAGCCCGTGGAGAGCGACCAGTCGAGCGGCAGCCCGAACTCCCGCAGCTCGCCCGCGAAGTACGCGGACAGCCTGCGTATCGGCTCGGCCAGCAGCCCCGACGCCGACTCGGCGGGCTCGGTGCCCAGCCGGTCCCTCAGCTGTCCGAGCGCCTTCTCCCGCACCGGTCCGTCGACATGGAAGACGACGCTCACCAGCCCCTGGCCGGTCGCGGCCAGCAGCAGCGGCCCGATGCCGGTCGGCACGACCGTCCACTCCACCGGCGACCGCCCGTAGTTGTCCATGCCGACCACGGTACGGGCCACCACCGACAACGGCCCCGGGGCCGGTCTCCGGCCCCGGCGCACCGGCCTCAGCCCACCGCGTCCCGCACCAGGTCCGGCTTGTTGGTGATGATCCCGTCCACGCCGAGATCCCGGACGCGCACCGCGCCCGCCGCGTCGTCGACCGTCCAGGTGCTCACCGTGAGCGGCTTGCCGTGCGGGCCCCTGAGCCGGTGCACCGCGGCCACATAGTCGCCGGTGAGCGCCGCGTGCGCCGGGTTGATCTGGTCCGTGAACGCCGCGTACGCGGGCAGATCGGCCACCGCGGGCGCGCCCAGGAAGCCGGTCGTGAGGTCCGGGCGCAGCTGGTGCACCGTACGGATGCTGTCCGCGCCGAAGCTCTGGATGACCAGCTTGTTCCGGACGTGCGAGCGGCTGAGCCAGCCCTCCTGGCCCAGCACCCGCAGGATGTCCTTCTCGACGCCGGGGTACTGCTCGGGTGCCTTGATCTCCAGGAGCAGCTTCTGCCGGTTGGACTCGACGGCGTCCAGATACTGCCGCAGCGTGGGTACGCGCTCGCCCGTCCACCGCTCGCCGAACCAGCTGCCCGCGTCCAGCCGGGCGATCTCCGCCGCCGTGAAGTCCTTGACCTTCCAGGGCGCCCGGTCGGGGAAGACCTCTTCCACGTCGGTGGTCCGCCGGAGGTTGTCGTCGTGGATCACCACGAGCCGGCCGTCCTTGGTGCGCTGGACGTCGTTCTCCACCCAGTCGATGCCCAGGTCATCGGCCGCTTCGACGGCCGCGAGCGTGTTCTCCGGGGCGTAGGCGGAGGCGCCGCGGTGCGCGATGACGACCGGGCTCCCGCCCCTGGGCCCGGCGGCCGGGCCGGCGCTCGCGGTGGCGGCACCGGGCAGGACCAGTGCCGTGACTCCCAGCAGTGCGGCGGCCGTTGTCACTGAGGTGCGTGTGGACACGTGTACTCCTCGCGTCGTGCGATGACGGTCGGCCAGAGCGTGGCAGCCCCCGGCCAACGGGGAACAGGCGAAGGCTGGCCACCACGTGAAGTCACGCGGTGGACCGGGACGACGGGGTGAGACCATGAAGCCACACCGGCGCGGGGCCGCCCCGTATCGTGGGTTCGCGCCGTTTCGTGTCGACAAAACGCCGGTCGCCTGTTTGCTAACCGGGCCGGCCGTCCTACCCTCGCCCGAGCCGGCGCTTTCGCACAGGGAGCACGAGGGGTGAGGGGCATACCGCTATGCAGGGCACGATCGACGGATTCAGCTACGGTCTCGTCACCCCCGTAGTGGCCTTTCTGATGGCCTGCCTCGGCGCGGCTCTGGGCCTGCGCTGCACGGCGAGATCCCTCCGTACCAGACGCTCCTGGAAGCCCGGCGGGCTCGCGCTGGGATCGGCCGCGATCGGCTCCGGTGTCTGGACGATGCACTTCATCGCGATGATGGGGTTCAGTGTCTCGGAGGTGCCGGTCGGCTACGACCGGCTCACGACGTTCGCCAGCCTCGTCGTGGGGATCGTCATGGTCGGGGTGGGGATATTCATCGTGGGGTACCGCGGCACGACCCCGATGACCCTCGTCACCGGCGGCATCATCACCGGCCTCGGTTTCGCCACCATGCACTACCTCGGCATGGCCGGTTTGCGGCTGCAGGGCCGCGTCGGATACGACACCGTCACCGTCGCGCTCTCCGTCATGATCGCCGTCGTCGCGGCGACGGCGGCGCTCTGGGTGGTCGTCTCGCACCGCGGGTTCCTGGCCGGTCTGGCCGCCAGCGCGGTGATGGGCGTCGCGTCGACCGGAATGCACTACACCGCGATGGCCGCGGTCCACGTCCACCTGGACGGCGCCGTCGACGACTCGGGCGGCGCCCCGCCCACCGAACTGCTGGCCCCGATGCTGGTCGGCCCGGCGTTCTTCCTGCTGCTGGCCGGGGTGGCCGTGCTGGTCGATCCGCTGCTGGTGACGGGCCGTCCCGAGCGGTCACGCTCCGCGGGGTCCGTGACCGGGCCGTGCGGGCGCGGCGGCGTGCCCGCCCAGCGGATCAGGCCGCGGCCCGCCCTTCGCGAGCACGCCGACCGTACGGCCGCCCGCTCCCCGCGCCGCGGCTCCCAGGACCTCCACGACCGGTGACGCGGGTGAGCAGACGGTCACCCCGGGTGATCCGCCACCGCTCACCGCCCCACTGTCGGTGCGGGGTCGTACGGTGGATCCATGCGGCCCGTTTCCAAGATCGAACGTACGGTGGCGCCTTTCGAGGTCGTCAGCTCCTACCAGCCCAGTGGCGACCAGCCGACGGCCATCGCCGACCTGGAGCGGCGTGTCCGCGCGGGCGAGAAGGACGTCGTCCTGCTCGGCGCGACCGGCACGGGAAAGTCGGCGACGACCGCCTGGATGATCGAGAAGCTCCAGCGGCCCACGCTCGTGATGGCGCCGAACAAGACGCTCGCCGCCCAGCTGGCGAACGAATTCCGCGAGCTGCTGCCCAACAACGCCGTCGAGTACTTCGTCTCGTACTACGACTACTACCAGCCCGAGGCGTACGTCCCCCAGTCGGACACCTACATCGAGAAGGACTCCTCCATCAACGAGGAGGTGGAGCGGCTGCGCCACTCCGCGACGAACTCCCTTCTCACCCGGCGCGACGTGATCGTCGTCGCCTCGGTCTCCTGCATCTACGGCCTCGGTACGCCCCAGGAGTACGTGGACCGGATGGTGCCGCTGAAGGTCGGCCTTGAGCTGGACAGGGACCAGCTGCTGCGCCGCTTCGTCGACATCCAGTACACGCGCAACGACCTCGCGTTCACCAGGGGCACCTTCCGGGTCCGGGGCGACACCATCGAGATCTTCCCGGTCTACGAGGAGCTGGCCGTCCGCATCGAGATGTTCGGCGACGAGATCGAGGCGCTCTCCACGCTCCACCCGCTCACCGGCGAGGTCATCAGCGACGACGAGGAGCTGTACATCTTCCCGGCGAGCCACTACGTGGCCGGCCCCGAGCGCATGGAGAAGGCGGTCAACGGCATCGAGCGGGAGCTGGAGACCCGGCTGGCCGAGCTGGACAAGCAGGGCAAGCTGCTGGAGTCACAGCGACTGCGGATGCGTACGACGTACGACATCGAGATGATGCGCCAGATCGGCTCCTGCTCGGGGATCGAGAACTACTCGATGCACTTCGACGACCGCGCGCCCGGCTCCGCGCCCAACACGCTCCTCGACTACTTCCCCGAGGACTTCCTGCTGGTCATCGACGAGTCGCATGTCACCGTGCCGCAGATCGGCGCGATGTACGAGGGGGACGCGTCCCGCAAGCGGACGCTGGTCGACCACGGCTTCCGGCTGCCGTCCGCACTCGACAACCGCCCGCTGAAGTGGGAGGAGTTCCAGCAGCGGATCGGCCAGACCGTCTATCTCTCCGCCACCCCTGGGACCTACGAGCTGTCCCGCTCCGACGGCTTCGTGGAGCAGATCATCCGTCCCACCGGCCTGATCGACCCCGAGGTCGTCGTCAAGCCCACGGAGGGCCAGATCGACGATCTGGTCCATGAGATCCGCGAGCGGACCGCGAAGGACGAGCGCGTCCTGGTGACCACGCTCACCAAGAAGATGGCCGAGGACCTCACCGACTACTTCCTGGAGCTGGGCATCCAGGTGCGGTACCTGCACAGCGACGTGGACACCCTGCGCCGCGTCGAGCTGCTGCGTGAGCTGCGCGCCGGTGAGTACGACGTCCTCGTCGGCATCAACCTGCTGCGTGAGGGCCTCGACCTCCCGGAGGTCTCCCTGGTGGCGATCCTCGACGCCGACAAGCAGGGCTTCCTGCGCTCGGGCACCTCACTGATCCAGACCATCGGCCGGGCCGCGCGCAATGTGTCCGGCCAGGTCCATATGTACGCGGACAAGATCACGCCGGCGATGGCGCAGGCGATCGACGAGACGAACCGGCGCCGTGAGAAGCAGATCGCGTACAACACCGAGCGCGGTATCGACCCCCAGCCGCTCCGCAAGAAGATCAACGACATCGTCGCGACCATCGCGCGCGAGGAGGTCGACACCGAGGCCCTGCTCGGCACGGGCTACCGGCAGTCGAAGGACGGCAAGCCGGCCAAGGCCCCGGTCCCCTCGCTCGGGGCGAAGGCCGCGAAGGGCGGCAAGGCCGGGACCGCGGGCGCGGTGCTCACCGACCGGCCCGCCGCCGAACTGGCCGGGATCATCGAGGAGATGACCGACCGGATGCGGGCCGCCGCCGCCGAGCTGCAGTTCGAGATCGCCGCGCGGCTGCGCGACGAAGTGGGCGAACTCAAGAAGGAATTGCGGCAGATGAGGGAGGCGGGACTCGCCTGACACACCGGGACACCTGGTGTGTTGCAAGACCGACACAAAAACGGTCCACGTCTCCTGCGCTGTCCGCGTGACTGCGTAGGGTGCTGCGCAACCGCATACGGACGGTTGCGGGGGAACCATTCGAGAGGGGACAGCGCGTGGCGGACGTATCCAAGGGCGGCGCGCCCGGAGGCCCTGGCGTCAATCTGACCAAGGGTCAGGCCATCAGCCTGGAGAAGAGGGGTGGCGGCACCCTGACGGCCGTGCGCATGGGGCTCGGCTGGCAGGCCGCCCCGCGCCGGGGCCTGTTCGGCTCCCGTACCCGCGAGATCGACCTGGACGCCTCGGCGGTGCTGTTCGCCGACAAGCAGCCGGTCGACGTGGTCTTCTTCCGTCATCTCGTCAGCGACGACGGCTCGGTACGGCACACCGGCGACAACCTCGTCGGCGGCGCGGGCCAGGGCGGCGACGACGAGGCGATCCTCGTCGACCTCCAGCGGATCCCGGTCCATATCGACCAGATCGTCTTCACGGTGAACTCGTTCACCGGCCAGACGTTCCAGGAGGTCCAGAACGCCTTCTGCCGCATCGTCGACGAGACCAACGGCCAGGAGCTGGCCCGCTACACGCTCGACGGCGGGGGCCAGTACACCGCGCAGATCATGGCGAAGGTCCACCGCGTCGGCTCCGGCTGGCAGATGACGGCCCTCGGCAACCCGGCCAACGGCCGTACGTTCCAGGACCTGATGCCGTCGATCCTGCCGCATCTGTAGGACGCGGCGACGCCGTTGTCCCGTACGCGCAGCTCCCGGAGGCCGGCGCAGGCCACCGGGGGCTGCCGCGCCTCCGGCGTCGCACCGCACCCTCGCCCCCGCACCTGAGCATCCGCACCGGAACACCCGTACAGAGCTGTACGCCCACAGAGCTGTACACCCACACCTGGACACCGACGCGTAACCAATGAGGGGACAGAGGCGATGACGGCCGAGCTGGTCCGGGGGCAGAACCACCCCTTGCCCCACACCCGACTGGAGATCCGGGTGACGGCCGGCACCCCGGTCATCGGGTGCGCGACGCTCGCGGACGACCGGGGCACCATCGGCGGCACGGAGTGGATCGTCCACCCCGGTTCGCCCTCGCTCCCGGGCATCGAGGTGTCCCGCCAGGCCGCCGCGGGCCTGCGCTTCCATGTCGATCTCGACGCCCTGCCCCCGCGCGTGCGGCTGGTGCGCGCGCTGCTCGCTCTCCCCGAGGGGGTCGGCGGTCCCGCCCGCTTCGGCGCCACCGCGGCCCCCTTCGCGGCCGTCACCGCCACCGGGGGCGCGGAGATCGCCAGCTTCACCCTCACCGGACTGGACTCCGAGACCGCCGTCGTGGCCCTGGAGCTGTACCGCCGCCAGGGCGCCTGGAAGGTCAGGGCCGTCGGCCAGGGGTACGCGGGCGGCCTCGCCGAGCTCTTCGGCGACCAGGGTCTGCCGCAGGCCCTGGTCTTCGCCGCCGGTATCCAGGAGGCGGTGGCCCGGCATCTGGCCGACGCCGTACAGACACCGCTGCCGGGTGCGGCGGACGGCAGACGGCGCAGGTCCGAGGGGCTGCCCCCGGCTCCGGGGCCCGCCCCCGCGCCGCAGTCCGCGCCCGACACCGTGCCATCCGCCGGGCCGTCGCCCTCCGGACCGCCATCGCCCGGCGGTCCGCACCCCGGTACGGGCGGGACGGGCGATGTGGGCGGCGCGGGCGGGGCGGTCAACTACACGCATCCGGGCCGCCGTACCTCCACGCCTCCGACTCCGCCCCCGGCCACGGCCCCCGCGCAGCCGGGCCGCCCGCCCCGCCCCGTCGCGGGCGACGCCACGGGCTGGTCCATGGACGAGCGCCTCTACAACCAGGTCTGGGGCATGTTCGAGGACCTGGCTCGTACGGTCGCCGCGTACCGCAGCGCCATGGACTTCGCCGAGTCGCGGCTCGACCAGGAGCTGGACGGCGTCCTGTCCGACCCCCGCCGGCGCATCGGCGGCGCGGGAGACACCGCCCGCGAGGCCGCCCGCGCCAAGCACGACCAGCTCGCCGGCCAGGCGCGCGAGGCCCTCGACCGCGATCTCGCCCAGCTCGTGGCCGAGTCCGAGGTCGTCGAGCCCGCGCTGCCGCCCGCCTACGCCCGCTGGGACAACCCCGTCTGGCACGGCTACCGCGTACCGATGGAGATCCCGATGGCGCTCCGCCTCGGCGATGTCCATCTGCCCGAGCGTCCCGACCTGCGGATACCGATGCTGGTGCGGCTGCCCCTGGAGCGCGGGCTCTGGGTCGACAGCGGCCGTTCCGGCTCCGAGGCCGCGCTGATGATGGACGACGCCCAGCTGCGCGGGCTGGCCATGGACACCGCGGTCGCCCATGCCGCGCGTCTCCTGGCCGTCTACCCGCCGGGCGAGTTCACCGTCCATGTGATCGACCCGGCCGGCTCGGGGGCGCGCTCACTGGTCCCGCTGACCGCCTCCGGGGTGCTGGACCAGCCGCCCGCGGCGGGCGCCGGGGGAGTGTCGACCGTCCTCGCGGCGCTCACGCAGCGGGTGGATCTGGTGCAGATGGCGGTTCGCGCGGGGGCGGCCGAATCCCTGCCGCCCGGTCTCGACACCGCCGAGCAGCTGCTGATCGTCAATGACTTCCCGCACGGCTTCGACGACCGCGCGGTCACCCAGCTGCGCTATCTCGCCGACGAGGGGCCCGCCGTCGGTGTGCATCTGCTGATGGTCGCGGACCGCGAGGACGCGAGCGGCTACGGACCGGTGCTCGATCCGCTCTGGCGGACCCTGCTCCGGGTCACCCCCGTCCCGGACGATCACCTCGCCGATCCCTGGGTGGGCCATGCCTGGACGTACGAACCACCGGCGGTGCCGCCGCGGAGCGGGGTGCTGCGACAGGTGCTGGAACAGGTGGCGTCCGCTCGCCGTACGTGGCGTCGCTGATCCCCTCTGAACCGCTCTGACCTGCACACTTGGCGATCGTTTACCTCTTTCTTTACCTTTCCTTGGCCTTTCCTGTACTCTTCTTGGCAGCGGAGGGGAGTACTCCCACATCGCGACGTGCCCGTCAATACGGATCGCCATCGATCCCGGGGCGTCGGCCCGGGGAGCGGCGGAAGCCGCCCGGGTGGAAGAGACCTCCGGCAGCGACGACGCTGATTTGTAGCCGTACGAAGCCGGAGGCACAGTGGACGTTTCCATGAATCTTTGGGTGCTGACCATTCTCGGTCTGTCCGCCCTGATCGCTGTCGACTTCTTCATCGGGCGCAAGCCCCATGACGTGTCGATGAAGGAAGCCGGTATCTGGACGATCGTCTGGATCGCCCTCGCCGCGCTGTTCGGCCTCGGTCTGATGGTGTTCGGGACGGGCCAGGCGTCCGGCGAGTTCTTCGCCGGCTTCATCACCGAGAAGTCGCTCAGTGTCGACAATCTCTTCGTCTTCGTCCTGATCATGGCGAAGTTCTCGGTTCCCACACATCTGCAACAGCGCGTGCTGCTCATCGGTGTGCTGATCGCCCTGGTCCTGCGCGCGATATTCATCGCGGCCGGTGCCGCGATCATCGCCAGCTTCTCGTGGGTCTTCTTCATCTTCGGCGCGTTCCTGATCTACACCGCCTGGAAGCTCATCCAGGAGGCACGCTCGGACGACGAGGAAGAGGAGTTCGAGGAGAACCGTCTCCTGAAGTCCATCGAGAAGCGCTTCGGGGTCGCCGACAAGTACCACGGCACCAAGCTCTTCATCCGGAGCAACGGCAAGCGGATCCTGACCCCGCTGATGGTGGTCATGCTGGCCATCGGCACCACCGACGTGCTGTTCGCGCTGGACTCCATCCCCGCGATCTTCGGTCTGACCCAGGACCCGTACATCGTCTTCACCGCCAACGCCTTCGCCCTGATGGGTCTGCGGCAGCTCTACTTCCTCATCGGGGGGCTGCTCAAGAAGCTGGTGCACCTCAGCTACGGCCTGTCGGTCATCCTGGGCTTCATCGGTGTGAAGCTGGTGCTCCACGCGCTGCACGAGACCGGGGTGCATGTCCCCGAGATCTCCATTCCGGTCTCGCTGGCGGTCATCTGTGGTGTCCTGATCATCACCACGATCACGAGCCTGATCGCCTCGAAGAAGCAGGCGGAGCGCGACGCGGCCGCCGCCGAGACGGACAGCGGCAAGGACAGCAAGGACAGCGTCGAGGCCTGATCCGCACGGTACGGCCTGATCCGCACTACGGCCAGATCCTCGCGGTCCGGCCTGATCCGCGCGGAGCGGGCGCAACGGAGAGGGGGCGAGCGGCAGTACTGCCGCTCGCCCCCTCTTTCGCGTCAGCGCTCTCGCGTCAGCGGAGAGCCGGACCCGCCGTCACCAGCCCCGCGCCCGCCAGGCCGCGAGGTGCGGGCGCTCGGCGCCGAGGGTGGAGTCGTTGCCATGGCCCGGGTAGATCCACGCCTCGTCCGGCAGCGCCGCGAAGATCTTGGTCTCGATCCCGTCCATCAGGCTCGCGAAGTCCGCCGGGGTCCCGGTCCTCCCGGGGCCACCGGGGAACAGGCAGTCGCCGGTGAACAGATGCGCGTGGTCGTGCGGGTCGTCGTAGACCAGCACGATCGAGCCGGGGGTGTGACCCACCAGACGCAGGGCGGTGAGCTCGATCTCACCGACGCGGATCGTGTCCCCGTCCTCGACCGGGACATCGGTGGGGACGGGGATGGCCTCGGCGTCGTACCGCCCCGCATACGTCCGCGCGCCCGTGGCCGCCACGACCTCGGCCAGGGCCTGCCAGTGGTCGCCGTGGCGGTGCGTGGTGACGACGGACGCGATGCCGTCGTCACCGATCAGGGTCAGCAGCGTGGCGGCGTCATTGGCCGCGTCGATCAGCAGCTGCTCGCCGGTGGCCCGGCAGCGCAGCAGATAGGCGTTGTTGTCCATCGGCCCGACGGCCACCTTGGAGATCATCAGGGCGGGCAGTTCATGCACATCCGCCGGTCCGCCGACCTTCACCGTTCCGCTGTACGTCATACGGATCAGCCTATAGCGGGGGCAGTACGGGGAGGGGGCCGTCCGGAGACTTCAGGGCGGCGCCGTCCCTGCGGCCCGCGAGCCAGCCCATCAGGTCCGCGGCGGGTCCGCTCACGGCGAGCGCGGTGCCCTCCGTACGGCCCGTACGCCAGCTCCGTCCGCCGGGCGCGGTCAGGACCAGCGGCGGGACCGCGGGGTTCCCGGAGAAGCGCTCCACGAGGAAGAGGGTCTCGCGCTCGGTGAACTCCTCGGAGAGGTCTTCCAGCTCGTGGCCGATGCCGAGATCGACATGGTGCAGCTCGATCTCGATCAGCCGGCGGAACGGAAGGCGGGCCGCCACGTCCGTGACGCCGTTGCGCATCGTGACGACGCGCGTCCAGTCGGCGGGCGCGGCGGCGGAATGCTGGAAGCCGTCGGCGGTGTTACGTACATCGGTGAGCTGTACGTCCAGCGGGCGGGACGCGTCCCGCCCGATGTCCGCGTCACGGGTTTCGGCGTCGCGGTACATGGGCTGGCCTTCGAGCACATTGACCAGTGCGTCCGCGTTCCTGGCGAGATGTGCCAGCACATGTCCCCGGCTCCAGCCCGGGAGCCGTGACGGTGCGGCGAGGGCCGCGTTGTCCAGTCGGGCGACCGCGCTGAGGAGCCGGTCCGTCGCTTCACGTACAGCCGCCAGGTCACGCTCGTGATCGATCATGGCGCCGACGATAGCGCCGCCACTCGATCGGGTGAAGACGGTGACGGGCGGCCGTAAATCGAATGCGCGTGCTATAGGCTCGGAAGAGGCATCCTGGCATGTAGGAATCCCGACCGGCGCTCCGAAGCCCGGCAAATCGACCACTTGGCAATCCATCGTTCTGGCGACCCCCATGAGTGTGGGAAGGGGGCTCCGCCCCTGGTTCTCTTCAGAAAGGTGCGGACAGGCGTGGCCGACCGTCTCATCGTCCGTGGCGCGCGCGAGCACAATCTCAAGAACGTGTCGCTCGACCTCCCCCGTGACTCCCTCATCGTCTTCACCGGGCTTTCCGGGTCGGGCAAGTCCTCTCTCGCGTTCGACACGATCTTCGCCGAGGGACAGCGCCGGTACGTGGAGTCCCTCTCCTCGTATGCCCGGCAGTTCCTCGGCCAGATGGACAAGCCGGACGTCGACTTCATCGAGGGGCTCTCCCCGGCAGTCTCCATCGACCAGAAGTCGACCTCGCGCAACCCGCGCTCGACGGTCGGCACGATCACCGAGGTCTACGACTACCTCCGGCTGCTCTTCGCCAGGATCGGCAAGCCGCACTGCCCCGAGTGCGGCCGGCCGATCTCGCGGCAGTCGCCGCAGGCCATCGTGGACCGGGTGCTCGAACTGCCCGAGGGCAGCCGGTTCCAGGTCCTCTCGCCGCTCGTCCGTGAGCGCAAGGGCGAGTTCGTCGATCTCTTCGCCGACCTGCAGACGAAGGGCTACAGCCGGGCCAGGGTCGACGGGCAGACGATCCAGCTCAGCGAGCCGCCCAAGCTCAAGAAGCAGGAGAAGCACACCATCGAGGTGGTGGTCGACCGCCTCACGGTGAAGGACAGCGCCAAGCGCAGGCTGACCGACTCGGTCGAGACCGCGCTCGGCCTCTCCGGCGGCATGGTCGTGCTCGACTTCGTCGACCTCCCCGAGGACGACCCCGAGCGCGAGCGGATGTACTCCGAGCATCTGTACTGCCCGTACGACGATCTCTCGTTCGAGGAGCTGGAGCCCCGCTCCTTCTCCTTCAACTCGCCCTTCGGCGCCTGCCCCGACTGCACCGGTATCGGTACGCGCATGGAGGTCGACCCGGAGCTGATCGTCCCCGACGAGGAGAAGTCACTCGACGAGGGCGCGATCCACCCCTGGTCCCACGGCCATACGAAGGAGTACTTCGGACGGCAGATCGGCGGCCTCGCCAAGGCCCTCGGGTTCCGTACGGACATCCCGTGGGCCGGACTGCCGCAGCGCGCCAGGAAGGCCCTGCTGTACGGCCACAAGACCCAGGTCGAGGTCCGGTACCGCAACCGGTACGGCCGCGAGCGCGCCTACACCAGCCCCGCCTTCGAGGGAGCGGTCTCCTTCGTCAAGCGGCGGCACACGGAAGCGGAGAGCGACACCAGCAGGGAGCGCTTCGAGGGCTATATGCGCGAGGTGCCCTGCCCGACCTGTGAGGGCACCCGCCTCAAGCCGATCGTCCTCGCGGTCACGGTCATGGAGAAGTCCATCGCCGAGGTCGCCGCGCTGTCGATCAGCGACTGCGCCGACTTCCTGGGCGAGCTGAGGCTGGACGCCCGGGACAAGAAGATCGCCGAGCGGGTGCTCAAGGAGGTCAACGAACGGCTGAAGTTCCTGGTCGACGTCGGTCTGGACTACCTCTCGCTGAACCGCGCGGCCGGGACCCTCTCCGGTGGCGAGGCCCAGCGGATCCGGCTCGCGACGCAGATCGGCTCGGGGCTGGTCGGGGTGTTGTACGTGCTGGACGAGCCGTCGATCGGTCTGCACCAGCGGGACAACCACCGGCTGATCGAGACCCTGGTGCGGCTGCGGGACATGGGCAACACCCTGATCGTCGTGGAGCACGACGAGGACACCATCAAGGTGGCCGACTGGGTGGTCGACATCGGCCCCGGCGCCGGTGAGCACGGCGGCAAGGTCGTGCACTCGGGACCGCTGAAGGGGCTGCTGGCCAACAAGGAGTCGATGACCGGCCAGTACCTCTCCGGGAAGAAGGCCATCCCGACCCCGGGCATCCGCCGGCCGGTCGACCCGGGCCGGCAGCTCACCGTGCACGGCGCCCGGGAGAACAATCTGCGGGACATCGACGTGTCGTTCCCGCTGGGTGTGTTCACGGCCATCACCGGTGTCTCGGGCTCCGGCAAGTCGACGCTGGTCAACGACATCCTGTACACGCATCTGGCGCGCGAGCTGAACGGCGCGAAGTCGGTGCCGGGCCGGCACACCCGGGTCGACGGCGACGATCTGGTCGACAAGGTCGTGCATGTCGACCAGTCGCCCATCGGCCGTACGCCCCGGTCCAACCCGGCCACGTACACCGGTGTCTTCGACCATGTCCGCAAGCTCTTCGCCGAGACGATGGAGGCCAAGGTCCGCGGTTACCTCCCCGGGCGCTTCTCCTTCAACGTCAAGGGCGGCCGCTGCGAGAACTGCTCGGGCGACGGCACGATCAAGATCGAGATGAACTTCCTGCCGGACGTCTACGTCCCGTGCGAGGTCTGCCATGGAGCCCGCTACAACCGGGAGACCCTGGAGGTCCACTACAAGGGCAAGTCCATCGCCGAGGTGCTGGACATGCCGATCGAGGAGGCCCTGGACTTCTTCGAGGCCGTCCCGACGATCTCGCGGCACCTCAGGACGCTCAACGAGGTCGGCCTCGGCTATGTCCGGCTGGGCCAGTCCGCGCCGACCCTCTCGGGCGGCGAGGCACAGCGGGTGAAGCTGTCGAGCGAGCTGCAGAAGCGGTCCACCGGCCGCACGGTCTACGTCCTGGACGAGCCGACGACCGGTCTCCACTTCGAGGACATCAGCAAGCTGATCACGGTGCTCTCCGGACTGGTCGAGAAGGGCAACACGGTGATCGTGATCGAGCACAACCTGGACGTCATCAAGACGGCGGACTGGGTGATCGACATGGGACCGGAGGGGGGCAACGGCGGCGGTCTGGTGATCGCGGAGGGCACCCCGGAGCAGGTGGCCGGAGTCCCGGCCAGCCACACCGGAAAGTTCCTGCGGGAGATCCTGGACGCCGAGAGCATCAGCGACGCGGCGCCGACGAAGAAGGCCACGACCCGCAGGACGGCGGCCAAGAAGCCACCGGCGAAGACGGCGGCGGCGAAGACGGTGGCGAAGAAGACCACCGCGCGCTCGCGCCGCGCGTGACCCAGGGGCGCGGGGGCGCGGGCGCGCGCACGGAGTGTCCGCGCCCACGCCTCGCGCCGCCTCGTCCGAACGGCTGTCCGTCTGAACCGGCTGTCCCACCGCTCCCGGACTCGGCACCATCCTGGGATGGACGTGACGGGTGTGGACACGACGGGTGCGGGCGAGACGGTTCTGACGGACGACGGGGTACGGCTCTGGGCCGCGCGCACGGGCGGCGACGCGGGCGAGCCCGTGATCCTCTGCCATGGCGGGCCGGGCCTCTGGGACACCCTGGAGGAGCCGGCCGCCCTGCTCCCCGGCAACCCCGCGTACCGCTGGGACCAGCGGGGCCCCGGCCGCTCCCAGCGCCCGGGCCCGTACAGCACCGACCGCCCGGTCGCCGACCTCGAAGCCGTACGGCGCCACTTCGGGCTGGAGCGGGTCACACTGCTCGGGCACTCCTGGGGCGCGCGGCCGGCCCTCGCGTACGCGCCGGCCCATCCCGCCCGGGTCGGCGGGCTGAACTATGTCTCGGGCACCGGCATCGACGACGACTCCACCTGGCATCCGGCGCACAAGGAGGCGTTCCACCGCAGGCTCGGCGAGCGCCCCGGCCGGCGGGAGCGCCGGCAGGAGCTGCGAGAGCGCGGCGACGGCCGTACGGACGCGGAGGACCGGGAGTACGCGGTCCTCCAGCGGTCGGTGGACTTCACCGACCACGACCGCGCCGAGGCACACGCCGAGGCCATGGCGACCCCGTGGTTCGGCGTCAACTACGCCTGCGACGCCGCCATCGGCGCGGAGCTGAAGCGGCCCTCGGCCACCCACGGACTGCGGGAGCGGTGCGCCGCGCTGCGTGTCCCCGTACTGCGTGTCCCCGTACTGATCGTGGACGGGGAGGACGACATCCGGCCCCGCTGGTCCGTGGACTCGCTGGAGAAGGCGCTCCCGGACGTGACCAGGACGACGCCGGCGGGCGCCGGACACCTGCCCTGGACCGAGGATCCGGAGGGTTTCCGGGCGGCGGTCGGGGCATTCCCCGGGGGCGTGCGCCACCGGCGGGGCAGCCGCTGAAGAGCCGCCGGAACGGCCCCGGTATCGTCGCGTATGTCACCGACCCCCCCGACTCAGTGGAGACACCATGGCCGGCCCGTCCGCCGCTCGTCGCACCGTGCTGAAGGGCGCCGCGCTCGCCGGTGCGGCCGGGCTGGGGGTGGCGGCCTGCTCCACCGAGTCGAAGCTGGGCCACGCCGAGAACCCCACCCCCACCGCACCGGTCGACCTCGGCGCGGCGGAGGAGGTACCGGTCGGCGGCGCGAAGCTCTACCGGGAGCAGCGACTGGTGGTGAGCTGCCCCGCGAAGGGGGAGTACAGGGCGTTCAGCGCGCAGTGCACCCACGCGGGCTGCCTCCTGGAGAAGCTGGAGGGCACGGTCGGTGACTGCCCGTGCCACGGCAGCAAGTTCGACGTCACCAACGGCACGGCGCTCCAGGGCCCGGCGACCGAGCCGCTGCCCGAGGTCCCGGTGACGGCGGAGGGCGGCAAGCTCATCGCGGGCCCCCGGGCCTGACAGCCGTCGCGGTACCCCCGGCGCGGTCCTGCTGTCGGTCCCCGACAGTAGGGTGGACGGCATGGCCGACCCCTCCAGCTACCGCCCCAAGCCGGGACAGATCCCCGACTCGCCGGGGGTCTACAGGTTCCGTGACGACCACCGGCGGGTGATCTATGTCGGGAAGGCGAAAAGCCTGCGCCAGCGGCTCGCCAACTACTTCCAGGACCTCGCGGGTCTGCACCCGCGTACCCGCACCATGGTCACCACCGCGGCGTCCGTCGAGTGGACCGTCGTCTCCACCGAGGTCGAGGCGCTCCAGCTGGAGTACTCCTGGATCAAGGAGTACGACCCGCGGTTCAACGTCAAGTACCGCGACGACAAGAGCTATCCGTTCCTCGCCGTCACGCTGAACGAGGAGTTCCCCCGGGTCCAGGTGATGCGCGGCGCCAAGAAGAAGGGCGTGCGCTACTTCGGTCCCTACGGACACGCGTGGGCCATCCGCGAGACCGTCGATCTGATGCTCCGTGTCTTTCCCGTACGGACGTGCTCCGCCGGGGTGTTCAAGAACGCCGCGCGGACCGGCCGCCCCTGTCTCCTCGGCTACATCGGCAAGTGCTCGGCGCCCTGCGTCGGCCGCGTCACCCCCGAGGAACACCGCGAACTGGCCGAGGAGTTCTGCGACTTCATGGCCGGCCGCACCGGCACGTACATCCGCCGCCTTGAGCAGCGGATGACGGACGCCGCCGAGGAGATGGAGTACGAGAAGGCGGCCCGGCTGCGCGACGACATAGGCGCGCTGCGCCGCGCGATGGAGAAGAACGCGGTCGTGCTCGCCGACGCCACGGACGCCGACCTCATCGCGGTGGCCGAGGACGAGCTGGAGGCCGCCGTACAGATCTTCCACGTCCGCGGCGGCCGGGTCCGCGGCCAGCGCGGCTGGGTCACGGACAAGGTCGAGGCCGTGGAGACGGCGGGGCTCGTCGAGCACGCCCTCCAGCAGCTGTACGGCGAGGAGCGCGGGGACGCCGTCCCCAAGGAGGTGCTCGTCCCCGCCCTGCCGGAGGACGCGGAGGCCGTCGCCCAGTGGCTCAGCGAGCGCCGCGGATCCCATGTCTCGCTGCGGATTCCGCAGCGCGGCGACAAGAAGGACCTGATGGCGACGGTCGGGCGCAATGCCCAGCAGTCACTGGTCCTGCACAAGACCAAGCGCGCCAGCGATCTCACCACCCGCTCCCGGGCCCTGGAGGAGATCGCGGAGGCCCTCGGTCTGGACAGCGCGCCGCTGCGTATCGAGTGCTACGACATCTCGCACCTCCAGGGTGACGACGTCGTGGCGTCCATGGTGGTCTTCGAGGACGGCCTCGCCCGTAAGGGTGAATACCGCCGGTTCCAGATCAAGACCTTTGAGGGACAGGACGACGTCCGGTCGATGCACGAGGTCATCGGGCGGCGCTTCCGGCGCTACCTCCAGGAGAAGGAGCGGACCGGGGAGTGGCCCGAGGCGCCGGACCGGCCCGAGGAGCCGGGGGAGCCCGGGGAGTCCTCGGTTCAGGCCGGGCAGCCCGCGGAGTCCCCGGCCGGGACCGGCCCGCTGGAGCGGCTGGAGCGGCTGGAGCGGCTGGAACAGCCCGGACACGAGGACGACGGCCGCCCCAGGCGCTTCGCCTATCCGCCGCAGCTGGTGGTCGTCGACGGCGGACAGCCGCAGGTCGCGGCGGCCAAGCGGGCCCTGGACGAGCTGGGCATCGACGATGTCGCCGTCTGCGGTCTCGCCAAGCGCCTCGAAGAGGTCTGGGTGCCGGGCGAGAGCGACCCGGTGGTCCTGCCGCGCTCCAGCGAGGGGCTCTATCTGCTCCAGCGCGTACGGGACGAGGCGCACCGCTTCGCCATCACGTACCAGCGGGCCAAGCGGGCCAAACGCGTCAGGTCCAGCCCGCTGGACGATGTGCCCGGCCTCGGCGAGTCCCGGAAACAGTCGCTGATCAAGCATTTCGGCTCGGTGAAGAAGCTGCGGCAGGCGACAATCGACCAGATCTGTGAGGTTCCGGGCGTGGGCCGCAAAACGGCCGAGTCGGTCGTCGTGGCCTTCGCCAAGGCGGCCCCGGCGGCACCCGCCGTGAACACGGCAACAGGAGAGATCATGGAAGACAACGGGGGCAGCACGCATGACTGAGCACGACCGGGACGGAGCAGGGCACGTGAGTACGGGCACCACAAACGAGACGGGTGAGGCCGTCGAGGCGGCCATCCCCGAACTGGTGATCATCTCCGGTATGTCGGGCGCGGGCCGCAGCACCGCGGCCAAGTGCCTGGAGGACCTCGGCTGGTTCGTCGTCGACAACCTGCCGCCCGCGCTGATCCCCACCATGGTGGAGCTCGGCGCCCGCTCGCAGGGCAACGTGGCGCGGATCGCGGTCGTGGTCGACGTACGGGGGCGGCGGTTCTTCGACAACCTCCGCGAGTCCCTCGCCGACCTCGACGCCAAGGAGGTGACCCGGCGGGTCGTCTTCCTGGAGTCCTCCGACGAGGCGCTGGTGCGCCGCTTCGAATCCGTACGGCGCCCGCACCCGCTCCAGGGCGACGGCCGGATCGTGGACGGCATCGAGGCGGAGCGGGAGCTGCTGCGCGAGCTGCGCGGCGACGCGGATCTGGTGATCGACACCTCCAGCCTCAACGTCCACGAACTGCGCGCCAAGATGGACGCCCAGTTCGCCGGGGACGAGAAGCCGGAGCTGCGGGCCACCGTCATGTCGTTCGGCTACAAGTACGGCCTGCCGGTCGACGCCGACCTGGTGGTGGACTGCCGCTTCCTGCCCAATCCGCACTGGGTCCCCGAGCTGCGGTCCTTCACCGGGCTCAACGAGGAGGTGTCCGCGTATGTCTTCAACCAGCCGGGCGCCAAGGAGTTCCTGGACCGCTACACCGAGCTGCTCCAGCTGATCGCCTCGGGCTACCGCCGCGAGGGCAAGCGCTATGTGACCGTCGCCGTCGGCTGTACCGGCGGCAAGCACCGTTCCGTCGCCATGTCCGAGAAGCTCGGCGCGCGCCTCGTCTCCGAAGGCATCGAGACCGTCGTCGTCCACCGGGACATGGGGCGCGAGTGACCGGACGCACCTTCCGCATGCGCCGGCTGCGCAGGGGTGTCCCCGCGCTGTCGGCGCGCGGACGCGGCGCCCAGCCCAAGGTCGTCGCGCTCGGCGGCGGAATGGGCCTGTCCGCGTCCCTCGCGGCGCTCCGCCGGATCACCGGCGATCTCACGGCCGTCGTCACCGTCGCCGACGACGGCGGCTCCAGCGGCCGCCTCCGGGAGGAGCTGGGCGTCCTGCCGCCCGGCGATCTGCGCAAGGCCCTGGCGGCGCTCTGCGGCGACGACGACTGGGGCCAGACCTGGGCGCGGGTGATCCAGCACCGCTTCCAGTCGAAGGGCGACCTCCATGAGCACGCGGTGGGCAATCTGCTGATCGTCGCCCTCTGGGAGCAGCTGGGCGACCATGTGCAGGCCCTCGACCTGGTCGGCAAGCTCCTCGGGGCGCATGGCCGGGTGCTGCCCATGTCCGCCGTGCCGCTGGAGCTCCAGGCGCTCGTACGGGGCCATGACCCGGCGCGCCCCGACCAGGTCGACACGGTGCGCGGCCAGGCCACCGTCGCGCTCACCCGCGGTGAGGTGCAGTCCGTCCATCTGGTGCCGCACGACCCGCCGGCCGTCCCCGAGGCGGTCGCCGCGGTGCTCGACGCCGACTGGGTGGTGCTCGGCCCCGGCTCCTGGTTCTCCTCGGTCATCCCCCATCTCCTGGTGCCCGAGCTGCTCGACGCGCTCGTCGAGACGAAGGCGCGCCGGGTCCTCTCACTGAACCTCGCGCCGCAACCCGGTGAAACCGAAGGCTTCTCACCGCAGCGTCATTTGGAGGTTTTGGGGCGACACGCCCCTAAACTCGCCCTGGACGTGGTGCTGGCCGACCAGGCCGCCGTGCCCGACCGCGATTCACTCTCCGATGCCGCCAAGCGGTTCGGTGCCGCGGTCGAGCTGGCGCCGGTGGCAGCGCCCGACAGTTCCCCGGTCCATGATCCGGAGCTGTTGGCAGCCGCGTACGACCGTATTTTTCGGATGCATGGAAGGATCGGCCCATGGCGATGACGCCAGCGGTGAAGGACGAGATCGCCCGCCTCCCCGTCACCCGGACGTGCTGCAGGAAGGCTGAGGTCTCGGCGATCCTCCGGTTCGCGGGCGGGCTGCACCTGGTGAGCGGCCGCATTGTGATCGAGGCGGAGCTGGACACCAGCATCGCCGCGCGCCGGCTCCGGAAGGACATTCTGGAGATCTTCGGGCACAACTCCGAGCTCGTCGTGATGGCCCCGGGCGGACTGCGCCGCGGCAGCCGTTACGTCGTACGGGTGATTACGGGCGGTGATCAGCTGGCCCGGCAGACCGGACTGGTCGACGGCCGCGGCCGCCCGATCCGCGGACTGCCCCCGCAGGTCGTCTCCGGCGCCACCTGTGACGCGGAGGCGGCCTGGCGCGGCGCGTTCCTGGCGCACGGCTCGCTCACCGAGCCGGGCCGCTCCTCCTCGCTGGAGGTGACGTGCCCGGGACCCGAGGCGGCCCTCGCGCTGGTCGGTGCCGCCCGCAGGCTCCAGATCGCCGCCAAGGCGCGTGAGGTGCGCGGGGTGGACCGGGTGGTCGTACGGGACGGCGACGCGATCGGCGCGCTGCTGACCCGGCTCGGCGCCCATGAGTCGGTGCTGGCCTGGGAGGAGCGGCGGATGCGCCGCGAGGTCCGTGCCACCGCCAACCGCCTCGCCAACTTCGACGACGCGAATCTGCGCCGGTCGGCGCGGGCCGCGGTCGCGGCGGGCGCCCGGGTGCAGCGCGCGCTGGAGATCCTCGGCGAGGAGGTGCCCGAGCATCTCGCCGCCGCGGGCCGGCTGCGGATGGAGCACAAGCAGGCGTCGCTGGAGGAACTGGGCGCGCTCGCCGACCCGCCGCTCACCAAGGACGCGGTCGCGGGCCGGATCAGGCGGCTGCTGGCCATGGCCGACAAGCGGGCACAGGACCTCGGGATTCCGGGTACGGAGTCCAATCTGAGCGAGGACCTGGCCGACGGTCTCGTGGGCTGAGCCCGCCCGCTGCCCCAACTGCCCGCTGCCGGCGCCGAATAGGTGTCGGCAGCAGGCATTTCACCACCTCCCGGCACACCCTTGACATGATCATGGAGGGTGGTGAGCCTGGCGTCTGTCCACGGATGTGGCAGACAACAGCAAGGGGGGCACATGAGACGAAGAGCGGGATCGATCCTCGCGGCGGGCGCGCTGCTGCTGGCGGGCATATCGGCGGCGCCGACCGCCCAGGCACGGCCCGGATCCGCACCGGGAGCCGAGGCGGCACCGGGCGCGGACGCCGTGAAGGTCTTCGAGGCGGAGGTCACCAAGGAGCAGATACCCCTGCTTCTCGCGGCCGGCCAGGACGCCCATGAACTGACGGAGCGCGCGCCCGAGAAGGGGACGGCGAACGTCGAGCTGTTCCTCACCGACGCGCAGGCGCGCGCCCTCGCGAAGCAGGGGGTCGAGGCCACCGAGCGGAAGGTCTCCGAGAAGGCGGGCGCCCGGCTGCGGGCGGCGGGGGACGGGGTGTTCCGCCCGTACAGCGGCGCGGGCAACCTCCAGGAGGAGATCGTCGAGACGGGACAGGCCAACCCCCGGATCGCCAAGGTCGTCTCCATCGGCAAGACCCTCAAGGGCCAGGACATCCTGGCCCTCAAGCTCAGCAAGGGCGCCCGGACGACCAAGGACGGGGCCAAGCCGTCCGTGCTGTACATGTCCAACCAGCACGCCAGGGAGTGGATCACTCCCGAGATGACGCGCCGGCTGATGCACCACTACATCGACAACTACGGCAAGGACCGGCGGATCACCAGGATCGTCGACTCCACCGAACTGTGGTTCGTCCTCTCCGCCAACCCCGACGGCTACGACTACACCCACAGCTCGGACAGCGCCCGGCTGTGGCGCAAGAACCTCCGGGACGTGGACGGCGACGGGAAGATCGCCCCCGGCGACGGGGTCGACCTCAACCGGAACTTCCCCTACAAGTGGGGCTACGACGACGAGGGTTCGTCGCCACGGCCCGCCAACGAGACCTACCGCGGCGCGGGGCCCGGCTCCGAGCCCGAGACGCAGGCGATCGACCGCTTCCAGAAGCGCATCGGCTTCGACTACGGCATCAACTACCACTCCGCGGCCGAACTGCTGCTCTACGGCGTGGGCTGGCAGGTCGCCACCCCGACACCCGACGACGTGCTCTACAAGGCGCTCGCCGGCACCCCCGAGAACCCCGCGGTCCCCGGCTACTACCCGCAGGTCTCCTCCGAGCTGTACACCACCAACGGCGAGGCCGACGGGCACGCGGCGAACGTCAACGGAACGATGATGTTCACCCCGGAGATGACCACCTGCCAGACCGCGTCCGCGCTCGACCCGGACGACGCCTGGGAGGTCAGGGACTGCCGGTCCGGCTTCAACTTCCCCGACGACGAGAAGCTGATCCAGGGCGAGTTCGCCAAGAACGTCCCCTTCGCGCTCTCCGTCGCCGAGACCGCCGCCCACCCGGACCAGCCCTCCTCCCCGGTCGGCCTGACCGCCCCCGACTTCACGCCCGACCCGTTCACCACCTCGTACGCGCGCGGCGCCGACCAGGAGGTCTCCGTCACCGCCCGCAAGTCCGTGCGTGACAAGCAGCTCAACTACCGCGTCAACGGCGGCCGTACGCACGACGAGGACCTCAAGGCCTGGAAGGGCGGCGAGACCTACGGAGGCGAGGACAACCTTCACTTCGACGAGTACCGCGCCGAGATCGAGGACGCTCGTCCGGGTGACACCGTCGAGGTCTGGTTCACCGGACGGACCAGGAGCGGAAAGCCCACGTCCAGCGAGCACTTCAGCTACACCGTGGCCGAACGCCCCCGCGCCGACACGCTCGTGATCGCCGAGGAGGGGGCGCCGGCGCAGCAGCTCCGCGCCTACACCGACGCCCTGCGCGCCAACGGCCGTACCGCCGCCGTCTGGGACGTCGCCACCCAGGGCGCTCCGCACCCGCTGGGCGTCCTCGGCCACTTCTCCACCGCGGTCCACTACACCGGCGCGGCCGTCCCCGGCGGCCCCACGCAGCTGGCCCTGCGCGCCTTCCTCAACGAGGGCGGCAAGCTGATCGAGGCCGGACGGCGCGCGGGCGGCGACGCCCAGGTCGGACGGACCCTGACCGACGACTTCAGCCAGTACTACCTGGGCGCGTACGGACGGTCGTCGACGCCGGGTGCCACCGGCTTCACCGGTACGGGAGCACTCGCGGGCGCCGGCGGCTCGCTCGCCGGGCTGCCCGGCAACCCGCTGGACCCCGCGGGCGCCTACACCGTCACCTCCGACACCCTCGACCCGAAGGAGTTCCCGCAGTTCAAGAGCGCCGCGTCGGGCTCGTACACGGGGGTCACCAACCCGTACGCGCCGTACGCCGGCCAGTGGATGGCGGCGGCCCTGCACCAGGACAGCGAGTGGAGCCGGCTCACCCGCACCGTCGACCTCACCGGGGTCACCGCCGCCGACAGGCCCGCACTCCGCTTCGCGCTCAACTGGAACACGGAGCGGGGTTACGACCACGCCGCCCTGGAGGCCCGCACCGCCGGGGGCGAGGACTGGACCACCCTTCCCGATGCCGGCGGCGCGACCAGCGCGGCCGTCCCCACCGAGTGCGAGGCGGGGTTCTACCTCGACGGCCATCCCTTCCTCGGCCACTATCTGACCCTCGGCGCGAACGGCTGCACGGCGACCGGGAGCAGCGGCTCCTGGAACAGCTTCACCGGCAGCTCGAACGGCTGGCGGCAGGTCTCCTTCGACCTGAGCGCCTACGCGGGCAAGAAGGCCGAGATCTCGCTCAGCTACATCACCGACCCCGGCAGCGGGGGACTCGGGCTGTTCGCGGACGACGCGAGGCTCGTCGTGGGCGGCGCGGACCGTGAGTCCGAGGGCTTCGAGACCTCCCTCGGCGCCTGGGCCACGCCCGGCGCACCGGCCGGGAGCCCTGTCGTGGAGGGGGACTGGGCGCGCTCCCAGGAGCTGTTCACCTCGTACGCGTCCGTCACTACGCGTGACACCGTGCTGTTCGGATTCGGCCTGGAGCATGTGCCGGGCGCCGGGGAGCGCGCGACGCTGCTGGGCAAGGCGCTGCGCGCCCTGCGCCGTTAGGCAGGCGCCCCGCGCCGTCAGGAAGGCGCCGGGCACCGGGTCGGCGGCGGCTCGTCACCCCGTTTCGACGGGAACGGGCCGCCGCTGGACCGGGTGGCCACTCGATGTCACCACGCGGCCCCCGGAGAGGTAGGGTCATAAGCGGTCGGGGACATCCCATACAACTCGCCGGCGTCGAAAACCGGCGTACCAACGAGGAGATCGGTTCGTGACGATCCGCGTAGGCATCAACGGCTTTGGCCGCATCGGTCGTAACTACTTCCGCGCGCTGCTGGAGCAGGGTGCAGACATCGAGATCGTGGCTGTCAACGACCTGGGTGACACTGCGACCACGGCGCATCTGCTGAAGTACGACACCATCCTGGGCCGCCTCAAGGCCGAGGTGACCCACACCGCCGACACGATCACGGTCGACGGCCACACCATCAAGGTGCTCTCGGAGCGCAACCCGGCCGACATCCCCTGGGGTGAGCTGGGTGTCGACATCGTCATCGAGTCGACCGGCATCTTCACCAAGAAGGCCGACGCCTCGAAGCACATCGCGGGCGGCGCCAAGAAGGTCCTCATCTCGGCTCCGGCCAAGGACGAGGACATCACTATCGTGATGGGCGTCAACCAGGACAAGTACGACGCGGCCAGCCACCACGTCATCTCGAACGCCTCCTGTACCACCAACTGTGTGGCGCCGATGGCCAAGGTTCTCCTGGAGAACTTCGGCATCGTCAAGGGCATGATGACGACGGTCCACGCGTACACCAACGACCAGCGCATCCTGGACTTCCCGCACAGCGACCTCCGCCGTGCGCGGGCCGCCGCGGAGAACATCATCCCGACCACCACCGGTGCCGCCAAGGCCACCGCGCTGGTGATCCCGGAGCTGGCGGGCAAGCTCGACGGCATCGCGATGCGCGTCCCGGTCCCGACGGGCTCCGTCACCGACCTGGTCATCGAGCTGGAGCGCGAGGTGACCAAGGACGAGGTCAACACCGCGTTCCAGAAGGCCGCCGAGGGCCAGCTCAAGGGCATCCTGGACTACACCGAGGACGCGATCGTCTCCTCGGACATCGTCAACTGGCCCGCCTCCTGCACGTTCGACTCCTCCCTGACCATGGTCCAGGGCAAGAACGTCAAGGTCATCGGCTGGTACGACAACGAGTGGGGCTACTCCAACCGTCTGGTCGACCTGACCGTCTTCGTCGGCGGCCAGCTCTGATCCAGGGCCGCTGAGTTCGCTGAGTTCAGGGCCGGCAGGCATCTCGGTATGAGCGACAGGGTTCGGCCGGCGCACACGCGGCGCTGTTCGAGCCCTGTCGGCCTGTCCAGACATCTCAAGGAGTCCCGCAGCAGATGAAGACGATCGACGAACTTCTCGCCGAAGGGGTCGCCGGACAGCGCGTATTCGTCCGCGCCGACCTCAATGTGCCGCTCGCCGGCACCACCATCACCGACGACGGCCGTATCCGGGCCGTGCAGCCGACGGTCGCCAGGCTCGCCGAGGCGGGCGCCCGGGTGATCGTCGCCTCCCATCTGGGCCGTCCCAAGGGCGCCCCGGACCCCGCCTTCTCGCTCGCCCCCGCCGCCGCGCGCCTCGGTGAACTCCTGGGCACCGACGTGGCGTTCGCGGCCGACACGGTCGGCGAGTCCGCCAAGGCCGTGGTCGCGGCCCTCGCCGACGGCCAGGTCGCCGTCCTGGAGAACCTCCGCTTCAACCCGGGCGAGACCTCCAAGGACGACACCGAGCGCGGCGCCTTCGCCGACCAGCTCGCCGGGCTGGCCGATCTCTACGTGGGCGACGGCTTCGGGGCCGTGCACCGCAAGCACGCCTCCGTCTACGACCTGCCCGTCCGGCTGCCGCACGCCGCGGGCTATCTGATCGCCACCGAGGTCGGTGTCCTCAAGAAGCTCACCGACGACGTCAAGCGGCCCTACGCCGTGGTCCTCGGCGGCGCCAAGGTCTCCGACAAGCTCGGGGTGATCGACCATCTCCTGGAGAAGGCCGATCGCATCCTGATCGGCGGCGGCATGGTCTTCACCTTCCTGAAGGCGCAGGGCCACGAGACCGGCTCCTCGCTGCTCCAGGAGGACCAGATCCCGGCGGTCCAGGAGTATCTGCGGCGGGCCGACGCGCGCGGGGTGGAGTTCGTGCTCCCCGTGGACGTCCTGGTCGCGCCGGAGTTCCCGGACCTCGGGACCAAGGCTCCCGCGCACCCCACCACGGTGGCCGCGGACGCCATTCCGGCCGGACAGATGGGCCTGGACATCGGCCCCGAGACCGGCCGGCTGTACGCCTCGAAGCTCGCCGACGCGGAGACCGTGTTCTGGAACGGTCCCATGGGCGTCTTCGAGCACCCCGACTACGCCGAGGGCACCAAGGCCGTCGCCCAGGCGCTCGTCGACTCCCCGGGCTTCTCCGTCGTCGGCGGTGGCGACTCCGCCGCCGCGGTCCGGATCCTGGGCTTCGACGAGAAGGCATTCGGCCATATCTCGACCGGTGGCGGCGCGAGCCTCGAATATCTTGAGGGCAAGACGCTCCCCGGCCTCGCGGCACTGGAGGACTGACCCCCGTATGACTGCTTCATCCGAAAAGGCCGGCCGTACCCCGCTGATGGCGGGCAACTGGAAGATGAACCTCAACCACCTTGAGGCCATCGCCCATGTCCAGAAGCTCGCCTTCGCGCTGGCCGACAAGGACTACGACGCCGTCGAGGTCGCCGTCCTGGCGCCCTTCACCGACCTGCGGTCCGTACAGACCCTGGTCGACGGCGACAAGCTCAAGATCAAGTACGGCGCCCAGGACATCTCGGCGCACGACTCCGGTGCGTACACCGGCGAGATCTCGGGGCCGATGCTGGCGAAGCTGAAGTGCGCCTACGTCGCCGTGGGCCACTCCGAGCGGCGCCAGTACCACGCCGAGACGGACGAGATCTGCAACGCCAAGGTGAAGGCCGCTTTCAAGCACGGTCTGACCCCGATCCTCTGCGTCGGCGAGGGCCTGGACGTCCGCAAGGCGGGCCGGCAGGTCGAGCACACGCTGAACCAGCTCGACGGCGGACTCAAGGACGTACCGGCCGACCAGGCCGAGTCCGTCGTGATCGCGTACGAGCCGGTGTGGGCCATCGGCACCGGCGAGGTCGCCACCCCGGAGGACGCCCAGGAGGTCTGCGGGGCGATCCGCGGCCGGCTGGCCGAGCTGTACTCGCGGGAGCTGGCCGACAAGGTCCGGATCCAGTACGGCGGCTCGGTGAAGTCCGGGAACGTGGCCGCGATCATGGCGCAGCCCGATGTGGACGGCGCCCTGGTGGGCGGCGCGGCGCTGGACGCGGACGAGTTCGTCAAGATCGTACGCTTCCGAGACCAGTGAGTATGCGGTAGCACGGATCCGTCGTACCCTGGCGGGGGCCGAAAGGGCATCGTCCGCGTACGCGTAGCGCGACTATGCGTATCGGGGGAGCCCGGTCGGTCCCCGTCGTTCGTTTCGTGCTGTTCGTTCTGCGTCGTTCGTTCTGCGTCGTTCGTTCTCAGTGTTCGTTTTCAGTCCTGTCGGTCCTGTCAGTCCGAGGAAGTTGGTCCAGCCGTGGTTATGGGGTTCTCGATCGCCCTCATCGTCTTCAGCCTGCTGCTGATGCTGCTGGTGCTGATGCACAAGGGGAAGGGCGGCGGCCTCTCCGACATGTTCGGTGGCGGAATGCAGTCGTCCGTCGGTGGTTCCTCCGTCGCGGAGCGTAACCTCGACCGCATCACCGTGGTTGTCGGTCTGCTGTGGTTCGCGTGCATTGTCGTTCTCGGCCTGGTGCTGAAGCTGGACAGCTGACCGTACGCACGGTACGGCGGCGCGGGCGCGGCCTATCATGGGTTCCGCGCCCGGCGGGAGGGGGTAACTCCCTTCACTGGACGCGCGTTGGGCCTTACGTAGACTGGGGCGCCCGGCAGCGGAGCTGCCTCTCGATGCTTTGCGGCACCATCACGCAGGGAGTTACGACCGTGGCAAGTGGCAACGCGATCCGGGGAAGCCGGGTCGGAGCGGGGCCGATGGGTGAGGCCGAGCGCGGCGAGTCCGCGCCCCGCCTGCGCATCTCCTTCTGGTGCTCGAACGGGCACGAGACGGTGCCGAGCTTCGCCAGTGACGCGCAGGTTCCGGAGACGTGGGACTGCCCGCGCTGCGGATTCCCGGCCGGTCAGGACCGGGACAATCCGCCGGACCCGCCGCGCACCGAGCCGTACAAGACGCACCTCGCCTATGTACGGGAACGGCGCAGCGACGCCGACGGCGAAGCGATCCTCGCCGAAGCGCTCGCCAAACTGCGCGGCGAGATCTAGCCAGGCTTTTCCGGCCGGACATCTCACAGGTGTCCGGCCGAAGCGTTTTTGCCCCCTTTCGCACCGCTTTCGCGCCCGTGGTGTCCCCGTAGCGTCGCCGTTCACCCTGATCAATTAGGTTGGACAGGCAACAGGGCATGCACGCAGGCACGAGAAGAAGTGGGCTGATGTCCGAGATGAACGCGGAAAGCCGTACCAGGCTGACCCGGAGGCCCGAGTGGGACGCACTGGGCAAGCACCGGGAGCAGCTGGGGCAGACGCATCTGCGCGAGCTGTTCGCCGCCGATCCGGCGCGCGGCGCCGGCTACACCCTCCAGGTGGGCGACCTCTACCTGGACTACTCCAAACACCTGGTCACCGACGAGACACTGGCGCTGCTGCGCGAGCTGGCCGCGGCCACCGGAGTCGCCGAGCTGCGGGACGCGATGTTCCGCGGCGAGAAGATCAACACCACCGAGGACCGCGCCGTGCTGCACACGGCGCTGCGCGCCCCGCGTGACGCCGTCATCGAGGTCGACGGCGAGAACGTCGTACCGGCGGTGCACGCCGTGCTCGACAAGATGAGCGCGTTCTCCGACAGGATCAGGTCCGGCGAGTGGACCGGCCACACCGGCCGCCCCATCAAGAACGTCGTCAACGTCGGTATCGGCGGCTCCGACCTCGGGCCCGCGATGGCGTACGAGGTGCTCCGGTCCTTCACCGACCGCGCGCTGACGGTGCGATTCGTCTCCAATGTCGACGGAGCCGATCTGCACGAGGCCGTACGGGACCTGGACCCGGCCGAGACGCTGTTCATCATCGCGTCGAAGACCTTCACCACCATCGAGACCATCACCAACGCGACCTCCGCGCGCGACTGGCTGCTCAGCGGGCTCGGGGCCGGACAGGAAGCCGTCGCCAAGCACTTCGTGGCGCTCTCCACGAACAGCGAGAAGGTCTCCGGGTTCGGTATCGACACGGCCAACATGTTCGAGTTCTGGGACTGGGTCGGCGGGCGCTACTCGTACGACTCGGCCATCGGGCTCTCGCTGATGATCGCGATCGGCCCCGACCGGTTCCGCGAGATGCTCGACGGCTTCCACCTCGTCGACGAGCACTTCCGCACCGCCGCCCCGGAGGCCAACGCGCCGCTGCTGCTCGGCCTGCTGGGCGTCTGGTACGGGGCCTTCTTCGACGCCCAGTCGCACGCGGTCCTGCCGTACAGCCACTATCTGTCGAAGTTCACCGCCTACCTCCAGCAGCTCGACATGGAGTCCAACGGCAAGTCGGTGGACCGGGACGGCAATCCGGTCGACTGGCAGACCGGGCCCGTCGTCTGGGGCACGCCGGGCACCAACGGGCAGCACGCGTACTACCAGTTGATCCACCAGGGCACCAAGATCATCCCGGCCGACTTCATCGGCTTCGCCCGGCCCGTCGCGGATCTGGCGCCCGGACTCGTCGCCCAGCATGATCTGCTCATGGCCAACTTCTTCGCCCAGACCCAGGCGCTCGCCTTCGGCAAGACGCCCGAGGAGGTACGGGCCGAGGGGGTGCCGGAGAAGCTGGTGCCGCACAAGACGTTCCGCGGCAACCACCCGACGACCACCATCCTCGCCGAGGAGCTGACCCCGTCCGTCCTGGGTCAGCTGATCGCGCTCTACGAGCACAAGGTGTTCGTCCAGGGCGCCGTCTGGAACATCGACTCCTTCGACCAGTGGGGCGTCGAGCTGGGCAAGGTCCTCGCCAAGAAGATCGAGCCCGTCCTCACCGGCGACGAGCCGGGCGACGGGCTGGACTCCTCGACCTCCACGCTGGTCGGGGCGTACCGCTCGTTGCGGGGGCGCTGAGCCGATGACGGGGGAGGGGGGCCGGCGGCTGCGGCCGCCGAACAGCACGCTGGACCGGCGTGCCATCGGCTGGTGGCGCGTGCGGTGGCTGCTGCTGACCGCGGCGCCGGTGGGGGTGCTGGTCCTGCTCGGGGCGCTGATCACCCCGGCACGGACCTGGCTGCTGGTCCCCGCCGTCGTGCTGGCGGTGCTCGGGCTGGCCTGTACGGCACTGATACCGATCTGGTCGTTCAGGGTGCACCGCTGGGAGGTGACGGACGAGGCCGTCTATGTCCGCACCGGCTTCTTCTGGCAGAAGTGGCGGATCGCGCCGATGTCCCGGATCCAGACCGTGGACACCGTGCGCGGTCCGCTGGAGCAGCTGTTCAGGCTGGCCACGGTGACCGTCACGACCGCGTCCGCCAAGGGCGCCGTACGGATCGCCGGGCTCGACCACGAGCTGGCCGCGGGCCTGGCCGAGCGGCTGACGCACATCACCCAGGCCACTCCGGGGGACGCGACATGAGCGGGCCCGCGGAGTCCAGGTGGCCCGCGGAGGGGGAGTGGCCCGCGGAGGGGGAGTGGCGGCGGCTGGACCGGCGTACGCTCCTGGTCACCGTAGTGATCATGATCGGGGTCGCCGTCGTCGCCGGTGTGCCGTCCTTCGTCGGCATGGCCGGCGGCCTGGGGTCCCTGACGGCGATCGGCTGGGTGTCGGCCGGTGCCGTGCTGCTGATCGTCTGCGTCACGGGCGCGGACTACATACGGTGGCGCCGCACCCGCTACCGCATAGGGCCCGAGCGCGCCGAACTGCACACCGGCCTGTTTCTGCTGAAACGCCGCTCGCTGGCCCGTGAGCGGATACGCAGCGTCGACCTGACGGCCCATCCCCTGCTCCGGGTCCTCGGGCTGGTGAAGGTCCGGATCGGCACCGGCGAGCAGACCGGCGGGGAATCCACGCTGGAACTCGACCCCGTCACCCGTACCGAGGGCGAGTGGCTCAGAAGAGAGCTGCTCGACCGGGTCCCCGAGACGTCCGGGACGTACGGCGACGGCACACTCGCCTCCTTCGACCGGCGGTGGATCCGGTACGCGCCGCTCTCCTTCATCGCTCCGGTGCTCGGCGCCTCGGCGGCCGGGGGGCTGGTGCAGCTCAGTGACTGGGTCGGCATGCAGTTGCGGTTCTTCGCATGGCTGGGCGACTACTTCCGGGCCGTCTCGATCCTCTGGGGGAGCGTGATCCTGCTCGCCGTGCTGGCCCTCGTGGGGGTCATAGGGTCGCTGGGGCTGTGGATCGAGATGTGGTGGAACTACCGTCTCGACCGGGAGCCCGGCCGTACGCTCCGGGTCCGCCGCGGACTGCTCACCTCCCGCTCCGTCTCCATCGAGGAGCGCCGGCTGCGCGGTGTCGAGCTGGTCGAGCCGCTCGGGATCCGGATGGCGGGCGCGGCCAGGGTGGACGCGGTCGCCACCGGTCTCGCCCAGGAGGAAGAGGACGGGCACAGCGACAACAAGACGCTGCTGCCGGCCGCGCCCCGGGCGCTGGCCGACGCGGTGGCGGCGCAGGTCCTGCGCGAGCCCGTGTCCCCGACGAACAGCGTGGTCCTGATCCCTCACCCGCGTGCCGCGCGGGGGCGCCGGCTGCGCTGGTCACTGGCGTACGCGCTGGTGCCGGTCGTGATCCTCGCCGTCCTCGGCCTGCTGCTGACCGATGTCCTGCTCTACACCGCGGCGGTCTGCGCGGTGATCCTGCTGCCGGTGGCCGTCCTGCTGGCCCTGGACGCCTACCGCAACCTGGGCCATGGCCTCAGCGGCGGCTATCTCGTGGCCCGCTCCGGCACGGTGCGCCGCGCGACGGTCGCCCTCCAGCGTGGCGGTGTGATCGGCTGGACGGTCAAACAGTCGTACTTCCAGCGCCGCGCGGGCCTGCTGACACTGACGGCGACGACGGCCGCGGGCGCGGGTGCGTACCACGTGTACGACGCGGCGCGGGGCGAGGGCCTGGCCTTCGCGGACGAGGCGGTCCCGGGCCTGCTGGCGCCTTTCCTGGAGCCGGATCCGGCCCCGGACGAGACGCCTCGGCAGCCGTAGGACACGCCGGACGTAGGACACGCCGGACGTACGACACAGCAGCCGTAGGACACGGCGCGCATACGCGTCGGGGGGGGGGGGGGGGGGGGGGGGGTGGGGGGGGGGGGGGGGGGGGGAAGGGGGGGGGGGGGGGGGGAGGGGGGGTGGGGGGGGGGGGGGGGGGGAGGGGGGGGGGGGGGGGGTGGGGTGGGGTGGGGGGGGGGGGGGGGGGGAGGATTTCGTGAGATCAACACGCAGGCA